>NZ_JBBBQR010000004.1:0-336396 GCF_037136835.1 Pectobacterium sp. 1950-15 | reverse complement strand
AATCTATAGAGATCAGGGCTTTATTTGTCTATAACGTGACCATTATCCAGAGTAATTTTCTAACTGTAATGGCCGCGGTGAAATAGTACTGCGTTTCTCCATTCCATTGAGCTTAAAAGTCTCAACAGCACTGCGTAATTTTGCTGCTTGTTCACTTAACGAGTCAGCGGCTGAAGATGCCTGTTCAACCATTGCTGCGTTTTGCTGGGTGACTCCTTCCATCTGGTTTACGGCAATATTGATTTGTGCAATGCCTCGGCTTTGTTCCTCTGAAGCCAATGACACCTCATTGATCAGGTCTGACACGTTCTTAATGACGTCTTTAACATCGATAATAGAGTCCCGAACTGCGCTGGCTTGAGAGGAGCCATTTTTAACCGCCAACTGCGCATTATCTATCAGGGTTTTGATTTCTTTTGCTGCGGAAGATGAGCGTTGTGAAAGTGTTCTAACCTCACTGGCGACGACGGCAAAGCCACGGCCGTGTTCACCCGCTCGCGCGGCTTCAACGGCTGCATTCAGTGCCAAGATATTGGTTTGAAAAGCGATGCCTTCTATTAGCGTGGTGATTTCGGCAACCTTGGAGGAACCGCTGGCGATTTCCTCCATTGCTTGAATCATCCGGGAAACGGCAGCATCACCATGCTCAACCACATCATTGGCTTTTTTACCCAGTTGATTAGCTTGCATCATATTATCAACATTACTTTCCACCGTTGACGACAGTTCATGCATACTGGCGGCGGTCTGAGCAAGCGAGGAAGCCTGCTCTTCTGTTCTTGAGGAGAGGTCAATATTCGCCGATGCGATCTCGCTTGAGGATATCGCCACATTCTCGCTTGAAGCACGGACATGGCTCAACACATCAGAAAAACGCGTGATCAATGCGTTGAAGGCTTGTGCTGTTTGGCCTATCTCATCATTACGTTGTGCATCAGCTTGTTGAGTTAAATCCAGCGTTTCGCTGATGGTTGTCAATTTTGCTCGTAAATTATTCAGGTTTTGTCGAACATAGCGCAGAATCATGGTAGAGAATGTGCCTGCCAAAACCAATGCGCCAATGATGAGTCCGGTTAGCATCCATGCTGTTAAGTTAAAGTTATCACTGTTTTCTTTTTGGAGTTTCTTCGCCAAATCTAAATTATAGCGATATTGATCTTGAAATCCTTGGAATAGTGTTTTCTCTATATCGATAATGTTCCCCTGCTCCAAGGAAGAATTATCAGTAGTTGCCCCCTCTTGAATGAGTGGAGTAATGACACTGCGGTAACTATTGAAGGCTTCGATATTCTTTTTAGACAGATTCAGATCGTTGTCGTCTGAAATGT
The DNA here is from genome assembly GCF_037136835.1 of Pectobacterium sp. 1950-15. Classification (NCBI taxonomy): domain Bacteria; kingdom Pseudomonadati; phylum Pseudomonadota; class Gammaproteobacteria; order Enterobacterales; family Pectobacteriaceae; genus Pectobacterium; species Pectobacterium sp. 1950-15. The sequence goes on along the minus strand of NZ_JBBBQR010000004.1, from coordinate 335,068 downwards.
CATTTTTCATATAGTCGTTAATGCTTTTTTCTGTTTCATTTAATGCATTTACTATTTCTTGCCTTTTTTCTTTCTTCTTTTGAGGATCAGAAATGAGAATAAACTGTAGTAGATACGTTCTGGCATTGCTAATAGCGTCATTGGCAGTGTTCAGTTTGCCTATACTAGGCAACGTATTGGTCATCACGTACTCGAAGCGATCTTTTGATGAACTCAGTGCGTTCAGCCCAAATCCCCCGACACAGATCAACGCCAGAGCGAAGATGCTCATCGCCAGAACCAGTTTTTTTACAATTGTCATGTTAGAGTTCTCCGTCGGTAGATATATATTTTTTATATGACATTGAAATGTTGTCTGTTCGCCATTATCAGGCAATAACATTAAGATTACATTAATAATAACCTGAACCTCAGAAGTTGCTTGTTTTATCTGGTTATGATTATCGATCGCCTCTAAACATAAAATCATATGTGATGCTGTTGTGATGTTTTTTTATTATAATGGATGGTTTTTACTAGAATATTTAGCGTGCTATTTTATTATCGGGTTTCTGATGCATCTCATGGAGATAACGGTCACATTTTTAAAATAAATACCAACGGAATTAATAATAGCGGTGAAGTTAATAACTGTTCGGTACTTTTAAAGGGCGTTATCTGCTTAATTAGGCTGATGGAGTAAAGATGTTACTTTGTTTAAGTCCGCTGCGGAGCGTGTTTTTTGTCAATAGATGGTCATTGCGACGAGACTTCCTTACTGGCTTCCATAAAAGAAAGCGTCCCTGACGTACGTCAAGGGCGGCTGGTATGAGTATGCCATAGGAATTGACTCGCGGTGTTCTGCCGCTCGCCCTGTGGGCCGCCGTTGGCGGTCCAAAACGCCAGTCCTCGCGTTTTGTCGAACCTTGTCAAAGTTTCTCATCCGTTCCAACGATATAAAAGAAAACGCCCTTAACGTAAGTTAAGGGCGTTTTCTTTTATATGGCGGTGAGGAAGGGATTCGAACCCTTGATACGTTTTCACGTATACACACTTTCCAGGCGTGCTCCTTCAGCCTCTCGGACACCTCACCGGGGGTTGCCTACAAGGGGCAACGGGGCGCTACTATAGGGAGTCACTTAGCTCCGGTCAAGCAGTATTTAGCGCGAACGATGCGTCTGGCTAAGCATTGAACGGTAACGGATAGTCCGCGTAACGGTGTCGTTAAAATGTAGGCAAAAAGGGGGGGAATAGGCATAAAAAAACCACAGACCGTGATGGCCTGTGGTTTTTTATCAGCTGTAGGGCGATTACGCCAGCAGCGTTTTGATGTAGCTGGTCAGTGCTTCGTCTTTGCTGTTAGCAAAGAAGTATTCCTGGAATTTAGGACCAGCAACGGCGCCTTTAACCAGATCCTGATCGAGACCTTTCAGAATGGTGATCAGGTCGTTGTAGGTCACTTCTTTTACGGCATCCAGGATTTTCTTGTTACGTTGTTGAGGAACAACGCGATCGCTCGGATAGCCACGGCCGCCTTCTTCTTTGAACAACTGGGTAAACAGGTTTTCCAGATTCAGTTCAGCGCCCCAGCCAAAGCCTTTAGCGTAAGGAACGGATACGGCGTTACCGTTGTTGATCTGAGAGAACAGGTAAGCATCAGATGGGTCAACAACCAGACCACAGATTACGCCTGGGAAAGAGTTACAAGCCAGCATGGCGCCTTGGCCAGTACCGCAGCCAGTCACAACGAAATCAGCAGCGCCAGAGTTCAGCAGGATAGCAGCCAGAATACCGTTCTGGATGTAGGTCAGCTGTGCGGCATCTTCAACGGCATATTGACCGTAGTTGTGTACAGTGTGGCCCAACGGTGCAACCGCTTTGGTCAGAGACTCGGCGATGATGGCGTTTTTGGCAGCCTGGCTGTTCTCGTTAATCAGTGCAATTTTCATGTTCGTTCCTTTTCTGTGACGGACAAATACATTTTTTAAAACTGTATTTCAATTTGATGTGTGCAGTATACCGTTTCAAAAATAAAGCGCAAATCGTGGAAGCAAAGAATGCGGCATAGCCCATAGATTCAGGAAAAACACCATGAACGGAAAAGGGACAATAAAGACATAACACATTGAAAAATGGCGCTGTATTTCAGCGCCATAGGGAGTTATGCATCTGGGAAGGTTAGCGTATTGCCGGGCGCTTCTCGATTAAGATGAAGAAAATTCAGGTGGCGTTCGTACTGATCCAAAATGTCGTTAATCACCTGTTCCTTGCTGTAGTCCATCAGATCATTTCCCTGACTTCCTTCCAACAGGAAGGTTTCAAGGCGGTAATAATCCGATTTCCCCGAGCGGGCCCGGTAGGTAAACGCTGGGACGCTATAGCGCTGTGGCCAAATTTGGTAGAGGAAATTCTGCTCATCACCCAAATCCACCAACAGTTCGAGGTGATTCAGACGTTCATCTTCGACAGGCGGTAATTCGTTGACTTCAACGTTGGCACCGCGCAGGCGCAGTTCGCGCGCGACATCCTCCATGGCCGCTTTACAGACGTTATCCAGCATTTTCTGCGTATGCGTTGTGCCAGGGAAATTCATGACGCGTGAGATGCGCTGTTTCCAGTTCAGGCGATCGTCGCCTGAGATTGGCATCGGCGCCGAGGTTTGCAAGGAGCTGGCTTTACGGTAATCTTCGACCCGCAGTGATTTATATAACCCCGCCATAATAAAGAACATCACAAAGCTAAACGGCAGCCCCATGATGACCGTGGTGTTCTGTAATGCTGACACGCCGTTTGTCATCAACATACCCAGCGTCAACAGGCCAATCGCGACTGACCAAAAAATCCGTAGCCAGTTTGGCGCATCATTGTTGATGTCGCCGAGGCGAGAAGTGAAGTTGCCCAGCACCAGCGAACCGGAATCGGCAGAGGTAACATAAAACAGCAAGCCGGTAATGGTCGCGACAGACGCGCTCAGACTGAAGCCAGGATACTGTGCCAGCAGGCTGTAGAACCCACGCTCCGGGTGCTGCATGACTTCGGTCGCAAAGTCCAGATTGCCGTGGATTACCTGATAAAGTGCGCTGTTGCCAAAAATGGAGAGCCACAGCAGGGTAAAGACAAACGGGATGATCAGCGTGCCGACGACAAACTGCCGAATCGTTCTGCCGCGCGATATACGTGCCAGAAACAGCCCGACAAACGGTGCCCACGCGACCCACCACGCCCAGAAGAACAGCGTCCAGCTATTCATCCACTCGGTCGGGCGATCGAACGCAAAGCTATTGAGCGTCATACCGGTAAAACGGTTGATGTAATCCCCGACGTTCAGCACCAGCGCGTTTAGCAGAAACTCGGTATCCCCCCAGAAGAGCAGAAAGAGAATCAAACCGAGTGCAAGCAGGACGTTAAGCTCGGAAAGGAAGCGAATGCCGCGATTGACCCCAGACGTTACGGAAACGGTCGCCATGATTACGGAAAGCAGGATGAGTGAGGCCTGAACGGTAAGGTTCTCAGGAATCTGGAACAGGACTTTCAGCCCGTAATTAAGCTGAACGACGCCGATACCGAGCGTGGTGGCGATACCGAAGATGGTTCCGAGTACGGCGGCGATATCAACACTGTGTCCAATCGGACCATTGATGCGTTTACCAAAAATAGGATACAGGGCAGAGCGAATCGTCAGCGGTAAATTATACCGGTAGCTGAAGTAGCCCAAAGCGATACCCATCAGCGCGTACATTGACCAACCTGTTAGCCCGTAGTGAAACAGCGTCCAGACCATAGCCTGCCGCGCCGCTTCCATCGTTTGGCCCTGTCCTTCCGGCGGCATCATATATTGCGTAATGGGTTCCGCGACGGAAAAGAACATTAAATCGATGCCGATCCCTGCAGCAAACAGCATTGCAGCCCAGCTCATCAAGCTAAATTCAGGTTTCGACTGCTCCGGCCCGAGCTTGATCGAACCAAAGCGGGAGGAGGCGATGAAGATGACGAAAACGATGTAGAGCGTGGCGGCGAGCAGGTAGTACCAACCAAAGGTGGCTGAAACCCAGTTAAGTGCGTGGGTAATCCAGGCATTTGCCTCTTTGTTAAACAACATGGTCAGCAGCGAGAAGGTCAGGATGAGTCCCGCTGATGTGTAGAACACGACAGGATTCAGGCGATCCTGTTGGGTGGTCGTTTCTGATGCTGGCATGGTTATCCCTTGCGTTACGTGAACAGACAATCTGATTCCTCTCTCCACGAAGTGTGCTTAGCGCATACCAAGAATGGGGCGCAGGACATCCGCTGAGTACGCTTTCCGTTGAAGAAGGTCGTCAGAACAAAAAAGAAATTATTCTTTTTAAGGTGGAGTTATCGTCTGAACTCACACCATTTTTCATGATAATTGATACAGATTTTTAACCTTTCAGCAATAAAAGATATTCATTTTTTATTGAACGTTCAATCAAAAAAAAGTTTAATGGGACAAATCGGATCATGAATCATCGTCTTTTACCGTGATTCATCACGCAAAATGAAGGGAAGAAAATGAAGGGGAAGTGCAGTGCCTAAAGTGGGAATGCAGCCTATCAGACGACAACAGCTCATCGACGCGACGCTGGCAGCAATTAACGATGTGGGGATGCATGACGCCTCGATCGTACAGATTGCCCGACGTGCGGGGGTGTCGAATGGGATCATCAGCCATTACTTCCGCGATAAAAATGGCTTACTGGAAGCGACGATGCGCTATCTGATTAGTCATCTGGGGCTGGCGGTGAAATCAAGATTGCTGAGCCTGACAGACAACACGCCTCGTGCGCGTTTGCGGGCGATTGTTCAGGGCAATTTTGATGATAGTCAGACGAATAGCGCGGCGATGAAAACCTGGCTGGCGTTTTGGGCCAGTAGCCTGCATTCCCCCATGCTCCATCGGCTACAGCAGGTTAACGATAGGCGGCTTTACTCCAACCTGTGCGTCGAGTTTAGCCATTGCTTGCCGAAAGATAACGCACGTATTGCGGCAAAAGGGTTGGCAGGCTTGATCGATGGACTGTGGCTGCGCGGTGCGCTAAGTCATGACGCCTTCAACCGCGAAGAAGCGCTGAGCATTGCCTACGACTATATCGAGCAGCAGCTCACTCGCACGTAATCCTTCCTTATCGCTTTGCTTTTTCTTTTTCTGCCCGGAACGTGTGTCCGGGCAGCCATCAGACAGGAGAATTTATGTCTCGCTACGGTTTACAACAGCTTTATATCAACGGCACATATGTCGATAGCACGGGTGACGATACGTTTGATGCGATAAACCCCGCGAATGGAGACATCATCGCCCAGCTTCAGTCAGCCACTGCCGCTGATGTTGACCGAGCGGTTAGCGCAGCAACCGCAGGGCAGAAAATATGGGCGGCCATGACAGCGATGGAGCGCTCGCGTATTTTACGCCGTGCTGTCGATATCCTGCGTGAGCGCAATGATGAACTCGCATTGCTTGAAACGCACGACACCGGCAAGCCGCTCTCAGAAACGCGCACCGTCGATATCGTGACCGGTGCGGATGTTCTGGAATATTACGCGGGGTTGGTTCCCATGCTCGAAGGGCAGCAGATCCCCCTACGTGATACTTCGTTCGCCTATACCCGCCGGGAACCGCTTGGCGTGGTCGCTGGCATCGGTGCCTGGAACTATCCCATTCAGATCGCATTGTGGAAATCGGCCCCTGCACTGGCGGCGGGCAATGCGATGATCTTCAAGCCCAGTGAGGTCACGTCGCTTACCGCGCTGAAGCTGGCAGAAATCTATACCGAGGCTGGGTTACCGGCGGGCGTATTCACTGTGCTGACGGGTGCGGGACAATCCGTTGGTCAGGCGCTGACCATGCATCCCGGTATTGCCAAAGTCTCTTTCACGGGAGGGATCGCCAGCGGGAAAACGGTAATGGCCAATGCCGCAGGTTCGACCCTGAAAGAGGTCACGATGGAGTTGGGTGGAAAATCGCCGTTGATCATTTTCGCTGATGCCGATCTGGATAAGGCGGCGGATATCGCCATGATGGCGAATTTCTTCAGCTCAGGGCAGGTGTGTACTAACGGTACGCGCGTCTTTGTTCCACAGGCATTGCAGACGCAGTTTGAGGAAAAAATTCTGGCGCGCGTTCAGCGCATCCGTATCGGTGACCCGACTGACGAGCAGGTGAATTTTGGTCCGCTGATCAGCTTCCCGCACAGAGAATCCGTACTGCGTTACATCGAAAGTGGAAAACGCGAAGGCGCTCGCGTGCTGGTGGGTGGCGAACCGATGGCTGACGAGAAATATGCACAAGGCGCATACGTTGCCCCTACGGTGTTCACGGATTGCCGGGACGATATGAAGATTGTGCGGGAAGAAATCTTTGGCCCGGTCATGAGCATTCTGACGTATCAGGATGAGGATGAAGTCATCCGTCGCGCCAATGATAGCGAGTATGGGCTGGCGGCCGGCATCGTGACCTGCGATCTGAATCGGGCACATCGGGTTATTCATCAGCTTGAGGCTGGGATTTGCTGGATCAACACCTGGGGGGAATCCCCGGCTGAAATGCCTGTGGGCGGCTACAAACATTCGGGTGTCGGACGTGAAAACGGCATAACAACATTGGAACACTATACGCAAATCAAGTCTGTACAGGTTGAACTGGGTGAATTCCGCTCGGTATTTTAAACGAAGGGGAGAAAGCCTAATGGAATATGATTACATCATTATCGGAGCCGGTTCTGCCGGCAATGTGCTGGCAACGCGTCTCACAGAAGAAAGCGACGTCAGCGTGCTGCTGCTCGAAGCCGGTGGCCCGGACTATCGGTTGGATTTTCGCACGCAAATGCCTGCGGCACTCGCTTTCCCACTACAGGGGAAGCGTTATAACTGGGCGTATGAGACTGACCCAGAACCTCATATGAATAACCGCCGTATGGAATGCGGTCGTGGCAAAGGGCTGGGTGGCTCATCACTGATTAACGGCATGTGCTACATCCGTGGCAATGCGATGGATTTTGATAACTGGGCGACGATGCCCGGTCTGGAAGACTGGAGTTACCTTGATTGTCTGCCGTATTTCCGCAAAGCGGAAACGCGGGATGTAGGATCGAATGACTATCATGGCGCGACGGGCCCTGTGTCGGTGACCACGCCGAAGATGGGAAACAACGAACTGTTTCACGCTATGGTTGAAGCGGGCGTACAAGCCGGTTATCCACGTACGGACGATCTTAACGGCTATCAGCAGGAAGGGTTTGGGCCGATGGACAGGACCGTTACGCCGAAGGGGCGTCGCGCCAGTACCGCCCGAGGCTATCTGGATCAGGCGAAAGGTCGTAAAAATCTGACCATCGTGACGTATGCCTTAACCGACAGGATTCTCTTTGACGGAAAACGTGCCGTCGGCGTCGCTTACTTTAAAGGCGAAAGTGCGCAGACGGCGAAGGCTCGTCGCGAGGTGCTGCTATGTGCCGGTGCGATCGCCTCGCCGCAGATCCTGCAACGCTCTGGCGTGGGGCCGAAAGCGCTGCTTCAGGCGCTCGATATTCCAGTCGTGCACGCGTTGCCCGGCGTCGGCGAGAATTTGCAGGACCATCTGGAAATGTATTTGCAATACGCCTGCAAAGAACCGGTGTCGCTGTATCCAGCGCTACAGTGGTTTAATCAGCCGAAAATCGGGGCGGAATGGTTGTTCAACGGCACAGGCATTGGTGCGAGTAACCAGTTTGAAGCGGGGGGGTTTATTCGTAGCAGTGATGAATTCGCCTGGCCGAACATTCAATACCATTTTCTCCCTGTCGCGATTAACTACAACGGCAGTAACGCGGTAAAAGAGCATGGGTTTCAGGCGCATGTGGGCTCCATGCGCTCACTTAGCCGAGGGCGTGTGCAGGTGCGTTCCAAAGACGCCCGTGAGCACCCCAGCATCCTGTTCAACTATATGTCGACAGAACAGGATTGGCAGGAGTTTCGCGATGCAATCCGCATTACGCGTGAAATCATGGCGCAGCCTGCGCTGGATAAATACCGTGGTCGAGAAATCAGTCCCGGGCTGGAGGTGCAGACCGATGAGGAACTGGATGAATTTATCCGTACCCACGCTGAGACGGCATTCCATCCCTCTTGTTCCTGTAAGATGGGAGAGGACGAGATGGCGGTGGTTGATGGGCAAGGTCGGGTCCACGGGATGGAAGGGCTGCGCGTAGTGGATGCCTCCATTATGCCGCAGATTATTACTGGTAACCTGAACGCGACAACCATCATGATTGCCGAGAAGATTGCCGACCGAATCCGCCGTCGCCAGCCGCTGCCGCGCAGCAAAGCGCGCTACTATGTGTCCGGAAATACCCCGGTGAGAAAAGCACCGCTAAAACCAGCCTCGTAACGTTCTCCGCATAGCCAGATGGACCGCCCAGAAAGGGCGGTCCATACTTTTCATTGCTATACACAATCTGACAAACAAACGCCTTCCGCACCATTACTATGGGTGATAACACCATCAGTGATGTCACTTTTCCTCGAGGAATGAAAATGAATAATTGGCTGCAACAGATTCAGGGCTTATTAAACTCCGGTAGCAAGCAGGGAAATCATCATCAAGGGGGTAAAAACGGCAATTTGGGCGACATGCTGAAGCCCGCGGCGCTGGGCGGTTTGGCTGGCGTCTTGTTGTCGAATAAATCCACTCGGAAGATCATGGGCTCATTGGGTAAAAATGCGTTGATCATTGGCGGCAGCGCCGCGGCGGGTGTGGTGTTGTGGAACCAGTACAAGAAACGCGTTCGCGACACGCATCAGGACGATCCTCAGTTTGGTACTCAGTCCTCAGCCGACAATATTCGCGCCCGTCGTCTGATTCAGGCTCTGGTTTTTGCTGCTAAAAGTGACGGCCATATTGATGCTACAGAGAAACAGCGTATCGATGAGAACATTCAGCAACTGCAACTGGGCAGTGAAGCACATCGTTGGGTGCAGGAAGCCATAGAACAACCGCTTGACCCGGTTCTGCTGGCTAAAGACGTGAAGAATGAGGAAGAGGCGCTTGAGATCTACTTCCTGAGCTGTGCGGTTATTGACGTCGATCACTTCATGGAGAAAAGCTATCTGGATGCGTTAGCGACCGAATTGAAGATACCGCAAGATGTACGGCAGTCGATCACCAATGAGCTGACAAGCCCGTCATGATAGGGCGAGTGATTTAAGTCAGGGTGAGAGCGCGTCGAAGAGATAAAATGGATAACGCGGGCGAAAGGTGTTTCGCCCGCAGTGCTATCTGACGCTTAGAAAGAGCTGGTGTCTTTGAACAGACCCACTTTCAGTTCGTCAGCGGTATAGATTTGCTGACCGTCAACCAGTACTTCGCCATCAGCAATCCCCATCACCAGACGGCGATTGATCACACGTTTGAAGTGAATGCGATAAGTCACTTTCTTCGCCGTCGGCAGCACTTGTCCAGTGAATTTGACTTCACCCACGCCGAGTGCGCGGCCTTTACCTTCGCCACCTAACCAGCCCAGATAGAAGCCGACGAGCTGCCACATAGCATCCAGACCGAGGCAACCTGGCATCACTGGATCGCCGATGAAATGGCAACCGAAGAACCACAGGTCAGGCGTGATATCCAATTCGGCTTCCACATAGCCTTTGCCATACTTACCGCCGTCTTCTGTCATCTTAACGACGCGGTCCATCATGAGCATGTTAGGGGCGGGTAACTGAGGGCCTTGCGGGCCAAACAGCTCACCACGACTGGAGGCAAGGAGGTCTTCTTTTGTATAGGATTCGCGTTTATCTACCATGGTCTCTGTAAGCCTTATTTTAATGAAGCACGCAGGTTAGCGTACACCTGTACGCTGGGCAAGTCTGTTGCGTCTGGTTGAACCAGTTGGTTTAACGGAAAAACCAAGGGAAACGTCTGCGTTCCTGTGGTGCAAGTTGTCCAATTCGCTCGCGAATCGCGGTCAGCAGATTTGGCTGTTGCTCATCGTCATACGCGAAGTTGGTCAATAATGACAACGCTTCTGGCGCAGCTTCCACTGGGAAAAGATGGAATTTTCCTTCGCGTACGGCTTCAACGACATCTTCCTGTAAACAGAGATGGCGTAGGTTAGCCGCAGGTAAAATCACGCCCTGTGTTCCCGTCAATCCGCGACGCTGGCAGACCTCAAAGAAACCTTCGATCTTCTCATTTACGCCGCCAATTGGCTGCACACGACCAAACTGATCGACGGAACCTGTCACGGCGAACTGTTGATTGATTGGTCGCAAGGAGAGGGCGCTGACTAACGCACACAGTTCTGCCAGAGAGGCACTGTCACCGTCAACTTCGCTGTATGATTGCTCGAAGACCATGGAAGCGGAGAAGGGAAGCTGTTGATCGAGCTCCAGCTCCGTAATCAGGAACGCCTGCATGATCATCATGCCCTTCGCGTGCAAATTGCCAGCCAGTTCGGCTTTGCGCTCGACGTCGGTGAATTCACCGTCGCCAGCATGAACGACACAGCTGATACGCGCTGGTTCGCCAAAGGCAACAGGGTAGCCAGGGAATTCGAGTACGGACAGGCCGTTAACCTGGCCGACGACTTCGCCTTCCGTTTCGATCAGGATCTGGCCTAATTCGATTTCATCCTGCATGCGCTCACGAAGGTAGCCTTCACGCCATTGACGAGCGGCAACGGCATCAACCAGCGCCTGCTCCGTGATCTGACCATCTCTGGCATACAGCGAAGCATATTTTAACTGACTGGTTAACCAGCGTGGGCATAATGGCAAATTGCCCTGATCGCCGCTGTAGCGTACTGCAACGTTTACTAAGGCTGGCCAAGCATCGGCGTCCAGTAGCGGCAGTTGATTCTCGCTGCATAGTGCATTGATGTAGGCGCACCAGCGGGCCATGTCATCCGTTTCAATCAACTGTAATTGCGCTTCAAATTCGCCGTAAATCGCGTGCTCGCCTAATTCCGGCTCCATATCATGAATATCAGCCAGACTCTCGCGGTCACCGAGAATAATCAGGCGAATATCAAGCGGCATCGGTGGCACATCAACGGGCAGTGGCTTGCGCTCATCTGGTGATAACCAACGATAGAGTCCATCAGCCATAATCTGCTTCAGACGCAGCCACATTAAGGGCTGGGCCAACAGTGCTCTGGCCGAGAGGATCAGCGTACCGCCATTAACCTGATGAATCAGTCCTGGATGCAGCGTGATTTCATCGTGGAAACTGCGCACACAGCCGAAGAGTTGCTCAGGTTCGATCCATTCCTGATAGCCACAGGACTGCTGTGCGGCAAAATTATCCGCAGGGTGTGTGGCTGGCTCGACCCGGATGTGACGACCCTCAATGATATATTTACTGCCATGTATCGCCCCGGAGTCTGGCCTGATTGCGCTTAGCGCACGGGCGATCAATGCCATATATTCATCGTTTTCCTGCGCTTTCAACAGCATAAAGCGGGAAGGAGATCGAGGGTGGCAAAAGAGCGTCAGACTGTCTGACAGACGCGACTGAATAGCGGAGAATTCAGCAGGAGCAAGCTGAGCTGCCTGAGTGAATAGCGTTTGATAAGGCGTATTATTGGGCAGTAAATGCTGCCATGAGAGTCGGTTACTGGTCAAAGTATCAATGTAATCGTCTAATGGAAAAGCGTGATTATACAAGAATAATGTCGAGTGCGCATAAGGAGAGTCATCTCTCCGTCATCTTTAACAGACTGAAGCCCGAACGGCGTTGAGCTGATTGTCTTAAAAGCTGTCAAAAAACCGCCAGAAAGCGGTCAAAATCAGGGAAAACTGTTATGCTGAAAGTAACGTTACGCGGTCACTGAAGAATTTAATATGAAATATCAACAACTAGAAAATCTTGAGTGCGGGTGGAAATGGAAGTACCTGGTGAAAAAACATCGGGAGGGAGAAGAGATCACGCGCTTTCTGGAGCAAAGTGCCGCGGACGAAGCGGTACAGACATTGCTTAAAATGGAAAACCAGCCAGTGAAAGTGTTGGAGTGGATTGCGCAATGTATGAATCCCACCTTAGAAAATCGGATGAAGCAGACGATCCGTGCACGGCGTAAACGTCATTTCAATGCAGAACACCAACATACGCGCAAGAAATCGATCGATCTGGAATATTTGGTCTGGCATCGTCTTGCGGCTCTGGCCCAAAGACGTGGTGTGACCTTGTCAGAAACGATTGTGCAGCTGATTGAAGATGCTGAGCATAAAGAGAAATACGCCAGCCAGATGTCGTTGCTCAAGCAGGATCTCAAAGCCATTCTGAATAACGACGAGATGTGACCGGGCTTGTTCATTTATCTTGCCGATAGCGATAAGCAGGCATAAAAAACGCGAGGGGCGTTTTTCAACGTTGCGCAGCAACGTTAGGGTAGCGGACAACGATGTCGAGCATAAAAAAACCTCGCCGGAGCGAGGTTTTTTTCGTTAATAACTTAAGCCTGAGGCTGAGTTACAACGTCTTTGATGCCTTTAACTTCGATCTCTACGCGACGATCTGGTGCCAGGCAGTCGATCAGCGCAGCACGAGGTTTCACGTTGTCACAGGTAGAACCGGTAACAGGGTGAGATTTACCCTGGCCACGAGCAGAGATTTTGTTCGCAGGGATACCTTTAGAAACCAGGTAATCCACGACGCTCTGTGCACGTTTTTCAGACAGGGCTTGGTTGTATTGGTCTGAACCTAAACGGTCAGTGAAGCCTAGAACAACAACAGAACCATCTTTCGGATCCAGAGAGCTCAGCTGAGTGTACAGTTGATCCAGTGATTGCTGGCCTTCTGCTTTCAGCGTTGCTTTGTTGAAGTTGAACAGGACGTCAGATTTCAGCGTGAAACGCTTGGTTTCAACAACTGGAGCCGGAGCTGGGGTTGGGGCCGGAGCAACAACTGGCGCTACTACACGGTCATCTTGGCCGAAACGGTAAGACAGGCCAACGCTCATCAGCAGGTTGTCTGGACGGGCACCAACGGTACCTGCATCACCAATGTTGCTTACCCATTGGTAGTCAACACGTGCAGCCCAGTTTTTGTCGATAGCGTATTCAACACCGATCGCAGCCAGCGGAGAAACGCCAGTGTCGTCATTGTTGATGTCGCCGCCGTTGATGGCCGCGTGGCTGTCTGCGCGCCATACGATGCCGCCCAGACGGCTATAAACGTCCAGATCAGGCATAACAGGGTAGCTCAGTTTAGCAGCCAGTTGGATGCCCTGTGCCTTGAAGCTCGCGCTGTCTGCTGCGTTAGCAGTAGAACCTGCATACTTCATGCGGCCCAGCCAGTCGTAGCCCAGTTCAAAGCCCAGGTACGGGTTGGCTTGATAACCAACAAATGCACCAGCGCCTAACTTGCTTTTGATCGGGTTGTTAACGATACCGGTGTAACCATTGCCGTAGAAACCCGTATCGTGGAATTGAGACACACCCAGTTTACCACCGGTGTACCAGGTATTGTCTTTAGGAGCTGCTTGCGCGACGGTCGCGAAGCTAGCCAGTGCCACTGCAACTGCGATAGCTGTTTTTTTCATTTTACGCCTCATTATCATCCAAATCGGTAATTAACCTGATGGGCTAATAAACCTTTGGTTAAAATCCTTTGGTTGGAGACTTTGCCCTTATTTATGACTCACTGTCAGTCAACTGACGTTATAAAAGAGCAACTCCAGCGAGTTAAAGTCTACAACGTGATGAGAAAGTTACAAGTATGATGTGATTTGCGTCATAAGAAAACCGCACGATTCATACATACTTGCTAACAAATGGTAGATGCTTTTGACAGATCTTACGCCTTTTAGCTGTATTAAATATACCCAAAAAGCCCGCAGAATACCGCTCTGCGGCGATCTCTATAGCACATAACCAGATAGGGCTGAGAAAATTCTTAATTTACTTAATGATACAATGTCGAATGAATTTTAAGGCTGGGAAATAGTCTATAGGCGTCACCGCCAGTACTTTCTGGCCGCATAATAAAGCCGTATGTATTTCCTGCCTGTGCGGCGTGGCGTAGCCGAACCTTCTCTTCTTCCGTTAATTCGTGCGGTAACCAGCACAACACTGCGCTGTAGTTTCCTGTCAGCAGAGCTCTCTCCATGGCATCAACCGTAAACAGCGGATTGATATGGTGAAGTTGCACCATTTTATCCAGCGGTAACCCAGATTGCTGTACCCAGGGACGGCTCAATTTTTGCTGAGGAGAAAGCCATAGCAACCAACGGGATTGCGTACCTAACTGCTGTAAGAGCGGTAATAGCAGGTGTGTGACTATGGGCTGATCGGCGTTGTACACGATTTCGCTGATAATTCCGCCCGCGCTGCCTGAGGTTTCCGCAGCATGCTGACTCGCAGAAAACGATGACGACTGAACGTTGTGAGAGCTGATTGATTGCGTACGCATAATGAGTGCTACCCATAGTGTTACTGTATGAACATACAGTATCTACTGTGTGCGTGAAAATCAACCTGATTTTTTGAAAGCGCTTCGCATATTCCTTATGCAAGAGACAGTAAACACATTTACTGTTTGAAGCCGCATCGGGGCTGTGTTTAATTATTTGTTCCTGCTACAGATATTTTTAATTGTTCAGGAAGAGATCATTTCAATACTAAGGATTATGGCAATGAAGCAATTATGCAAAAAAAGGATTTTGCAATCTCAGCATTCTTTTTCATCTTTGGGGGACATCACTTCACGTTCCCAATTCGGTGGCTACAGCATCGCAGCAAATAAAACGATTTTTGGACTGGTGTCGGAAGGGGAGCTTTATCTTCGCGCCAGTAAGAAAGATGAAAGATATTTTCAGCAGCGCGATATGCCTCATCTGATTTATACCAAACGCGGGATGCCGTTACCGCTGAACTACTTCCTTGTCGATGAAGCATTGTGGCAAGAACCGCAAACGCTATTATATTTTGCCCGACTGGCGTTGGCCGGTGCGCAGCATGATCAGGCTCTCAAATGTACGAGCGGGCGTTTAAAAGATCTCCCGAATCTTAACCACGATATTGAACGACTATTGTGGAAAGCGGGGATAAGGAATGTTGATGAATTACAGCATTATGGCGCTAAAAATAGCTATCTCGAATTGCGGAAGGTTCGCGCTAATCTGAGTGTCAACGTGCTCTTGGCGCTTGCCGGTGCCATTTGCGGCACGCATCAGGCGGCACTTCCTCGTGGTATCCGCAATGAATTGTTGGAATGGTATAAGAACAATGCGGTCTCCAAAGGATCAAAACACTAAAAAATACGCGCTATTTTCACTGTGTAATCATGTCATTTTTTAGCTGTACGAGTTCAGGCAGGAGACCGAGCAGCAGGCCGATTTGCTGAATAATTAAGGATTCTTTACTGTCCGACTCGGGTGAAAGGGATTGAATGCTGGCAGTAATAGTTTTCAATCCCTGATTGATTCGCAAACTTTCCTCTTCGCTACAGTGTAGCGCGTCATCAACATGGCAAACGGCATCATCCAGCAACTGTAGCGTTTCCGATGAGGTAATTTTCCCGCGGTGTGCGCCGAGCGTTGAAATGTAGCTTAACAACGTATGATTCAGACACATGAAGCGAAATGCGCTGTCTAATTTGTTTCGGGTCGCATGGGGTTCTGAAGACATATTCGATACGACGGACGCCAGTTCTGCATCGCAGTTATGCGCATCTCGGCGGGCAATGCGATAAGGCAGGCTATTATCTTTCCCCTGATGATATTGCACCATAATCGCATCAAGATAACGGCAATTGGCGTCCAATGTCTTATTGATAACGGTTGGCAGGCCGCGAAAACGCCAGTCTGGCCAGATAAAACTGACCGCAGCCCATGCGATGGCACACCCCAGCAAGGTATCGATAATACGTGGCACCGCGACTTCAAAACCTTCGCCCAACAGATTGAAACAAAGCAGGACAAGCAGCGTAATAAACATAGTTGCGTGTGCGTACTGTACGTTGCGAAAGGCGAAAAACAGTACGCCGCTAATGACGATTAACGTGAGCTGTCCTTCTAGTGAAGGGACGAAATATAAGACTGGCAAGCCGAGTAAAATACCGGTCAATGTGCCAATAATCCTCAACGTCAGCCGTCGTCGGGTGGCGTTATAGTTGGGCTGACAAACAAACAGGCTGGTCAGCAGAATCCAGTAACCGTGCTGCATCCCCGTGACCTGAATCAACGCGTAGCCGCTACACAGCAGTACGGACATACGAATAGCATGACGGAACAGCGCCGACTGGGGTGTCAGGTGGCGGCTAATGCGCAAGCGGATGTCGCTCCATCCCGTGATTTTGTCATCTGCCAGCGTGTTTTCCGGGTTATTTTCTTGCTCAATGGCCTGTTCGGATTCGATCGTTGCCAACTGGGCATCAATCGCGCGCAGGTTATTTAATAAATAAGTGAGCGCTTTGATTTGCGCAGCGTCTGCCATGTTGTTGGCCGCGATGCGCGCAATAGCGGATTCAAGATGCACGAAAGCTCGCTCAAGGCGGCTGTCATGCTGATATTTTTGCTGCAGCAGAATGGATTGCGACAGCTGCTGACAGGCTTTGGCCTGCATGCTCAGCAGGCGTTGAAAGCGGAACAAGACGTCGCTATAGCGCAGCTTTTCGCGCAGTTGCGGATAGTAAACATGCGACGAACTGGCCCGTTCGTGAATATCCTGAGCGACAAAATAGTAGTGCAGCGTTTGACGCGTCCCGCGTTGTCCGCGATCGCCACGCAGACGCGTTAACAGCGAGGACTTGGTCTGGTTGAGTATCGCAACCAGCTGGCTGTTTGCCATCGCGACATCAATCAAGGGTTTGTCGGTTTCTTCTTCAATATCGGGGTCGAATAGGTTGGCTTTTGCATCCAGATAGCGAGCCAACTGCTGATAACACTGTGCGAGATTGTCCTGTAACGGGCGGATAGGGAATATCAGATGGTCGAACAGCGTAAGCAGGTTGTACCACGATGCCCCGATCAGCAGCATGATGGGCTGCTGATACCAGTTGTCGTAAAGAGAGATTCCCAGCATGGTGTAAATCGCAATCAGCAGTGCGCCGAAGGCGATAGTCGCATAGCGCTGTCCTAATGCGCCGAGCAGAATAAAGCCGCAGGTCGATATAGCCAGACCAAACCCGAATAGCCAGGGATAGGGAAAAAGCAGTTCGATCGAGATGGAGGCGACAAAAAAACAGGCCAACGTAATGAACAGATTACGCAGACGTCCGGTGAGGCGATCGTCAAGGTCAGTGAGGGCGGCCGCGACGACGCCAAGCGTAACGGGAATAGTCGATGTTGGCTGGCCGAGCCACCAGGGAACTGCCGCCGCACCGCTGAGCGCAATGAGGATACGAATGGTGTACAGCCAACTGCTGTTGTACACATAGCGACGAATTCCCGGGGCAAAGGTGAGCAACGTAATATCCTTAGATGCCGTTAGCGAAAGTGGCGGCGGGCATTGTTTTCCCGCGCAGCCTGTGCAAGTTCGACGGAAACCACGCGACGCCCTACTGGCCACAGCGCGATGGCAGCAATTTTAAAATTGGCGATGCCAACAGGAATGCCAATGATCGTAATACACTGCGCGATACCGGTAATGATGTGCGACAGGCAAAGCCACCAGCCAAAGAAAATAAACCAGAAGATATTCAGCAGAGAACCGCCGGCGTTGAGAATCGTGCTCTTTTCATCCGGGCGTAGCTCATCAACATGGATAGCCTCATTGCCATAAGGCAAGAGCGACAGCTTAGTGATTTCCCAACATGAGCGTGTGAGCGGTAAGGTAAAAATCAACAGCACGCTGACAACAGTCGCCAGAAGCCAGGCTAGTGTGGTGAAGAAACCACCTAATACGAAGTTAAGGATATTCAACACAGTGCGCATAGTCTCTCCTGTACTTGTAAGGTAACCCGATAGAGTAACCAAACTTGCTGATGGTAAAAGAATTATCACATTAAGCATCAGGATATCCTAACCTGTTTTTAAGGCTAGAGCGTGAAGTCCGATAACGGGTAAACTAGGAACAGATAAACGACAAAGAATGGACGAATAACCTCTCACATAGTCATGGCGCGAACATCATGGAACTGAAATCTACCTCGTTAGGTAAACATCTGGCCCAGCATCCTTACAACCGGGTGCGGTTACTGAATGCCGGTGTCGAAGTGAGTGGCGATAAACATCAATACCTGATCCCCTTTAATCAGCTGCTGGGTATTCACTGTAAAAGAGGGCTGGTCTGGGGAGAGCTGGAATTTGAACTACCTGCCGGGAAAGTGGTGCGCTTGCACGGAACAGAGTGGCAGGAAACGCAGGCTTTTTACCGCCATCTGTTTAAATCCTGGCTTGATTGGAGTGAGGAGATGAGTCTGATTAGCGCGGAGGTTTTACAGCGCCAAACGGACAGCATTCAAACACTGACGCAGCAGGATAAATGGTTTAGCCGACAGGCGCTGTCAACGTTGCAGAAGGCCGTCCGCGACTCTCTGGAAGCGCTGCCTTTGCCTGTTTCCAGACTTGAAACCTTTGACAACTGCCGTGATAACTACCGGGACTGCCTGCGCTGGCTTGAGCAGGGCGATGAGATGCGCACTGCGGTGAATCAGGCCTGGATGGATCGCACGTTGGCGGCAGAACAGCCTTTCTTTGAAACGGTGGAGAGTTCGCCATTAAACGTGTCGCAGAGTAAAGCTGTAATCAATGGCGAAGAGGGCGTACTGGTGCTGGCGGGCGCAGGTAGCGGGAAAACCTCAGTGCTGGTGGCCCGAGCGGCGTGGTTAATGCATCGGCAGGAGGCCACACCCGATCAAATTTTGCTACTGGCGTTTGGTCGTAAAGCGGCAGAAGAGATGAACGAGCGCATTCAGGAACGACTCCACACAGATGAGATTCAGGCCAAGACGTTCCATGCGCTGGCATTGCACATCATTCAGCAGGCTAGCCGCAAGGCACCGATGATAAGCCAGTTGGAAAGCGATGCGAAACAGCGTCGGGCACTGCTGATTTCTCACTGGCAGCAGCAGTGTGCCGAGAAAAAAACGCAGGCTAACGGGTGGCGGCGCTGGTTAATAGAAGAGCTGGAGTGGGATGTGCCAGAAGGCGACTTCTGGCATGACTCGAAGCTGGCGGGTCGACTGGCCGGGCGACTGGAGCGCTGGTTAGGGTTGATGCGTATGCACGGCGGTAGCCAGAGCGACATGGTTGAGCAGGCACCAGAATCCATTCGGACCGAATTTCAGCAGCGTGTTCGCCTGATGGCGCCACTGTTGAAAGCCTGGAAAAAGGCACTTAAGGATGAAAACGCGGTCGATTTCTCCGGCCTCATCCATCAGGCCGTAAACCTGCTGGATAAAGGGCGTTTTGTTAGCCCCTGGAAACACATTCTGGTGGACGAATTCCAGGATATTTCGCCACAGCGTGCGAACCTGCTGGCAGCACTGCGTCGACAGAATAGCCGTACCTGTCTTTTTGCTGTAGGGGATGACTGGCAGGCAATTTACCGCTTTAGCGGTGCTGAACTGACGTTGACGACGGGCTTTGAAGAGCATTTCGGCGTAGGTGAGCAGTGCGCGCTGGATACTACCTATCGTTTTAATGAGCGTATTGGTGAAATTGCCAACACGTTCATACAGCAAAATCCTTATCAGTTGAAGAAACCGCTTAATAGCCTGAGTAAGGGGGATAAAAAAGCGGTGACGATCCTACCTCAGGAGCAGCTTGAGCCACTTTTGGATAAATTGAGCGGTTTTGTGAAAGCGGATGAGCGCATTCTCGTGCTTGCCCGCTACCATCATTTACGTCCTGCTATTTTGGATAAGGCAGCGACCAAATGGCCGAATTTGCACATTGATTTCATGACCGTACATGCCAGTAAAGGGCAGCAGGCGGAGTACGTCATCATTGTGGGTATGCATGAAGGGAAAGACGGCTTCCCAGCGCCGGCAAGAGAATCTGTGATTGAGGCGGTACTGTTACCTGAACCGGAAGATTTCCCCGATGCGGAAGAACGTCGCCTACTGTATGTGGCGTTGACGAGAGCGAAACATCGCGTCTGGTTGCTACAGGATGTGGCGAATCCATCGGTGTTTATTGAACATCTTCATCGCTTAGGCGTACCGACGCAGCGTAAGCCGGGATAACGAAAAGCAAAAGTAGATAAGCGGTGCAGCAGAGACCAGCGTCGACGGTGTGGCACGCCGCTGGTCCATGGTGATGCGCAGCTACTATTTCAGGCGGTCTTGCAGATAGCGCTGATAATCAGGGATGGTTATCTGTACGGATTCTTTAAATAGCGCAGAGTTTACCAGGAAATCCGCTGTTGCACGGTTGGTGGCTACGGGAATGTTCCAAACGGTCGCCAGCCTCAGCAGTGCCTTTACATCAGGATCGTGTGGTACAGCGTTAAGTGGATCCCAAAAGAAGATCATCAAATCGATTTTTCCTTCGGAAATGAGGGCACCAACCTGTTGATCCCCTCCCATTGGCCCGCTCAGCATGCTTTTTACGGGCAGACCCGTATTTAACTGAATCAGGTTCCCGGTGGTTCCGGTGGCGTAAAGCGTGTGCTCTTTGAGTTGTTCTTTATTCGTACCAACCCAATCCAACAGGGATTGTTTACAGTGGTCGTGTGCTACCAGCGCAATATGTTTTTGCGCGGCGATGGTACGGGTGGTGAACTCCATGGTTACGTCCTTCAATCTGGTGTAGTAAAGCTGACGCTAGGGTACAGACAGATTACGGAAGCGCTGTTTCGGTGCAAAGCGATAAAAGCAGGAAAAGGCGAACGGGTATCAAAAATCTGATGCAACTGCGCGTAAAATCACCAGGTTACGGATTCATTCAGCGCGGTCGCAAAGCCCGCAACAGAAGCCCCTTTCGCCGCCGCATTGTACTCCGACATTTTTCGTTCTATATCGAGTGGCTCATTGTCAGCGATGACAAGCGCATCGGTACGCACGGGGATTGCCTGATTTTTTTCATCAAGCAATTGATATTGAGGCTGGGCAGTGAAATTCTTGCGATCTTCAAGGGTGTGTAACGGCGGTAGTTTAAACGATACCGATGCCACTTTTTCCGTGTTAAACGTCGCAATAAACGTGGAAGGAAAATAGGTGACTGGCGCACCGGTTTGGGCATCAATGGTATCGACAACTTTGAACAGAATCTGGTGTTGTCCACTGCCAAGTTCGAGACTATCGGCACCTTTTAGCAACGAGCCTGACATTCTTTGCCCGTCAACCATCAGGAGATCGATTTTCTGATCTAATTTCAACGTTGTTGCCGCAATTGCTGAGGGACTGAAACCTGCAATAAAAAGGCAGACAGTGATGAAGCCGAATTTCATAGTTTTCCCAAATGGTACGTAATCTGGATATTGTTGAGGAATTGTCTGAATGTGTCAAAGGTTTCAATTTGAAACAGGCTGTTATGGCATTTTTCGTTCTACACGATACAGACGTCGGGCTTTTAAGCCATTTTCTGCGATTCGTAGAATGTGCGATACACTGTAATAAATCACGCAAGAGAGGCTGAATAGCATGAATGACAGTGATATTGAATCTGTACTGAAAACGGTCAAAACCATTGCACTCGTGGGAGCTAGCGATAATCCGTCCCGCCCGAGTTATGGTGTGATGGCGTATTTGCTTGAGCAGGGATACGACGTTATTCCCGTGAGCCCCAAATTGGCCGGGCATACGCTTTTGGGCCAAAAAGCGTATGCCAACGTGGCGGATATTCCTAAACCGGTTGATATGGTTGATGTCTTTCGCCAGCCGGAAGCGGCTTATGAGATCGCCAAAGAGGCCATCGCCATTGGCGCTAGCGTTCTATGGCTACAGATTGGCGTTATTAATGAGCAAGCGGCAATTTTGGCTCATGATGCCGGACTGAAAGTCGTAATGGATCGTTGCCCGAAAATTGAAATCCCACGGCTGGGTCTGGGTAAATAAGAGCCTGGGGAAATCAGTCACAGGTGCTGGGCGATGTTGAATATCACAACATCGCCAATGTCTGCCGTCGAGAAAAGCTAATGGCGTAGCTGTGGCGCGCGGCGCTGAATGACCTCGGCCAGTTCGTTGAGTGAAGGATGATCGTGTTCAGAAAGCTCTTCCTTCATCAACTGCGCTTCTGCCAGATAAGTATGTATCGGTTGGCCTTCGTCATCTTCCATCACAACGTGATACCACGGTTCTGAACGCGGCGTGTCATTGCCGCTAATTTCTTCCCAGGTGGGCGTTTCTAATGAATATTCGGGATCGATGTCGATAACGACCCCTGGAAACCCCAGCAGCTTATGACGAATCTGTTGTCCGATGCCAAATTTACAGATGATCATATAACCCCCTGGAAATAGATTACACTTTCTACTCACTGCGGATGACGTGGAGGAAGGCAACCGCATCTGATAACGCCTTTTAGCGTACAGCGTTTTTCAAGCGATGTGTTCGTTGATGAATCACCGACTGAACACATTATTAACAGTATGGTGTAGATTTTTAGAAGATACAGCCCTGCTCATGAAATGTTGTTTAGCTTCTTGGGGGGAAAGGGGGAAGAATATGGCAAAAATAGCGACTGTCGCCTATGTCTATGGCATGGTTCAGGGAGTCGGGTTTCGCTACAGCACGCAGCATCAGGCCGTGCGACTAGGGCTCAATGGGTATGCGCGCAATTGTGATGATGGCAGCGTGGAAGTGGTGGCAAACGGCGAACCTCATGCGGTAGAGGCGTTGATTGAGTGGCTGAAGCAAGGTGGCCCACGAAGCGCCAGAGTGGATAAGGTGCTTATTGAGCCACATGGTAAGACGGACTATGAAGGCTTTACGATCCGCTATTGAAACCGGGTGATGCTAGATGCATTTTACCGGTTTGGGCAAGCCAGCAATTTTAGTTGCCTGCTTTGCTGGTCCTTTTGGAAACAGTTTATACAGGTAGCGGCTATTTCCTTTCTCTTCACCGTACTTTTGCGCCATCGCTTTAACCAGCATGCGTATAGCGGGTGACGTATTAAATTCCTGATAAAAATTCCGCACAAACCGGACGACTTCCCAATGCGGTTCAGTCAGCGCGATACCTTCCTGTTCTGCTAACACGTGAGCCAACGCTTCACTCCACTCGGTGCTATCCATTAGATAACCTTGCGCGTCTGTTGCGATGGTGCGCCCTTCAAACTCCAACATCTTCTCTCCGCATGCAATAGATCTGCCCGCAGTTTAACAAATTTTTCTGTCTGCGCCGGAATAAAAAAAGCCCCAACAGGGGCTTTCTCGGTGTGGCGATAAGCGAAACTTAGTCGTTACGCATAATGCCCAGAATGCTCAACAGGCTAACGAAGATATTGTATATCGCGACATACAGGCTAACTGTTGCTCGGATGTAGTTGGTTTCGCCACCGTGGATGATGTTACTGGTTTCCCACAGGATGGCACCCGCAGAGAACAGAATAAACAGGGCACTGATCGCCAGATGTAATGCCGGAATCTGCAAGAACAGATTGGCGATGACGGCAACAATCAGAACCACGAATCCTGCCATCATCATGCCTGACAGGAAGGACATATCCTTACGTGTCGTTAAGACATAGGCTGAACAGCAGAAGAACACCAGTGCCGTGCCGCCCAGAGCCAGCATGACAATGTCGCCTGCGCCGGAGGAAATCAGCGAGCTTAAAATCGGGCCCAGTGTATAACCCATAAATCCGGTCAGGGCGAACGCAGCCAGAATACCCGCAGGGCTGTTTGCCAGCTTGTGCGTCAGGAACATCAGGCCATAAAACCCAACCAGCATCAGAATCAAGCCTGGGGCAGGCAGGTTAAGTACGGTACTTGCCGTTGCGGTAACGGCGGAAAAGCCCAGCGTCAGCGACAGCAGGAAATAGGTGTTGCGCAGCACTTTGTGCGTGCTGAGTAGCGAGCTTTCTCGGGTAGAAGAAACAACAATACGATCCATATCAGCGACTCTCTCTTCAGGGTGCTATTATCCAATGTCAAAGAGTAAATAGTTACATGACGTTATTAAAGGTGGTTTACCCTTCTTTACGCTGTAAATTTTCCATCCTCCGGGCCTGTGCTCGTGTTTTGTTCTGCCATTTGTAAGGTGCTGGAGATAATTTGCGCCATTTTATCTGCTGCGTGACGGTTTTACGTTCAAACGCGCTGCGTTAGATTGTTTTTCAGGCAATTGAGCACTGTGGTGCTTTACAAGATCTCATTCACTGTTTATAGTTCGCGTCATTGCGGAGGAGTGGCCGAGTGGTTGAAGGCACCGGTCTTGAAAACCGGCGACGCGAAAGTGTTCTAGAGTTCGAATCTCTACTCCTCCGCCACAAAATTCAACGGGTTAGCTTAGGCTAGCCCGTTTTCGTTTTTGCTATCTAAACCAACAAGTGTTTTTACCTTGCATCGCTGATGCGGCTATTGTCCGTAACGACATTCATATTGAATCAGTGTGAGCGTGTAGCGACGCTGCGGTGCGAATTTTTCCCTTAGATAATTCATTCAGAAATGAATATTAACGATTGGTAAAATAAATAGGTATCGCGCTCTTCGTCATCAATAAATCAATAGCTGCTGGTCAGAAATAATAACGACATAAATATCTATGCTATTTATCGCGAACATATCCATAGCAGCGGTATGCATTAAATAGAATTCTGGCCGAGAAAGCATAAACGTTACCGAAAACGATAGAGTAGTGCCTGAACGTGGATTAAATCAGGAAGTCGTCCTGAGTTTTATAAACCACCAACTCCAGCAATGCGCGATATTTCTCCTGAAAAGCGGCATTGGCTTCTGTTTCAATCTTGTGAACTAATTTCGCGATGATGGCTTTGTTACTGACGGAATGGCCGGATTGAATGATCTCTTCGACAATGTTACCGAGCATTTCCATGTCGCTGATCCGAGAGTCAAGGCTGAGAGCGTCAGATATCGGGAGTTTATTTTGGGGAACCTCTGAATGCATTGCTTTTCCTCCCTTGCCTTGTGCGTTTTCTGACGAGATTAATGCACGCCTTAACAGACAGCACGAATGTGCTGTCCGCAAGACATGAATAAATGGTTAGTTAACTTTAGTCGATCATACGCATAAAACCAGCCGATAAGCTAAATAAACACGGCGTGACCCGGCGATGCTTATGAACGCGAAAGGATGACGCCGATCAATGGTCAGGCGAATAAATATGAATTTATCGTTCCTCACCAATATTATGTCTGAAATAATTATGTGAGACGCATAACTTCAATAAGTTAAACATGACGAGATGAAAGGAGGCAGGGAAAAACATTCACTGAACATAAAGACTATTAATGCATTTTGATTACGTCCTATAAGATTTTTATCTGTACCAAAAGATGACATTTTTCCGTGTTACATGTCTTTTATCAATCAATGTCATTTTGTCAAAAAATGTGCGTTTATCAGAAAATGTCTTGTTATCAAAAACGTCTTTTTATCAAAAGAGTGCCGTAGTTTACCTGGAGTGTTGGCATGCAAAAGATCAGAGCAAAAGCAGTTTGTCTTTTCCGAAACAATGGCAAGATTCTGTTAGCAGAAGGGTATGACCCTATAAAAGATGAGCATTATGTATTGCCGCTCGGTGGTGGCGTCGACTTTGGCGAATTGTCGCAGGCGGCAGCGGAAAGGGAAGTTCAGGAGGAGATTAGTGCAGCCACCAAGGACTTTTTGCTGCTGGGTGTTTCAGAGAATATTTTTTCCTACAATGGCAAACCTGGGCATGAGATTGTCTTTGTTTATGAGGCTCGCTTTCAGGATGAGTCGCTTTATCAGCAGGATATTATCCATGGTATAGAGACAAATGGTATGCCGATTGTTACCCGCTGGTTTGATATTGATCTACTGCGCTCAGGGGAAATCAAATTTTATCCTCATGGTATAGTGGACATGATCTAGCCAGCCTGGCTGGAGTGACGACAGGCCGTTGCCTCCATGAGGATAATGAGTGCCGATGTTAAGTGCCAAAATAAGGAAAAAAGATGCAGGTTTTGGTCGTGATTGATATGCAGAATGCGGTGTTTGCAACGCCAAGAGCGCGGCAGGCGCAGACGGTCGCATTGATAAACCAGCTTTCAGGCGCAGCAGATCGGACGATTTTCATTCAGCATGAAGAAGAGGGCATGTTGTCTGGCAGCGAGGGATGGCAGTTATTACCTGAGTTGAACCAGCCAGAAGGATGTTTGTCCATCACCAAAACGGCGTGCGATGCATTCTACCGTACGCCGTTAGCCGATGTGCTGGCGGAACTGGGGGTTGACCACCTGACGATTTGCGGATGTGCGACGGATTATTGCGTTGATGCAACGATTAAAAATGCGGCCAGTCGAGGCTATGCGTTGACGATCGCCGCCGATGCACACACGACAGCCAATCGCGGCAAGCTGAAGGCAGAACAATTAATCACACATTACAACGACGTGTGGCGGAATTTTATTATTCCAGGCAACACGATTACGGTAGAAACAACGGAGCACATCGTTGCTTCATGGAAGATGAGTCGCTAGTCCTATGTTGACGATTATTTCTGTCAGACAGCGTCCTGAATACAAGGAAAGGGCGATTCATTATTTCCAACGCCACTGGGCGTCCGACGAGACGCTGATGCTTTACGAAGACTGTATCAACCACTGCATTGGTGCCGAAAATCCATTGCCTGATTGGTATTTGCTGGAAAAGGACGGGAATATTATTGGTGGTGTTGGATTAATTACCAATGATTTCATCAGCCGTATGGATCTTTATCCCTGGCTGTGTGCCCTTTATGTTGAAGAGAATCATCGCGGTAATGGGTATGCGGGGCAATTGATTGAACACCTTGCTCAGGAAACTCGCCGTGCTGGTTTTTCTACTCTGCATTTATGCACCGAACTGCTCGGTTTTTATGAACAGCATGATTTCCACTTTACTGGAATGGGTTATCACCCTTGGGGTGAATCGTCACGTATCTATTCGCGGTCGCTTTAAAGACGCGCAGGTGGTGAGCTAACGGCATCTGACTGGTTAAAAATAACGGGCAACATGTGTAAAAGTGAACGGGATCATATTCTGCTGACGCTGGGCAGACTACGCTTCTTACATACTGACAGGTAATCAGTTATCCACGCAGGGGAGAGGTGATTATGTACACGAGCATCCTGGTGCCAGTAGATATAGAACAAGATGAACTCACTAAGCACGCGATTACACATGCAGTCAGGTTGGCCAAAATGTCAGGTGCCGCTATACACCTCTTTCATTCCCTCCCGGATGCATCGGCGTTCTTATCTGCATACTCTTTTGGCATAAAAGAGTTTGAGAATGAGGCGGTAGTGAAAGCGAATGACAAGCTCAAATCACTGATGAAAGCGATCGATCTGCCAGCATCGCGTTTGTCATGCAGCGTCAGTTTTGGTTCGGCCAGAGACGAAGTGTTAGCGCTGGCGGAGGAGATGAATGCGGATTTGATCGTAATCGGTTCGCGGCGGCCAGATGTGAAAACCTATCTGCTTGGCTCAAATGCCGCAGCTATCGTTCGCCATGCGAAAATGTCCGTATTAGTTGTTCGTTAGTTTTTTGGTATAACGCAACTGCCGCATTGGGATTTGGCGATGAGGCAGTTGCGGTGCTACGCATCAGCGCGGCGATCGCAGTATTCAACACGTTTGATTAACTGCTCTATCTCACGATCGGAAAAAACTTCGATACCGTGGTGACGCAGCAGCTCTGCGGTAACGCCGCTTCCCGCCGTTTGTGAACCATCAAAGTGCCCACTGTATATAATGCGGCTGCCGCAAGATGGACTCCCTTCCGTGAGGAGCGCGAAGCGGCAGTTATGCTGTTGTGCCATATGTAGTGCTAGCCAGGCACCCAGAATATAACGTTCGGTCACATCGCCGCCAGTTGCTTCGACAACCTTGGCACCTGCTGTGATGACTGAAGTGCTGCCAGAGGCCGGAATAATTTCCGCTGAAGGCCTGGGGGTTGGGAAACCCGCCGCCAGCTCCGGGCAAAATGTAATCAGTCTTGCCTGTTGGCGCCACTGGGCAAGATAGTCGCCAACCGATTTCTTTTCGGTGCCGTTATAGCGGACGGGAAAGCCAGACAGACAGGCGCTGATCAGAATGTTACTCATTGTGGGACAATCTCTCTAAAAGGCGCGAATAGGCGCTCCTGTGCTGATTCAGCAGACAGGTTATCTGGAAGAGAAGCGGCGCTTCAAAAAAGGGAGAACAGCAGGACAACAGGAAAGCTAAGCGGCCAGGTTAGGCCGATAATTAACGAGGCAAAGAATCGGATGAATAGGGATTTATCTTTACTTAACAAGAACGTTACGACCAAGGCTATGACAAAACCGATCGTGTAGGTAAGTTTGATGAGTTCCCATAGGGAGTGATGTGGCACGTTTGTTTCCTTTTATCCTCGGAGCGCCTGCATTTTATGTTGTTAATATTTTATGATCAATTTTTTAACCCATAATGGGTAGCTCGAAGGCCGCGTTCTGCGGTGCGTATTTTGTACTACAGTTATTATCCTCTGGCTAAAATGAGACCTTCGGTATGAAAACGACGCTGTCTGTTGTGATGGTGTGTGCTGTGGCTCTGCTTTCTTTTTCTACGCTTAGTATGGCGAAAACCCCCAGGATTTCTGATGAGCAGATCAAAGAACGGATCATTCAGGAATCAATTTCTTCTTATTTTGGTCATTGTCCTTGTCCTTATAATTCAGCGCGTAATGGCAGCAAGTGTGGCAAACGTAGCGCATGGAACCGGGCGGGGGGAGATTCGCCGATCTGTTACAAAGACGAAGTGACCCGGAAAATGATTGATGGCTGGAGAATGAGAAACGGGAATATGTAATATTCAGCAGGGAAATAAAAATATCGGAATAATAATCTCTTTGCTAAGAAATTAATTACACTATTTTTGTGACAGAAATATTAAATTTTTATTTCAGTATGGACATTGCTGGCTGGCTGTCATAGCTTACTATTTTACCCCATGAGAAAGGTAATAAAATGAGTGAGATATCTAGCCTGTCCCTGAAAATTTCCCCAGAGCTGAAAGAAAAAATCAAAGCGGCTGCCCTGGAAAACGAAGTCTCTATCAGTGCAGAAGTCAGCGCTCGGTTACTGAGGAGTTTTGATGAAAGCTATCAGGCTTCTGAGCTGGTTGACAGTCAGGGCACCGAAGAAGTCGGTGCAGAAGCGCCGTTAACGCAGAAAGAGCTAAAGAAAGTTCGGGAATTGTTGAAAGGTAAATCCAAGGCGACTTCCAAGAAAAAGTAATGGAATGTGGCTCTGAATCTTTGATTGATTCAAAAAACAAATAGCAAAATTAAATCACCCAGGCGCGTTGATGAAACTGCGTCTGGGTGAGTCTTTCTTGTCCAAAGGCACACAGCTTGTATCGAGCGCGGGAAGTGACTAAAAGCGCGTTAGAGCACGCTATTCACCTCATTCCCTCTATTTCTACTTCCTATTTTCGACATAATATAAACACAGACAATATTTATTTAAATATATAACAAATTGTTATTATTTATTTTCTGGTTTATTGTTACATCCTGAATACCATATTCATTTCGCCTAAAAATTACATATCTTATAAATAGATAGATTGTAAAAAAATGATCGATTAAATAGATATTAATACCATAAGTTAGAAAATATAAAGATTATCTACAAAAGGCCGATACCGCCTTCGGTGTCAGGAAAATTTGTTCTGCTGTGTATTTGTTTCTTGCCGCTGCTATTAAACCATAATTTTAGTGACGGTAATTCTCCTGGGTTTAACGCGATAGGGGAATGTAGCGAGCCAGGTCATGGTACGGGGAAATGCGGTGAAAGATGAGGTGTAAAGGATGACGTTTTTTCGGCTGCCAGCATGTGTAGAGGTCTGGTATCGCACGCCGTATCTGGTTAGACCAATTCGACCGTGCCACCATGAATATGGTTTGATAAGCATGTCTACCTACATATTGTTTATGTTTCTCACCAGGGCATATAAATGATCTGTCCAGAGATGTGTATTTTTTGTTATGAAAAAGAGTATTGGAGCTATCTGTATTTATTGAATAAATATTAATTTTTTAATTACATATTTTTATACAGATAGAGAAAATTAATTAAGGAGATGTTAATGAGTTTATCCAACTGGCGTATAGGATATCGATTAGGGGCAGGGTTTTCTTTTCTGGTATTGATGCTTTTGGTAATCGGCAGCGTTGCTATTTCAAAATTAAGTGACTTTCACGAAAAGATGGATGAGATTGTTTCGAAAAATTATCCACTGACCGTCAAAAGTAATAAGTTAATTGATGAGCTGAATGGCTATCTCAATAATCAGCAACTGTTGCTATTGCTTAAATCAGAAAGTGAAATCAATAAACAGTTGGCGCTGAACAAAGAGCGTTCAGGGAGAATATCTGAACTCATGGAGTATCTGAACCAGTCCGTCAATGACGATAAATCTGTTGCGGTACTGCGTGATATTGGCGACATTCGACGCGATTTTCTTGCTTCAGCGAACAAACTCTCTTCACTGATCTCGGCAGGGAACACGGAAGCTGCTGCCGAAGAATACTTCAACGTTACGCGTGTTACTCAGGCAAAATACACCAGCAAGGTCAACGAATTCATCGATATACAGGATGATAAGATGTCATCCTCAGCGCAAGCAGTGGGAGAAAGCTATAAAAATGCGCTGATGGTCCTCGCCACGATCATTATCATCAGTGCGCTGGCTGGGTTGATTATTGCCTCACTGATTACCCGTAGCGTAACCCAACCGCTACAGGAAGCGCTGGGTGTTGCCGAAAATGTCGCGAAAGGCGATCTGACCTCTGAGATTTATACCGATCGTAAAGATGAAACAGGCCAACTGTTATCTGCCTTGAATAATATGAACAGCAGTCTACGGCAGATTGTTAGCCAAGTGCGCGATGGCGCAGAAACGATCTCCAGCGCTGCATCGCAAATTGCAGCAGGGAATCAGGATCTATCTGCCAGAACGGAAGAGCAGGCAAGCTCGCTGGAAGAAACGGCGTCATCGATGGAACAACTGACGTCGACGATCAGAAATACTGCCGATAATACGACGCAGGCGACAGATCTTGCGGCCAGCGCGTCTGAAACAGTGAAGAAAAGCGGTGCCATGATGGAAACGGTCACGCAGGAAATGCGCGGCATCCGTGATTCGTCACAGCGGATGGCGGAAATTATCGGCGTGATTGACGGTATTGCATTCCAGACTAACATTTTGGCGCTGAATGCGGCTGTTGAAGCGGCGCGCGCCGGTGAACAGGGCAGAGGATTTGCCGTTGTCGCCAGTGAGGTTCGTGCGCTGGCTCAGCGAAGCGCTACGGCGGCAAAAGAAATCAAAGAGTTGATCGATGACTCGTTCAAGAAAGTGCAAGACGGCATGGGGCTGGTAGAAGAAACTGGCGTGACGATGAACTCGCTGGTGACGAATGTGCAAGGTGTTACGGGAATCATCAGCGAAATTGCGCAGGCCAGCCGTGAGCAAAGCGATGGCATCAACCAGATCAACCTGGCTGTTGGACAAATTGATACGACAACCCAGCAAAACGCCGCGTTGGTTGAAGAATCCGCTGCCGCTGCGCTCTCTTTACAGGATCAGGCAAATAGCCTCGCGCGTACGGTCAGCGTATTCAACCTTGGTTCATCGTACAAAAGTGCGGCGTTAAATAGAAAAACGGAAACGCCGGCGCTGGCTGCACCAAAAAATAACCGTGCAGAAAAAACCACTGTCAAAGGTGAGTTAGCAGACTGGACGACGTTCTAACGTCTGCCGTTAAACGGTATTACTGATTGGCCGCCATGGTGTTGCACAATTGTGTTGCATAAATTGTGTCGCACAATGGCGGATTTTTTATTGTCGTGTTGGATGATGAGGTCAGTGTAGCAATCAGCTTTTGACAATAGCCTGCTTGGGGTGAGCCATATACCACCGAACCGTGTCAATCAGCAGGAAGATGAGCAGACTGCTCCCCATGACCGGTAAACTCACCGCCAGTAGCAGTGTGATAAGCGCAATGAGCACACGCTGAAAGACAGGAACCACTAACCATGCCGCCGTCAGCGTGTTGACCGGATTCTCGCCATGACGAGATTTTGGACGGCGTATCCACCACATCCGATAACCCCACACGATCATTGCACAGAGTCCAAGCCCAAACGCCGCGAGGATGAGTTGGTTTGGCAACCCGAATAGCACGCCCATGTGTGCATCCACGCCCCAACGAGTGAGCTTGGCGGCCAGCGGGAAGGTGCTGAAATCGGTTTTGTCTACAATCTCCAGCGTATCAGGATTTACCGACACGGCATCAACCTGCGTTGGCCAGGCGCGGTCGATCTCCGTGACAGTCCAGGCGCGGTGCGGTTGAGTGGCGGGGCGAATTTCGATTTTATTGGCATCAATTCCGGCACGACGGGCGGCAGCCAGCACCTCGTCAAATAACGCAGGTGAAGAGGCTGCGACATTCCCCATCGGCATTGACGCATGGTGTTCTGCGTGCTCATCCGTAGCCATCGTCATATCGTGACCGTGCATCGTGTCGTGATGAGACATGGGGGCAGGCAACTGAGTTTTTACTGATGGGGTTTGCCATCCTAGCGCGGTACGGGCGACAGAAATGTTGCTTCCCGCCCACTGTGACCAGGTTAATCCCGTCGCGGAGAAAAAGAGCAAGCCAAGCACAAGGCTTAACCCCATCGTGGCATGCCAGTGACGCAGGCGCTGCGTCTTCGCTACCGTTGACCGGCTATTTTTCAATTTCCGCCGTTTAGCCGCTGACGACTGATGGCGAGTGGACCACCAGATGACTATGCCGCCTAGCGCCGCAACCCACAGCCATGACGCCGCCAGTTCACTGTAATTACGTCCGATATCGCCTAACAGTAAACCGCGGTGCAGGTAATCAAGCCAGGTACGGAATGGCAGGATGCCGCTGGTGCCGTAAACAATCTCACTGCCGCGATTTTCCAGCGAGACGGGATCGATGAAAACGGCGCGACTTTCCGATGGCCCTAGTTCCGGTAAGGCAAACATCACGCGAGTGGTTTCTCCGGCGGCAGGAGCAGGGCGTATCGCCAGTAATTTTGCATCCTGGTGGTGAACGAGCCCCGCCTGTGCGGCACGGATTTGTTCAGCCAGCGAATGTGGCGTGCCCTGGCTTTCGGTAAACAACTGGTGTGAATACAGCCGATTTTCAATCTGGGGTGTCAGGACATACAGCGTTCCTGTCAGGGCTGCGATAAAAATAAAAGGACCGACAAAAATACCGATATAAAAATGCAGCCGGATGAACAGAGCGACGATCGCGGCACGTGGCGATACGTTGTCTACTGCGTGTTGATCCGACGTGGTTTCCCCGGCTGAGCGCGTACCGGAGGCGGCAGCAGTGGCTGATGCCTGATTAGGGTGTGACATAAAACCCTCTGAAATCATTTAGTAAAAAAATGATCAAACGCTACACCTGAAAGGGTATAGCGCGATGCGTGATAAATGCACATGGCATGATGATGCATGATTCAGAAAGGTGGGGCGCGCACCACTGGGGAAGCGTAACGTTCGGGAAGGACAATACGGGAGATAAAATGAATAACCAGCGCTTCAGATAAAGACGCGGTCAGTATGGGGTTGGGAGATCCTGCTGCGAATAGCGCTGGCGTATACGAAAAGAGTACACAGTAACCGCAAGCGGCATGATCCATCATCATCGACGGCGATGAAGGAGAATGGTGTGATGGCGTTGCGTGGTGCCCGGACATCGCGTGTCCGGTATGCGGTTGCTCCGCTAGGTTGCCGCTGTGGCTGGTGTGCGCTGTTGCACTATTGTCATGGCGCTCATCTTCATGGTGTCCATGTTCATGAAAGCGATGCTCACGCTCGTGAAGCACCAGTGTTTGTGAAATCACTGGAGCAATGAAGATGGTCAAAATAGCGAAGATGCCGACCCAGGCTGGGAAACTTCGCCGTCGTAGCGCGGACAAAAGCATAGCAGTCTTAATTCAACAATACCGGGTTCAGTCAGGGAGTGTACTTTACTTGTCCCTGCATTGTTACACAAATGTTTATACCGATAGACCTCAGGCAACATGCGAACCGATGCCAATATTCATTCCTGTGCTGATCGGTGGCGAGCCAGAAAATTGCACGGGCGTAAACGGAATAATCCTACGCACGCATCGGTCGATATTCGCTATAGTCCGTGGCTGTTTTCCACTTTTACCACCCGGTTTATCATGCTTTAGCGTTCTCGTTGTTTAAACGCTGACCTATTATGATGAACAATATCTTTATCAAGTTGTCGGAAAGCTAACTTATCCATTAATATGGATTTTAGTTGATTGAAGCACACGAACAGGGGGAGCTGTGCTGGATAATAAATTTGGGTTTAAACAGCGGGTTGCTAGCCTTCGCTGGCTGTCCGCCGCCGTTATGCTGTCTGTAAGTGCAGTGCCAGCGTGGGCATTCTCTATTGATGATGTGGCGCAGCAGGCTGAAAAGCTGGCTGGAAAAGGTTTTGAAGCGCCGAAAAGTAATCTTCCTGCGCAATTCCGTGATATGAAATTTGCGGACTACCAGCAAATTCGTTTCAATAACGACAAATCATACTGGAATAATGTACAGACGCCTTTCAAACTCCAGTTTTACCATCAGGGCATGTATTTCGATACCCCGGTGAAAATTAATGAAGTGACGGCGACAACGGTTGATGAGATTAAATACTCTTCTGAGTATTTTGATTTTGGTTCCGTCAACCACGATCCTGAAACGGTTAAAAATCTCGGCTTTGCCGGTTTTAAAGTTCTCTATCCGATCAATAAAGCCGATAAGAACGATGAAATTGTCAGTATGCTGGGTGCCAGCTATTTCCGTGTGGTAGGTAAAGGCCAGATTTATGGCTTATCTGCGCGTGGTTTGGCGATCGATACAGCGTTGCCTTCTGGTGAAGAGTTCCCACGTTTCCGTGAGTTCTGGATTGAACGTCCAAAACCAAATGATAAACACCTGGTGATTTATGCACTGTTGGATTCTCCACGTGCCGCAGGAGCTTATCGGTTTACCGTTTACCCAGGGCGTGACAGCGTCGTAGACGTTCAGGCTAAAGTCTTCCTGCGCGATAAAGTGGGCAAGTTGGGTATCGCTCCGCTGACCAGTATGTATCTGTTCGGGCCGAACCAGCCGTCGCCGACGCTGAACTACCGTCCAGCACTGAATGACTCTAACGGTCTGTCAATTCATGCCGGTAATGGCGAATGGATTTGGCGTCCGCTGAATAATCCTAAGCACCTGTCCGTGAGCACTTACGCGATAGAAAATCCGAAAGGGTTTGGTCTGCTGCAACGCGGCCGTGATTTTACTGCTTATGAAGATCTCGACGATCGTTACGATCTGCGCCCAAGCGGCTGGGTTGAACCGAAAGGCGAGTGGGGTAAAGGAAAAGTCGAGCTGGTTGAAATCCCTACCGCGGATGAAACCAACGACAACATCGTTGCTTTCTGGACGCCTGATGTGTTGCCAGAAACGGGCAAACCGCTGGATATTAAATATCGTCTGCACTTCACGCGCGACGAAGATCAACTGCATTCCCCGAACATTGCCTATGTTCAACAGACTCGCCGTTCTGCCGGTGATGTTAAACAATCTAACCTGATCCGCCAGCCTGACGGCACGATCGCGTATATTGTGGATTTTGTTGGACCGAATTTAAAAGAGCTGGATGAGAGCACTCCGGTGGCCTCTCAGGTCAGCATTGGTGATAACGGCGAGATTGTAGAAAATAATGTTCGCTATAACCCAGTAACTCATGGCTGGCGTCTGACGCTGCGTTTGCGTGTGAAAGATGCGAAACAGCCGACTGAAATGAGAGCTGCATTGGTTAATGGCGAGACGACATTGACTGAAACCTGGAGCAATCAGCTGCCTGCTAATGAATAAGTCAACTTCTTCTCTCGATTATATTGAGAAACTACCTCTGCCTGCCGAGCAGGCAGAGGTTCTTCGCGAAAAATTACCGCAAGCGGCCTGGAACGATCAGGCCGTTTTGCATCAGACCTTATCTGAAAATAGCCAGTCTGAAGGTCATCAGGTTAATGTTCAGGCCGAAGACGATGCTGCGCTGCATTCCGTGCAGGCACGTCTTGAAATGGCCTGGGAAGATGGCCTGGATAACGGTAAGCAACTCGGCACTGACAGAGAAGGGCGGACGGCATTAAAAGCGATGCCCGTTATTACTCGCGCTTCTATGTTCCCGGACGTCTGGCGGACGAATCCATTGGTTCGTTGGTGGGAAAGTCTGTTGGGCCGTACTGTGCCGCCTCGCCCTCATTACAGCCCGGAAGAGAAAATTTCCGAAAACCGCTGGCGTCTGGTGGGGACAATCCGCCGCTATATTCTGCTGGCGTTAACGCTGTTTCAGACGGCGATCGCAACCTGGTACATGAAAACCATCCTGCCTTATCAGGGATGGGCGCTCATCAATCCGTTTGAAATGGCAGGGCAACCGTGGACGCGCTCGCTAATGCAGCTGCTTCCTTATGTGTTGCAAAGCGGCATACTGGTTCTGTTTGCCGTGCTGTTCTGCTGGGTATCGGCTGGGTTCTGGACCGCACTGATGGGGTTCCTGCAACTGCTGATTGGTCGAGATAAATACAGCATCTCTTCCACGACGGTGGGTAATGAACCGCTGAATCCAGAACATCGCACGGCGTTAATCATGCCGATTTGTAACGAAGACGTAGAACGCGTGTTTGCGGGACTGCGTGCGACGTATGAATCAGTTGAAGCGACGGGCAATCTTGAGCATTTTGATATTTACGTTCTGAGCGACAGTAACGATCCCGATATCTGCGTGGCAGAGCAAAAAGCCTGGATGGAGCTGTGCCGTGATGTCGGCGGAGCAGGGCGTATTTTCTATCGCCGTCGCCGTCGCCGCGTTAAACGTAAAAGCGGCAATATCGATGACTTCTGCCGCCGCTGGGGCAACCAGTACAGCTACATGGTCATTCTGGATGCCGATAGCGTCATGAGCGGTGAATGCTTGACGTCTCTGGTCAGGCTGATGGAAGCGAACCCGAACGCCGGTATCATCCAGTCGTCACCGAAAGCGTCAGGTATGGATACGCTATATGCACGCTGCCAGCAGTTTGCGACGCGTGTTTACGGCCCGCTGTTCACCGCTGGCCTGCACTTCTGGCAACTGGGTGAATCACATTACTGGGGACATAACGCGATTATCCGCGTGAAACCGTTCATCGAGCACTGTGCTTTGGCACCGCTGCCGGGTGAAGGGTCGTTTGCTGGTGCGATTCTTTCTCACGACTTCGTCGAAGCGGCGCTGATGCGTCGCGCAGGATGGGGGGTGTGGATCGCCTACGATCTGCCGGGAAGTTATGAAGAGCTGCCGCCTAACCTGCTGGATGAGCTGAAACGTGACCGCCGCTGGTGCCATGGTAACCTGATGAACTTCCGGTTGTTCCTGGTCAAAGGTATGCATCCGGTTCACCGCGCTGTTTTCCTTACCGGCGTAATGTCTTATCTGTCGGCACCGCTGTGGTTTATGTTCCTGATGCTCTCTACGGCGTTGCAGGTTGTGCATACGCTTATGGAGCCCCAGTACTTCCTGCAGCCCCGGCAGCTGTTCCCCGTCTGGCCACAGTGGCGGCCGGAACTGGCTATCGCACTGTTCTCGACGACGTTGGTTTTGCTGTTCTTGCCAAAACTGTTGAGCGTAATTCTGGTGTGGGCGAAAGGCGCAAGAGAGTACGGCGGTGCTTTCCGGGTATTTCTTTCATTGCTGCTGGAAATGCTGTTCTCGGTCTTGCTGGCACCGGTTCGTATGCTGTTCCACACGGTGTTTGTTGTTAGTGCGTTTCTCGGCTGGTCGGTACAGTGGAATTCTCCGCAGCGTGACGACGATGCAACCCCGTGGAGCGAAGCATTCGTGCGCCACGGCTCCCAGTTGATTCTGGGGCTGGTCTGGGCGATTGGTATGGCATGGTTGGATCTGCGCTTCCTGTGGTGGCTGGCTCCAATTGTCTTCTCGCTGATTTTGTCGCCGTTTGTTTCGGTTTACTCGAGCCGCGCGTCATTGGGGCTGGGCTGTAAACGTGCCAAGTTGCTGATGATACCGGAAGAGTTTAATCCGCCGCGTGAATTGGTCGCGACCGACGAATATTGCCGACTGAACCATCAGCGTAGGTTGGATAGCGGGTTTATGCAGGCCGTCTTCGATCCGTCAATTAACGCCCTTGCCAGCGCAATGGCGACGGCGCGCCATCGCTTCAGTCGGGCGATTGAAGACGTGCGTGAGAAGAATGTGCGTGAGGCCTTGAGTCGCAAGCCGGAAGAGGTGAGCAATAATCAGCGTCTGGCACTGCTTAGCGATCCTGTGACGATATCGCGTTTGCATTACCATGTGTGGCAAAAACCGGAAGCGTATGCTGCGTGGGTTGAGTCTTACCAGAAACTTCCCGCACCTCATATCAAAAGCTAACGTCGCGTTGGCGTGAAAGATAAAGCAACGGCGATCAATCGCCGTTGCTTTTTTTTCGTCTGTCACAAGGTGCCGCAGCTCCTGCAATGCGCAACCGGTACTGAAAGGCGTTCGTTAATAAAGGGACAGTTCGCCTTCCGGGCGGGTTTTGAAACGGCGGTGCAGCCACATATATTGATCCCGTGCGAGCAGAATATTCTGTTCAACGACGGTGTTCATCCAAACGGCTGTTGCGGTTTCGTTATCTACAGGTGCACCCTGTTCTGCAGGTTGGATCAGCAGTTCATAGCCTTTTCCGTCAGGCAGACGACGTGGAACAAAAGGAACGACGGCAGGGCGCGCGGTCTTTATCAACATATAGCTACCGCGGGTTGTTGCCGCTTTCTCTACGGCAAACAGAGGGGCGAATACGCTGCTTTGTGGGCCGTAATCGTGATCGGGTGCATACCAGATG
Source organism: Pectobacterium sp. 1950-15 (assembly GCF_037136835.1). Lineage (NCBI taxonomy): Bacteria > Pseudomonadati > Pseudomonadota > Gammaproteobacteria > Enterobacterales > Pectobacteriaceae > Pectobacterium > Pectobacterium sp. 1950-15. Next base: position 296,140 of record NZ_JBBBQR010000004.1, on the reverse strand, counting down.
ATCTCTCCCTGTTTGAGTGCGCGAATCATCCCTTTGAGATCTTTACGATCCAGCATGGATTTATTGGACCGCATCCTTCCCCACGTCTGTAACCAGTCAATCAGCTTGTTATCATTCGGGCGGTACACCCCGATCCCTGGATTGTGTATGCCAAAGATGCGAGCACCCAATTCCAGCGTCAGGAAATGCAGACCAATGAGCAGCACGCCTTGCTGCTTTTCCGGCACAGGGCGAATATGTTCAAGGCCAGTCACCGTAAACCAGCGTTCGATACGCCAGTCTGGCCAAAACCAGGCCATACCGGTTTCAATTACGCCCATGCCGACAGATTCAAAATTTTTCCTGACTAATGCATCACGCTCAGCCTGCGACATCTCGGGGAAGCACAGTTCGAGGTTACGGGCGGCAACGTTGACGCGCTTTGGCAATAGACGCAGAGCCAAATGACCAAGTGCGGTACCGATACGATACAGAACGGGATAGGGAAGCAAAACGATGAGGTAAAGGATGCCGATGCCCAACCAGGTGAGCCAGTAGCGCGGATGTAGCAATGAACGATTAAAAGAAGGGATTTGTGTCATGGCCTCAGTATCAATATTTTGGTGCTGGTCAGCACGCGAACCGTTAAAAAAACGAGTTAATGGTTAACTGCAAGATAGATTATTACGGCGCTTTGCCAATAACACAAATTACCGCCGCGTTATTGACTGATTTTTATGCAAAAAACAGCCTTGATCCTATCATTTTCAAAGAATGAGTTTTGACCTTTGGTGGCATGACGCGTGGCGAGGTAGGGAAGTGGCGACCCAGATAGGACCGCCTGACACAGCGTATTTACACCGCTATTGTTTGAAGATGCCTCTGGCGTAGCGTGGTTCACTACGCCAGTACTGTGCGGGGGCGGATACCTGCGCGCCCAGCCTGGCGGCCGCATGCCATGGCCAACGGGGATCGAAAAGGATGGCGCGAGCCAGCCCGATAGCGTCTGCCTCACCGGTTGCGACGATCGCTTCTGCCTGTTCCGGCTCGGTTATCAGCCCAACGGCGATGGTGGTGATGCCAACCTCTTGTTTAATCCGCTGCGCATACGGTACCTGATAATTAGGCGCAGGGTGGATTTGTTGCAACGGCGACAGTCCGCCACTGGATACGTGGATGAAATCACAGCCTAATTCGTGCAGCGCTTGACTAAGCTGTACAGACTGCTCCAGATCCCAACCGCCCTCAACGCCATCTGTCGCAGAAATGCGTACGCCAACGGCTTTATGCGCAGGGAAAACCTCGCGTATTGCGCGGTAAATCTCAACGACCAGACGCATCCGGTTCTGAAGTGAACCTCCGTAGTTATCTGTGCGCTGATTTGTCAGCGGTGAAAGGAACTGATGCAGCAAATAGCCGTGAGCAGCATGAATTTCTATCAGGTCAAAGCCCAGACGATCCGCACGTTTAGCAGACGAAACGAATGAATCAATTAACGCGCGGATGTGTTGTTCTGACATCGCCAGCGGCACAGCATCGCTGTCATTATAAGGGATCGCTGATGGTGCAATAGTCTGCCAGCCTCCCTGTTCCGGGCGCAAAAATGCTCGTCCGCTCCACGGAACACCCGTTGAGGCTTTACGACCGGCGTGCCCTAATTGTATGCCGAGAGGCATGGCAGAATAGGTTTTGACCGCGTTAACCGCGCCAGCAAGGGCCTGTTCTGTCACATCATCCCACAAGCCAAGGTCGTGTGGGGAAATCCGGCCTTCTGGAGAAACCGCGGTAGCCTCGATAATGAGTAATCCTGCTCCGGAATGTGACAGGTTGCCTAAATGCATGATATGCCAGGCTGTCGCCTTGCCGTCCTCAGCCGAATACTGACACATAGGGGCAATGATGATTCGGTTAGGCAGTTCGAGTTTACCAAGAGATACGGGGGAGAAAAGCTGACTCATAATGACAAATCCTTCGATGATGATACTTCATGAAAGCGAAAATGAATCCCAGAGGTCATTGGTTTACGGTAGATCACTCTTTGTCGTCGCGCTATTCATTTCATGCCCTGACAGCCTCAACGCTATCAGGTATGATGCCGGGCGATTCAATGTGTCGGGCTATGGCTCGATGATGAACGTCACACGCTAACCTCAATGAAGACAGGAACGTACACCATGCCAGTGTTACATAACCGGATTTCTAATGAGGAACTGAAGGCGCGTATGCTTGCGGAAACCGAGCCGCGTACCACAGTTTCCTTCTATAAATATTTCACCATTGACGATCCAAAAGCCTTTCGCGATAGTCTGTATATTCAGCTTGAGCAATGTCAGGTCTTCGGTCGTATTTACATTGCGACTGAGGGGATTAACGCCCAAATCAGCGTGCCCAATAATCAGTTCGAGGCCTTTAAGGCGGTATTGTTCAGTGCGCACCCGGCGCTCGATCAGATTCGCTTAAATATCGCTCTGGAAGATGACGGGAAATCATTCTGGGTATTGCGTATGAAAGTACGTGAACGGATTGTCGCTGATGGGATTGACGATCCAACATTTAACCCAGCGAATGTCGGACAATACCTGAAAGCCGATCAGGTTAATGCGATGGCTGACGATCCTGACACCGTGTTCGTCGATATGCGTAACCATTACGAATATGAAGTCGGGCATTTCGAGAACGCACTGGAAGTGCCGTCGGATACGTTTCGTGAGCAGTTGCCGATGGCGGTTGAAATGCTGGATGAGGCGCGCGACAAAAATATTGTCATGTACTGCACGGGCGGTATTCGCTGCGAGAAGGCCAGCGCCTACATGTTGCACCACGGCTTTAAGAACGTGTATCACGTAGAGGGCGGTATTATTGAATATACGCGCCAGGCTAAAGCTCAGGGACTACCGCTGAAGTTTATCGGCAAGAATTTCGTGTTTGACGAACGAATGGGAGAGCGCATTTCTGATGACGTCATTGCGCATTGCCATCAGTGCGGGGCGTCGTGTGATAGCCACACTAACTGCCGTAATGAAGGGTGCCATCTTCTGTTTATCCAGTGTCCTTCCTGCGCTGCAAAATACGAAGGCTGCTGTAGCACGCAGTGTCAGGATGAAACGAAGCTGCCGCTGGAGGAGCAAAGAGCGATACGCAGCGGACGTGAAAATGGAATGAAAATCTTCAATAAATCCAAAGGATTATTGCAGTCAACGCTGCACATTCCGGCTCCTGTCGCGAAAGACAAGGCTGAATAATTAGCGGCTAATCGCGTAATATAAAAAGCCCTTTCCAAAGGAAAGGGCTTTTGCTGTTAATGCGTGGTGTCGCCTTACTTCTGGCGAACGCCTTCAACGGCAATAATCAGTTCTACATCCTGCGAAGCTGGACCTAAATCGGTCGTAATGTTGAAGTCTTTCAGCTTGATAGTGCCTTCGGCTTGAAACCCTGCACGATAGTTACCCCACGGGTCATCGCCCTGACCGATGAGTTTGGCATCGAGCTTAACAGGCTTGGTGACGCCGTTTAAGGTCAGGTTGCCGGTAATATCGTAATCTTCGCCGTCTTTCTTCACTTCCGTTGAGGTAAACGTTGCCTGCGGATGCTTGGTAACGTTTAAAAATTCTGCGCTGCGTAGGTGCTTGTCACGCTCAGCGTGGTTAGTGTCAACGCTGTTAGTGTTGATAGTGACATTTACTTTATCTGCTGATGGGTTTTTCTCATCAAAGGTAAAGGCGCCATCGAAGTCGTTAAAGCTGCCGTAAAGCCAGCTGTAACCGAGGTGTTTAATGCGGAATTCAATAAACGCGTGCTGGCCTTCTTTATCGAACTTGTACTCTGCCGCCAGTGCAGAACCAGCAGAGGCAAGCATGGATACTGCAGTCAGGCTCAGTAGTGTTTTCTTCAGCATTGGTATTTCTCCATAAATCCAGAAAGTTAAGGAACGTTGCGACCCAACATCCGTTTCAACGTGTTATCACCATCTATAAAGTGGTGTTTTAATGCGGCTAAACCGTGCAGCGCTGATAAGGCAACCACCGCCCATGCAAGATAAAGATGCACGTCGCCTGCTATATCGGCCTGATCCGTCAAGCCGCTGACAATGGCCGGAATAGAAAACCAGCCAAAAACTGAGATGGAATGCCCTTCGGCAGTGGAAATGAGATATCCACTAATAAGAATGGCGAAAAGAATGACATAAAGCGCAATATGAGCCAGCGTCGCGCTGACGCGGGTCAATGTGGAGTAGCTTTTTAATGGTGGAGGAGGGGGGGAAATAAACCGCCACACCACGCGAAAAATTAAGATAGCGAAGAATAGTACGCCAATCGCCTTATGGATTTCTGGGGCACGGTGGTACCAAATATTGTAGTAGCCTAATGTGACCATCCATAGGCCTAAAGCGAACATGCCATAAACGGTTAACGCTGCAATCCAGTGCAAAAGAATGCTGATATGGCCATAACGAGAAGAGGTATTACGCCAAAGCATGGTGATAGCTCCTTATCAGATCGGTAACATGTCAATCCGGCGAAAATTTAACAGGAAGAAACATAAAATCAATATAAACTTTCAAATTGTAACATTATCATAAACATGAGCAGTTTTTTTGAATTTAAATTCATAATTTATTCAGTTTGGTTATGGAAGTTCTTTAATAGAAATAGCTATTTCTGATACCTGTCTTCAGGTGAGAATGAATAAAGATGGCAGAGAAATAAATGATTCATGCTACAAAGAGACTCTATTAGTTGAATAATGATGCAGCAGGTGATTATTAGTATAAAGGCTGGCGAGCAGGAATTAATTTATTGATGGATATAAAAGAAATGAGAATAACCCTAAAATAACAACACCGCCTTATTGGCGGTGTTGTTATTTTAAGCAAAAATGATGGGTATTGAATATAATATTAATAACGTTATCAATTACTAATGTTTCCGATAATCACTGACGTCACAATCTGTTGATTCGATTTTTGCAATACCGGCTTCGAGTATGTGTATCAACTGCCGTGCAACATCGGTCGTTAGCCAAAGCGTCCGGTCTACATGTGCTTCATCTGGTGCTTGGTCCGAGGTGGATAAGTAGTGCAAACGGATCATCATGGCGTCATAACTGTCAACGGTGCTGATGTCCCAACCTACAAGAGGATGTGTCTGAATAACTTCATTTTTTCTATCCATAAATACCCCTTATTGACTAGTTACTAACATGAGTGACTAACGAGGCTTCAGGTGGCTCATTATTTTTAAATGAGCATTATCAGTATACTGCTGCTTATTTAATTTATGGGAAATATTTTCAGTTTTTCGTAAAAAATATTACACAGACGGTATGGAGAAAGGGGTAAGCGATGCGTCAGATAAAATATCGGGACGAATTGGCTTTCATCCCGAAGGTGTGGTTAGCAGGAGCAGCAGGACATTATTCCACACCAGATCCCGCATTTTTCTCCAATGCGGCAGCAAGTCGGGCAAGGTATTTTTTCATCGCGGGATCTCGATTTTCATTTTGAGATTCGAGCGTCAGGTTATGAACCATCAGTGTGTTTGCTTTCTCATCGAGGCAGAATGCCAGAGACGAAAAGGCGAGTTCCAGAGCATCGATTTTGCGTTGTTGCTCGCCAATCAGCTCCAGCAGTTCCCCGAATGTCATTGCCTCTTCTGGTTTTTCTACCGTCATAACAGATACCCTCGGTCATAGCACATGGCGAAATGCCGCTTCAAACTGCCATTACAGCCTATATCTTCGTTATCTTTCAAGCTTTAGATTACTCTGCCGTAAACCAGTCGTCGGCGCTTTCCCACGTTTCCTGCAAGATTTCAGAGATACGATCTTTGTCATCTTTGCCTGCACCCATGACCGTCAGGTTATTTGCGGATGCATAACGAACCTGAATGGGCGTATCGGGGTAAATTTTGTGAATACGCTTTTCCAGCTCATGCCTGAGTGCTTCAATCGCACCGGCGGGTAAAGGCGTTGTCTTTGCAAGAGTGATTTCTACGCGCATGGTGACCTCCAAATTTTAAACTGTTTATTTATACAGTTATTGCAAGTGGAGAACAAGACGCGCAATAAAATTTAGCCCATCGGCATAATGCGGATGGGCTTGTCGATTAACGGACTGACCAGTTAAGGCTTTGTCCAGCCAGGAAGGGGATTAGCGACTCGTCGCCGAGAGAGATTTCTTCCGGGAACGTGACCGTTTCACGGTAAAGCTCAATCCAACTGTCGTTCACCGGCAGACCATAAAAACGTGGGCCGTTCAGGGAGCAGAATGCTTCGAGTTTATCAAGCGCGTTCATTTCTTCAAAAACGGTGGCGTAGGTACTTAATGCCGCCTGGGCATTAAACACGCCAGCGCAGCCACAGCTGGATTCTTTCCTGTGTTTTGCGTGAGGAGCGGAGTCAGTACCGAGGAAAAGGCGGTCACAGCCGCTGGCTACGGCTTCGCGTAGCGCCTGCTGATGCGTATTACGTTTTAAGATAGGTAGACAATACAGGTGAGGGCGAACGCCGCCAACCAGCATATGATTGCGGTTAAACATCAGGTGCTGCGGTGTAATGGTTGCAGCGAGATAATCGTTACCTTCAACAACGTACTGCGCGGCTTCTTTCGTCGTAATGTGCTCAAGGACAACCTTCAGTTCAGGGAATTGTTGGCGCAATGGTTCCAGTACCGTTTCGATGAAGCGCGCTTCCCGATCGAAAATATCCACGGCAGAGTCGGTAACTTCACCGTGGATGAGTAACGGCATACCCATTTTTTGCATTTTCTCCAGAATGCCGGAGATATTGGCGACGCTGGTAACCCCATGGCTGGAATTCGTTGTGGCGTTGGCCGGGTATAATTTGGCAGCAGTAAAGACGCCTTGCTCAAAACCACTCACGATTTCATTGGCATCAAGCGCATCGGTCAGGTAGCACGTCATCAGCGGGTGAAAGTCATCACCCTGCGGAACCGCGGCTAAAATACGTTGGCGATACGCGATAGCGCTGGCCACGGTAGTAATCGGCGGCGTCAGGTTAGGCATAACAATCGCACGGCCAAAGAAACGGCTGGTATAGGGGAGAACGGTTTCCAGCATCCGATCGTCACGCAGGTGAATGTGCCAATCGTCAGGGCGACGGATTTTAAGAATTGTGGGCTGTGCGGTCATGGAATTGCGCTCCGGCGGTCAGTAGAAAAACATCGTCTTTCGGTTGGTTTTGGGACTGATACGGCGGGGGATAAGGATAAGCGTAAAGCCATTCGAATGCATCCGTTTGTTGATGAATGCTTGAAATTAGCCGTCGATTGGCATCTGATAGCATTATACTCGTCATACTTCAAGTTGCATGTGCGTTGGCAACGTTTAGTCACCCGAATCACTTACTTGAGTAAGCTCATCGGGATTCCTTCTCTTGCCGCCTGCCTGAAACTCGAATTATTTAGAGTAAATATTTTCATTGATAAATAAGGGATGTATATGGAAATTCGTATTGTCGCCACTATTCAGGCAAAAGCAGAGTTCATTGCAGACGTTACCGCAACGCTAAAGCGCGTGGTGGCGCCTAGCCGACAGGAAGCGGGTAATGTGCAGTACGATCTGCATGAAGTCGTAGATAAAGCCGGTTCGTTTGTGTTCTTCGAGCGTTGGAAAGATCGAGAGGCTTTGACATCACATGAGCAGAGCGATCACTTCAAGAACCTGCTTGCTGAACTGGATGGCAAAACGGACAGCGTAGATATCAAGCTATTGCATTTTTTAGGCTAACAATAGTTTGTGCATAAAAAAACACCCGCCAATTGCGGGTGTTTGTCTATAGATGTCAGAATTACTCGCTGACTGGTGTAGGTTTGGTTGCTGGCGCAGTTGACTGGTTAACTGCCGCATGACCGCCTGCCGAACCTTTTCCAGAGAACGGATAGGCAGGACGAACCCAATCACTGTGTCGGGCAGGTTCCGCGTGGTATGCCGGCGCCGGTGCTTTAGTCATTGGCGCTGTTGCATGGAACTTATAGCGAGGCTGCTCAGCAACGGTGGCTGCTTTTGTTACACTCGATACAGGTTCTTCCACAATCAGCTGCGCGCTGGTTGCGTTAACCGGTTCATCCTGAGCGCGCTGTGGCGCGCTGGTTTCCTGGACTGCGGAAACCGCCGGAGTAGAAACAGGTTCTGCCACATCTGCTTTCTCGGTTGCATCAGCGATGCTATCTGCCTGTTTGTTTTCTGCAACTGCTTCCGTAGCGACATCGTCAGCCACGACAGTTTCAGTCACTACAGCTTCAGCTACTGTGCTTTCAGTTGCAACAGGTTCAACGATCTGTGTGTCTTCCGCAGTCAGAGCAGTATCAGCAACCTTTGCTTCCTCAACGGCACTTACGGCAACCGCAGCGATAGCATCGTCGATAGCAGTGTTCTCGGTAACGGGCTCGACGACGGTTTCTTCGCCTGTAGCACTTACCTCGACATTTGCGACATTGCTATCCTGAATCACGTCGGCAGATTGTGCTGTCGCGGTTACAACAGCGTCTTCCTGAGTGACGGCTTCAGCAATCGCCACGTTTTCCACTGCGTTGGATTCCGCTGTATCGGCCTGTGTCGCCACTGTGGCTTCAACGACGGCAGGTAACAGCGGTGTTTCAATCGCTGCAACGTTTTCGCCCTGCGGTTGACCTTCAGCCAGCTGTGTCTGTGCAAGAGGATAGCTGACCCACACTTTTCCTGATGCCATTTCCGGTGATGCGGCGGCAAATTCCAACTGCATCGGAGACTGAGACGGGTAACGCTCATCACGATAGCGACGACGACGTTGACCGCTGACGCGCAGATGACGCGGCGAGCGACGTGAACGACGTGGCATACCGCCATTCTCGGCGTTGGCACGATTCGCGTCGTTTGGTTCGTTATCGATCTCGTTATTGTCTACCGCAGCATCGTTTGGCTTGACGTAAGATTGAACCTGCTCAGATGGAACAGCGGCAGGTGCTGTGCTATCGGAGAGGGTATCCGGCTGAGCGTCGGACTGAACGCGTACTTTCTGCGTCAGTTGGCGGCGTTGGCGACGCGGCATAACCTGAACCGGTTTATCCTGCTCGGCTGCGTTGTCATCGGAATCATCAACCGCTGGCTGAACTTTTGCCTCATTAGAAGCCTGACGGCGTTCGTCCTGACGACGACGCTGGCGCTCAGCACGTGGTTCACGGCGCGGCTGTTCTTCTGAACTGGTTTTCTCCGCGTTTTCTGCAACCACTTCCTCGTTCTGTCGCTTATTACGGCGCTGCTCATCACGCTGTTCACGATTGTCACGATTGTCACGATTGTCACGAGAACCACGATCGCGGCGATTATTACCCTGACGGCGTGAATTACGACGCTCAGAACGCTGGCCTTCAGCAGATTTCTCTTCTTCGGCCTTCTTCTCGTCAACGCTATCCGCTGCTTTTACCGCAGGTTCAGAAGCAAAGGCGCTTTTTAAGGCGCTGAAGAAACGGCTGATGAGGCCTGGTTGAGCGACTTCCGCTGGTTTCGCTGCAGCAGGCGCTGCTTTGGTTACCGACGGTGCGGTTTCCGCTGGCATTTCTGCCATGGTAAACGTTGCTAAAGCAGGTTGTTCTGGCTGTTTACGCTCAATCGTCTGTTCGTCTTGCTGTTGCTGTGTTTCCGTTTCCAAACGCTGAGGCAGCAGATAGCTGAGCGTTGGCTTTTCTTCGCCTTTACGGACGCGAACAACGGAGTAGTGCGGTGTTTGCATGCCGTCGTGTGGCACGATGACCGCACGCACGCCGCCTTGACGTTTCTCAATGGCGTTAACGGCATCACGCTTCTCGTTCAGCAGATAAGAAGCAATCTGGACTGGGACAATCGCGTGGACTTCTTTGGTATTTTCTTTCAGTGCTTCTTCTTCAATCAGGCGAAGAATGGACAGCGAAAGTGATTCATTGTCACGAATCGTCCCTGTACCGCTACAGCGTGGACAGACGTGATGGCTGGATTCACCCAGTGACGGACTCAGGCGCTGACGCGACATTTCCAACAGGCCGAAGCGGGAAATGCGGCCAATCTGAATACGTGCACGATCCTGACGTACGGAATCACGTAGGCGGTTTTCCACTTCACGCTGGTGACGAACCGGAGTCATATCGATGAAGTCGATAACGATCAGGCCACCGAGGTCACGCAGGCGCAATTGGCGAGCAATTTCGTCTGCGGCTTCAAGGTTGGTGTTAAATGCGGTTTCTTCAATATCACCACCGCGCGTTGCACGAGCGGAGTTGATATCAATTGCCGTCAGCGCTTCAGTGGTATCGATAACGATAGAACCGCCGGACGGCAGGCGAACCTCGCGCTGGAAAGCCGATTCGATCTGCGACTCAATCTGGTAATGGCTGAAAAGCGGGATTTCACCACTGTACAGTTTGATTTTGCTGCTGAAATCAGGACGGCCCAGCGCAGAAATGTGTTCTTTCGCCAGGTCGAGAATTTTGGGGTTATCAATCAGAATTTCGCCAATGTCCGGGCGCAGATAGTCACGGAAAGCGCGGACAATTACGTTACTTTCCTGATGGATCAGGAACGGTGCTGGGCGGCCTTCGGCGGCTTTTTTGATCGCGTCCCAGTGTTTCAGACGGAAAGCCAGATCCCATTGCAGGGCCTCTGCGGATTTGCCCACACCCGCAGTGCGAACAATGAGACCCATGCCATCAGGCAGTTGCAGCGAACCCAGCGCTTCTTTGAGCTCGGTGCGATCGTCGCCTTCAATGCGGCGGGAAATTCCACCGGCGCGCGGGTTATTCGGCATTAAGACCAGATAGCTACCCGCCAGGCTGATAAAGGTGGTCAGCGCTGCGCCTTTGTTGCCACGTTCTTCTTTGTCTACCTGAACAATGACTTCCTGACCTTCACGTAACACGTCTTTAATGTTAGGACGACCATGGGAAGCATAGTTGCTGGGGAAGTATTCGCGGGCGATTTCTTTAAGAGGGAGGAAACCATGTCTTTCTGCGCCGTAATCAACAAAAGCCGCTTCAAGACTGGGTTCGATACGAGTGATTTTACCTTTGTAGATATTTGCTTTCTTCTGCTCATGACCCGGACTTTCGATATCCAAATCATACAGCCGTTGACCATCAACCAAGGCAACACGCAACTCTTCCTGCTGAGTTGCGTTAATTAACATTCTTTTCATCTTCAACTTACTCGTTATTTTTACTTGCATTATTGATAGAGCTGCGGACAAAAGAACCGCATGACCGGAGTGAACCGATGGCCTCGTGGCTTATCGCAGGGACGTCAACCTCCCGGTTGTCGCCTGCATAGAGACGCATGTTTCGGTAGCCTGTGTTTCCTGATGGAAAACAGCGCATTTACTGAGGGAACAGCTTCTGAATAATGTCGCCAGATCTGATTCCATTTGCCGGCCAAGCTGCAATCCGCAGCCCGCTAACTGCTTGATTTCGCATTACGTCTTACGCCATTGCTGCGTGTGTGCGTCATCAGGCAAATTTAATAATTTCGCAATTTCCCCTTGTTTTATCGGAAATCCGCGTGGGAAACGCAAAAGCATTATTCCACTGCTGATACCGTTATAGCAAGGTGACTTTGCCTGTCTGTATAAAGATAGTTCTGTCGTGATCACCAAAACGGGCAGGGTTTGATGCTACAACGCAATTCACCCGTCACTTACCCGCGTTACTTACCCGATAGTGCAACAATATCTTCATAAGTCAGACACACAGTTAAGCACAGAAAAAGAAGTGGCGCTATCGGGTTGCTCTATTTAGAATCGCGCATCATGAAAACAGATAATCCTTCAGTACAATTTGTGACGATCTCCGCAGATGAAGCGGGGCAGCGCGTCGATAACTTTTTGCATACCCACTTAAAGGGTGTGCCTAAAAGCATGGTTTACCGTATCTTGCGTAAAGGCGAGGTAAGGATAAATAAGAAACGGGTCAAGCCTGAGTATAAATTGCTCGACGGCGATGTCATTCGTATTCCGCCTGTTCGGCAGGCAGAACGTGATGAAACGCCTGTTTCTGCGAGTCTTGGTAAAGTGGCGGCGTTGGCCGAGTGCATTATTTACGAAGATGACTACCTGCTGGTGCTGAATAAGCCCTCGGGTACCGCCGTGCATGGCGGAAGCGGTCTGAGCTTCGGCGTGATTGAAGGGCTACGTGCTTTACGCCCGGAAGCGCGTTTTCTGGAGCTGGTACACCGCCTCGATCGCGATACGTCAGGCGTTTTGCTGGTAGCAAAAAAACGCTCGGCTTTGCGTTCTCTGCATGAACAGCTGCGGCTAAAAGGCATGCAAAAAGATTACCTGGCGTTGGTTCGCGGACAATGGCAGTCCCACTGTAAGGTTGTTCAGGCGCCGCTGTTGAAAAACATTCTGCAAAGCGGTGAGCGCGTTGTGCGAGTTAACAGCGAAGGCAAGCCGTCGGAAACGCGCTTTAAGGTAGAAGAGCGTTTTGAGCATGCGACTCTGGTGAGAGCGAGCCCTGTCACCGGACGTACGCATCAAATTCGTGTGCATACTCAGTATGCTGGGCATCCGATAGCATTTGACGACCGTTACGGCGATCGCGAATTCGATGAACAACTGGCGGATACCGGGTTAAAACGTCTGTTCCTGCATGCGCAGGCGCTGCGTTTTGAGCACCCAAATACCGGCGAGACGTTGAGAATTGAAGCGCCATTGGATAGCGGACTGCGTCGCTGTCTTCAGGCGCTGCGCAAGACAAAAGCATAACGACGCGTACACCCTGTACGCCTTTATCTGTCGGGATAGCGCGTCATCGTGCTATCCCGATTTGTATTACGCTGTCAAAGGATTAACGCCTTCCTTTTGTAGCATCCGAATCAGCGCGATCAGCGGCAACCCAATGAGCGTATTAGGATCGCGCCCGGATAATCGCTCAAAAAGGGCAATGCCCAGTCCTTCGCTTTTGAAACTGCCCGCGCAGTTCCACGGCTGCTCTTTCTCCAGATAGCCGTCAATTTCCTTTTCCGTTAGCGTCCTAAAATGCACATCAAATGGCTCTGCGATGCTCTGTATTTCCTGAGTCGCACTATTGAAAAGCGCTAAACCGGTAAAAAAGGAAACGCATTTCCCACTGGCCTGCTGTAACTGTCGTGTTGCATTACCCTTATTATGGGGTTTGCCCGTGATGGCATTCCCCAGAACGCAAACCTGATCGGAGCCGATAATCAGGTGGTTGGGGTAGTACGTGGCCAACGCTCGGGCTTTGCTTTCAGCAAGGCGGATCACGAGATCGACGGCGTTTTCATCAGGGTGCGGGGTTTCATCGATGTCTGGCGACGCGCAAATAAAAGGGATCGCCAGCTTTTCCAATAAGGCCCGGCGATACGGTGAGGTTGAGGCAAGAACGATCTGCTGCATAATTTTTTGATAAACCGTAGCGTAATGATGAAAGGCATTTTAAACTGTGCGCCGCTCTGGAAGCGAATATTGGTGAAAGGTGGTGCATCACTGCCTTTTTCTTTGACTCTATGTCGTTACGACGTTAATATGCGCGCCCTATGCAAAAGGTAAAATTACCCTTAACCCTTGATGCGGTCCGCACTGCTCAGAAGCGTTTAGATTACGTTGGTGTCTATTCGCCGGAACAAGTAGAGCGTGTAGCCGAATCAGTGGTGAGTGTGGATAGTGATGTTCAGGCCTCTTTATCTTTCAATATTGATAATCAGCGTCTGGCAGTGATTGACGGTAACGCCGATGTTACGGTCACACTGATGTGTCAACGTTGCGGAAAGCCGTTTGAACATCAAGTCCATGCGACATTCTGTTTTAGCCCGGTCGTCAATGATGAGCAGGCCGAAGCGTTACCGGAAGCGTATGAGCCGATCGGCGTTGATGAGTTTGGCGAAGTCGATCTGCTGGCAATGATTGAAGATGAAATTATTCTGATGTTGCCTATCGCCCCGGTGCATGATTCTGAACACTGTGAAGTGTCCGAAGCGGACATGGTGTTTGGCCAACTGCCTGAAGAGGCGGAAAAACCAAATCCGTTTGCCGTATTAGCCAGTTTAAAGCGTAAGTAATTAAGGAGTAAGGTCCATGGCCGTACAACAAAACAAACCTAGCCGTTCCAAACGTGGTATGCGTCGTTCACACGATGCGCTGACTACCTCTTCTGTATCCGTAGATAAAGTTTCTGGCGAAACTCACCTGCGTCACCACATCACTGCGGATGGTTACTACCGCGGTCGCAAGGTCATTGCTAAGTAATTCTTGCGAATTATTTGCAAGGCAATACCTTGACACGCCTAACTCTGGCGTTAGATGCGATGGGCGGGGATTTTGGTCCCTGCGTAACAGTGCCTGCTGCATTGCAGGCACTGGCTTCTAATCCAGCTCTCAATTTGTTATTAGTCGGCGATCCTGCTGCGATTACACCATTACTTGCCAAAGTCGATTCTGATTTACTTTCCCGCTTAGAGGTTGTTCCGGCGGAGTCGGTTATTGCTAGTGATGCGAGGCCGTCGCAGGCTATTCGTGCGAGCCGTGGTACCTCAATGCGCATAGCGCTTGAGTTGATTAAAGACGGCAGGGCACAAGCCTGTGTGAGCGCAGGCAACACGGGTGCGCTTATGGGGCTGGCTAAGCTCCTGATTAAGCCACTTGACGGTATTGAACGGCCTGCATTGGTATCGGTCTTACCACACCAGCAGCACGGAAAGACCGTCGTGTTGGATCTGGGGGCGAATGTTGATTGCGATAGCACGATGCTGGTTCAGTTTGCCGTGATGGGTTCAGTGATGGCGGAAGAAGTGCTGGAACTGAAGAACCCTCGGGTCGCGTTGTTGAATATTGGTGAAGAAGAAAGCAAAGGGCTGAGCACTATCCGTGAAGCAGCGGCACAGCTAAAAGAGGCACCATCAATAAATTATATCGGTTATCTGGAAGGCAACGACCTGTTGACCGGGAAAACGGATGTGATGGTCTGTGACGGCTTTGTGGGTAATGTCACACTGAAAACGGTGGAAGGCGTGGTAAGGATGTTTCTGTCACTGCTGAAATCGCCAGCCTCAGGCCCAGGGCAAAAACAAAAGCGGTCCTGGTGGTTGAAATGGCTGGGACGTTTGTTACAAAAGCGCTTATCAAAGCGTTTCGGCCATTTGAACCCCGATCAATATAATGGCGCATGCCTGCTAGGATTGCGGGGAACTGTAATCAAAAGCCATGGTGCAGCAAACCAGAGAGCGTTTGCGGTTGCTATTGAACAGGCAATGCAGACGGTACGGCGGCAGCTTCCCGACCGGATTGCCGCCCGTCTAGAAGCGGTATTACCCAAGAGTGACTAAGCGTACATGTATACAAAAATAATCGGAACGGGCAGTTACCTGCCTGAACAAATCAGGACGAACGCTGATTTAGAAAAGATGGTGGAAACGACGGACGAATGGATCGTCACACGTACTGGAATCCGTGAGCGCCGAATTGCTGCGCCGGATGAAAACGTTGCGACCATGGGATACCGTGCCGCGCAGAAAGCGCTGGAAATGGCAAATGTCGATCCTTCTGAAGTCGGTCTTCTGATTGTTGCGACAACATCATCGAGCCATGCTTTCCCGAGTTCTGCCTGCCAGATTCAGCAGCTGTTAGGGATCAAAGATACAATTGCCTTCGATCTGGCCGCTGCCTGTGCCGGTTTTACCTATGCACTGAGCGTTGCCGATCAATACGTTAAAAATGGTGCGGTGAAATACGCACTGGTGATCGGTTCCGATACGCTGTCTCGGACATTGGATCCTGAAGATCGCGGCACGCTGATTTTATTCGGTGATGGCGCAGGCGCGGTACTGTTAACGCCATCAGAGCAGCCGGGTATTCTTTCTACTCATCTGCATGCCGATGGTCGCTATGGCGAACTGCTGGCGCTGCCGCATCAGGATCGTAACCATACGGATACACCTGCTTACCTGACGATGGCGGGTAACGAAGTCTTTAAAGTGGCCGTGACTGAACTGGCGCATATCGTTGAGGAAACGCTGCAAGCGGCTCAACTGGACAAAAGTGAATTAGACTGGCTGGTGCCTCATCAGGCTAACCTGCGAATCATCAGCGCCACGGCGAAAAAGCTGGGTATGGGGATGGACAAGGTGGTTGTGACGCTGGATCGTCATGGTAATACCTCCGCGGCCTCTGTACCTTCAGCGCTGGATGAAGCCGTGCGCGATGGGCGTATTAAACCAGGGCAACTGGTGCTGCTTGAAGCCTTCGGTGGCGGTTTTACCTGGGGTTCCGCGCTGGTTCGTTTTTAATTAAACAGGATTGTGATATGACGCAATTTGCAATGGTGTTTCCCGGTCAGGGATCGCAGACGGTAGGTATGTTGGCTGAACTTGCGGCAGAACACCCCATCGTCACTGAAACGTTTGCTCAGGCTTCTGAAGCGTTAGGTTATGACTTATGGCAGCTCACCCAGCAAGGGCCAGCTGAAGAGTTGAATAAGACCTGGCAGACGCAGCCTGCGTTACTGACCGCTTCTGTTGCTATCTGGCGTGTCTGGCAGCAGCAGGGAGGAAAAACGCCTGCTCTGATGTCTGGTCATAGCCTTGGTGAATATTCCGCACTGGTTTGTGCTGGCGTTCTGGATTTCCAACAGGCTGTCCGTTTGGTTGAACTGCGTGGCAAGCTGATGCAGGAAGCGGTACCGGAAGGAACGGGCGCGATGTATGCCATTATCGGGCTTGATAACGACGCTATTGCCAAAGCGTGTGAAGAATCTGCGCAGGGGCAGGTGGTCTCTCCGGTAAACTTCAACTCACCGGGTCAGGTGGTGATTGCGGGCAATAAAGACGCCGTTGAGCGTGCTGGTGCAGCGTGTAAAGCAGCGGGTGCGAAGCGTGCACTGCCGCTGCCTGTCAGCGTCCCGTCACACTGTGCGCTGATGGAGCCAGCCGCGAAGAAACTCGCGGTTGCGCTGGAGTCCGTGGCGTTTAATGCTCCGGTCATCCCGGTTGTCAATAATGTTGATGCAAGCATCGAAACAACACCGGAAGCGATTCGCGATGCGCTGGTACGCCAGCTGTATTGCCCAGTGCGCTGGACGGACTGTGTTGAATTTATGGCCTCTCAGGGCGTTGAGTCACTGTTAGAAGTCGGGCCAGGTAAAGTATTGACTGGCTTAACCAAACGAATCGTCGATACCCTGACAGCAGCTGCGGTGAACGATCCTGCTTCTCTATCAGCGGCGATTGAGAAATAAGAACGGAGAAGACAATGAGTTTTGAGGGGAAAATTGCACTGGTTACCGGTGCAAGCCGTGGTATAGGGCGTGCCATCGCCGAGACGCTGGTTGCCCGCGGGGCAAAAGTCATTGGTACCGCAACCAGCGAGAAAGGTGCAGAGGCGATTAGCAGCTGGCTGGGTGATAACGGTAAAGGTTATATGCTGAATGTTGCTGATGCAGCATCAGTAGAAAGCGTATTGGCAGAAATTCGCGCGGAATTCGGGGAAGTTGATATTCTTATCAATAACGCTGGTATCACGCGTGATAACCTTCTGATGCGTATGAAAGATGATGAGTGGCACGATATTCTGGATACCAATTTGACGTCGGTATTCCGTCTGTCTAAAGCAGTAATGCGTGCCATGATGAAGAAACGTTTTGGCCGTATCATTACCATTGGTTCTGTTGTGGGAACGATGGGTAATGCAGGACAAGCTAACTACGCGGCAGCGAAGGCGGGGCTGATTGGGTTCAGCAAATCCCTCGCGCGTGAAGTGGCTTCTCGTGGTATTACGGTTAACGTCGTCGCGCCTGGATTTATCGAAACAGATATGACTCAGGCATTGACAGAAGAACAGCGAGCAGGCATTTTGACGCAGGTTCCAGCTAACCGACTCGGTGATGCTAAAGAAATCGCCAGTGCTGTTGTATTTTTAGCCTCTGATGAAGCTGCTTACATTACTGGCGAAACATTGCATGTCAATGGCGGCATGTATATGATCTAAAAAGCTCGAAAACTATTTGCATTATTTGCGGTGATAACCGCAAAATAGCACAAAATCGTGGTTCGACCAGCCGAGATTTTGTTGCATCTTTTCAAACATTTTATACACTACGAAAACCATCGCGAAAGCGAGTTTTGATAGGAAATTTAAGAGTATGAGCACTATCGAAGAACGCGTTAAGAAAATCATCGTTGAACAGCTTGGTGTTAAGCAGGAAGAAGTCGTAAACAATGCTTCTTTCGTTGATGACCTCGGCGCTGATTCTCTTGACACTGTTGAGCTGGTAATGGCTCTGGAAGAAGAATTTGATACTGAGATTCCAGACGAAGAAGCTGAAAAAATCACGACTGTTCAGGCAGCCATTGATTTCATTCAGGCTAACCAGCAGTAAGCGAACATATCTAGGCGGTCATTCGACCGCCTAAGTTTTTTTGTCCCGCAGTGTCTTTTTTTCCCTCCCTGGAGGATAAGCGTGTCTAAGCGTCGAGTAGTTGTGACCGGACTGGGCATGTTATCTCCTGTCGGCAATACAGTTGAGTCTACCTGGAGTGCTCTTCTTGCCGGTCAGAGTGGTATCAGCCTGATCGACCATTTCGATACTAGTGCCTATGCAACGCGTTTTGCTGGCTTAGTAAAGGATTTTAATTCTGAGGAATTCATTTCGCGTAAAGAAGCTCGCAAAATGGATGCCTTTATTCAATACGGTGTTGCTGCTGGCGTTCAGGCCATGCAGGATTCCGGTTTGGAAGTAACGGAAGAGAACGCGCCGCGTATCGGTGCGGCGATTGGTTCCGGCATCGGCGGTCTGGGTCTTATTGAAGAGAACCACACAGCGCTGGTGAACGGCGGTCCGCGTAAAATCAGTCCGTTCTTCGTGCCGTCAACCATCGTCAATATGGTGGCTGGGCATCTTACTATCATGTACGGGCTGCGTGGCCCGAGTATCTCTATTGCTACGGCCTGTACGTCTGGCGTGCATAATATTGGTCAGGCAGCTCGCATCATTGCTTACAACGATGCGGATGTGATGTTGGCCGGCGGCGCAGAAAAAGCCAGTACGCCATTGGGCGTTGGTGGATTCGGTGCTGCTCGTGCGTTGTCTACGCGCAATGACGATCCTCAGGCGGCAAGCCGTCCGTGGGATAAAGATCGTGATGGTTTTGTACTAGGTGACGGTGCTGGCATCATGGTGTTGGAAGAGTATGAACACGCGAAAAAGCGCGGTGCGAAAATCTATGCAGAAGTTGTTGGATTTGGCATGAGCAGCGATGCGTATCATATGACGTCTCCGCCAGAGAACGGTTCGGGTGCAGCACTGGCGATGGAAAACGCCCTGCGTGATGCGGGTGTATCAACGAGCCAGATCGGCTATATCAACGCGCATGGCACCTCTACGCCTGCGGGGGATAAAGCTGAAACACAGGCGGTGAAATCCGTGTTTGGTGCGGATGCTAGCAGCGTGCTGGTGAGCTCGACAAAATCGATGACGGGTCACTTGCTCGGTGCGGCAGGCGCGGTGGAGTCTATCTTCAGTATTCTTGCTCTGCGCGATCAAGCCGTTCCGCCAACGCTTAATCTGGATAACCCAGATGAAGGCTGCGATCTGGATTTTGTGCCGCACGAAGCGCGCCAGGTCAGCAATATGGAATATGTGTTGTGCAACTCTTTCGGCTTCGGTGGAACCAACGGTTCTCTGATCTTCCGTAAGATTTGATTGCAATAGCGTCTTAAAAAAACCCGGTTTCCGGGTTTTTTTTTGCCTGCATAAAATCAGACACACCTGCTTGTCTGCAATGCAACTTTACTGGCAAGCTGACGATGATGAATGATGCGGAGCTTATTATGCTGTGGATTAATGGCCAGTTGCAGGAACAGCTTTCGGTGCTCGATCGGGCTACGCAGTACGGCGACGGCTGTTTTACGACAGCCAGAATCAGCGCTGGTGAGGTTGTCTGGCTTGATCGACATATCACGCGTCTGCAACAGGCTGCTACACGCTTGTTATTTCCGACGGTTGACTGGGAAAGTCTGATTGCGGAAATGAAACAGGCGGCATTGGGGCAGGCGGACGGCGTAGTGAAAGTGATGCTAACGCGCGGTGCTGGCGGGCGTGGTTATAGCCCTCAGGGCTGTATGCAGCCAACCCGAATTGTCATGCAGGCAGGCTATCCAGCGCACTATGTCGACTGGCGTGAGCAGGGCATTAGTCTGAATCTTAGCCCGGTGGCACTCGCTAAAAACCCGCTGTTGGCGGGGATAAAACATCTGAATCGGCTTGAGCAAGTGCTGATTCGTGCGCATCTTGACCAAACTTCAGCCGATGAAACCCTCGTGCTTGACACCTCTGGTGCGCTAGTGGAATGCTGTGCCGCTAATTTATTCTGGCGCAAAGGTAATCACGTCTATACGCCGGATGTATCTCAGTCTGGTGTGGATGGCGTGGCCCGGCAGCATATCATCGCCTCGCTGGCAGAGGCTGATTTCGTGCTACAGATCGTCAGTGAACCTGTGACCACACTGTCCGATGCGGATGAAGTGCTGGTCTGTAATGCATTAATGCCGATAGTCCCCGTGAATCAGGCGCATGTCTGGCGTTACCACTCCCGAGAGCTTTATCGATTCCTGAGTTCTGACTGCTAGTAGATGGTTGATTTATGAAGAAAAAGAAAGTTGGTTTGCTGATTATCGCTGCCGTTGTTCTGATGTTGTTGGTAGCGTGGCAGAAAATGCAGCGTTTTGCTGGTTCTCCATTGGCTATCGAAAAGGAGACGATTTTTACGCTTCCGGCCGGTACGGGAAGAGAAGGGCTGGAAACACTGCTTCTCGATCAGAAAATTATCACTGATGGCGCATTTTTCCCCTGGCTGCTGCGTCTCGAACCCGAGTTGGCAAAATTCAAAGCAGGTACGTATCGCTTTACTACGGGTATGACCGTACGCGAGATGCTGGCATTACTGTCCAGCGGAAAAGAAGCGCAGTTCTCCATCCGTTTTGTCGAAGGTTCACGTCTGAAAGAGTGGCTCACCACGCTGCAACAGGCACCTTACATCAAACACGCACTGGCCGATAAAACAGAGCAGGACATCGCCACTCAGTTGGAAATCAACGATAAGACGAATCCGGAAGGCTGGTTTTATCCAGATACCTACGCCTACACGGCGGGTACGAGCGATAGCGCCCTGTTGCAGCGTGCGCATCAGCGCATGAAAAAAACGGTGGATGAGGTATGGAAAGGGCGCGAAGACGGATTGCCGTATAAGACGCCAGACGAATTGCTGACGATGGCATCAATCATTGAAAAAGAAACGGCCATCAATGAAGAACGTACTCAGGTCGCTTCCGTTTTTATCAATCGGTTACGGCTTGGCATGCGCTTGCAAACCGACCCCACTGTGATTTATGGCATGGGGGATGACTATAAAGGCGTGATAACCCGTAAAGCATTAGACACACCGACGCCTTACAATACCTATATTATTTCCGGCTTGCCGCCTACGCCAATCGCGATGCCGGGAAAAGCCTCATTAGATGCGGCTGCGCATCCAGCCAAAACGTCATACCTGTATTTTGTGGCGGATGGAAAAGGCGGACACAGCTTTACCACTAACCTTGCAGATCATAATCGTGCTGTGAGGGTATACCGCTCAGCGTTAAAGGAACGGGATGAACAGTAAATTTATCGTCATTGAAGGGTTGGAAGGGGCGGGGAAGACCACCGCGCGTAATATCGTGGTAGAAACACTGCGGTCACATGGCGTGAAAGAGGTGGTGTTCACGCGAGAGCCCGGCGGTACACCGCTGGCAGAGAAGCTACGTGAGCTTATCAAGCAAGGTATGACCGATGAGAAGGTCACCGACAAAGCGGAAGTCCTGATGTTGTACGCTGCCAGAGTTCAACTGGTGGATAACGTCATCAAGCCTGCGTTGGCTAACGGACAATGGGTTATTGGCGATCGTCACGATCTTTCTTCACAGGCTTATCAGGGAGGGGGGCGTGGGATCGATCAGCAACTGCTGAGTTCACTGCGCGATACCGTGCTGGGGGATTTTCGTCCTGACCTGACGCTCTATCTTGATTTGCCGCCCGCCATCGGTTTGCAGCGTGCCCGTCAGCGAGGTGAACTGGATCGGATTGAGCAGGAATCGCTGGCGTTTTTTGAACGTACTCGTTCCCGCTATCAGGAACTGGCAGCGGAGGATGACAGCATCCTGACGATTGATGCTTCACAATCGATTGATGCCGTCAGTGCGGATATTCAGGCAGCACTACAGCAGTGGTTGCAGCAACAAGGGTTGCAGCCTGTTGCGCAGGGGCAGGGCTGATGGATTGGTATCCGTGGCTGAATGCATCCTATCGACAGCTTATTGGCCAATATCAGGCGGGCAGGGGGCATCATGCGGTGTTGCTGCATGCGCTGCCGGGCATGGGTGATGAGTCGCTGATTTATGCGCTGAGCCGTTGGCTGATCTGCCAGCAGCCTGATGGGATGAAAAGCTGCGGCAAGTGTCACTCTTGTAACCTGATGACCGCAGGAACGCACCCAGACTGGCATGTGTTAAGCCCGGAGAAAGGCAAGCAGAGTCTGGGTGTTGATCCGGTGCGTGACGTCGTGGAAAAAGTGTATCAACACTCCCGACAAGGCGGCGCAAAAGTGATCTGGCTGGCTGCCGCTGAGCAACTGACAGAAGCGGCTGCGAATGCACTGCTGAAAACGCTGGAAGAACCGCCACAGAATACCTTCTTTTTATTTGGCTGCCGTGAACCGGCCCGTCTGTTGGCCACATTGCGCAGCCGCTGCCTGTATCACTATCTGGATGTCCCGAGTGAGACACAGAGCGTGCTGTGGCTGAATGCTCGCCATCGCCATGACAGCAAGGCATTGCGCACGGCATTGAGATTGCAATCGGGCGCGCCGCTAGCCGCCGAGGCGCTATTACAGCCAGATCAGTGGAAGCAGCGCATCGGGCTATGCCAGACATTCTCTGCTGCGTTGATTTCACGGGATCAGCTTTCGCTGATTGCGCCGCTGAATCATGACGATGCGGATACCCGCATTCACTGGCTGGCCTCGCTACTGTTGGATGCCATGAAATGGCAGCAGGGAGCGAGCGAGCATTGGGTGAATCAGGATCAGATCGAACTGGTTGAGCGTCTGGCGCGCGAGCCTGCTGCACATTTGCAGTATGAGCTGCAACAGTGGCTGGCCTGCCGACAAAAATTGCTGACCGTCACGGGTGTCAATCGTGAGCTATTGCTAACGGAACGCCTGCTTGATGGGGAACGCACGTTTGCGTCGTCGGTTAAGCGTGACAGCCATCCTTTTTCTATTTAATTACTATCGAGTAAATATCATGTTGTTAGTGGATTCCCACTGTCATCTTGACGGTCTGGATTATCAGTCATTGCATAAAGATGTCTCCGACGTACTGGAGAAAGCGAAACGTCGCGATGTCGGCTTCCTGTTGGCGGTGGCGACTACGTTGCCCGGCTATCGTGCCATGCTGGAGTTAATCGGCGAGCGCGATAACGTGGCGTTTTCCTGCGGCGTTCATCCGCTTAATCAGAAAGCCCCTTATGATTATGTCGAGCTGCGTGAGTTAGCCAGCGCCAGCCGCGTGGTGGCGATGGGGGAAACGGGTCTGGATTATTTCTATCAGCAAGAGACGAAAGCCCAGCAGCAAGAATCGTTTCGTGAACATATTCGTATTGGCAATGACCTGAACAAGCCGGTCATCGTGCATACGCGTGCCGCCCGTGAAGATACGTTGGCGATTCTGCGTGAGGAACAGGCGGAGAAATGCAGCGGTGTTCTGCACTGCTTTACCGAGGATTTAGTGACGGCGAAAGCGCTGTTGGATATGGGATTCTATATCTCGTTTTCTGGCATCGTGACGTTCCGTAATGCAGAGGAACTGCGTGACGTTGCACGCTATGTGCCGCTGGATCGGATGCTGATTGAAACGGATTCCCCTTGGTTAGCGCCGGTTCCGTTCCGGGGTCAGGAAAACCAGCCTGCGTATGTGCGCGATGTCGCGGAATACCTTGCCGTGCTGAAAGGCACATCGCTGGAAACCCTCGCTGCCGCTACGACAGAAAACTTCTCCCGCCTGTTTCACATCGATCCGGCTCGGTTGACCGCCGCGCAATAGTGGCTGAGAATAGCCGAGTTTTTTTTATCCGTGTAATTAATAGCGCTGCATAATCCCCTTGATCAGGTTTTTCCTCTTCAAGGGGACATGTTTTTTAGCGAGATATCACAAAAAAGTGCAATATCTGTTCGAACTCAGCCTGTTGGCTTGTGGAAACGTGATAGCAATCAAACATTGTGGGCGCTATTTATTTTACTCTGCGTAAAAATTAAAGGGGGCTAAGACACCCCAACTCGCAAAGGCCATCCTCCCCGTCTTTGCTTATATGAAGTATCAGAAGTAAAAGCACTATTACTCAGGAGCACACTCAATTATGTTCAAGAATGCATTCGCAAACCTGCAAAAAGTAGGTAAGTCGCTAATGCTGCCCGTATCCGTACTCCCTATCGCAGGTATCCTGCTGGGTGTCGGTTCGGCCAATTTTAGCTGGTTGCCTGAAATTGTCTCCAGCGTCATGGCACAGGCCGGTGACTCGGTGTTTGCCAACATGCCGCTGATTTTTGCTATTGGTGTTGCCCTGGGCTTCACTAATAACGACGGTGTTTCCGCACTGGCGGCGGTGGTGGCTTATGGCATCATGGTCAAAACCATGGCTGCGATTGCGCCGCTGGTTCTTAATCTACCGGCTGCCGAGATTACTGCGAAGCACCTGGCGGATACCGGTGTTCTGGGCGGGATCATTGCCGGTGCGATTGCCGCGTATATGTTTAATCGCTTCTACCGCATTCAACTGCCTGAGTATCTGGGCTTCTTTGCCGGTAAACGTTTTGTGCCGATTATTTCCGGTCTGACGGCGATTGTTACCGGAGCGGTGCTGTCTTTCATATGGCCACCGGTCGGTAGCGCTATCCAAACGTTTTCACATTGGGCAGCAAATGAGAATCCGATGTTGGCATTCGGTATCTATGGGGTCGTTGAACGTTCTCTGGTACCGTTTGGTTTGCACCATATCTGGAACGTACCTTTCCAAATGCAGGTTGGTGAGTTCACCAATGCGGCGGGTCAGGTTTTCCACGGTGATATCCCTCGTTACATTGCTGGTGACCCGACTGCAGGTAAATTGTCCGGCGGCTTCCTGTTTAAAATGTACGGTCTGCCGGCTGCAGCGATTGCTATTTGGCACTCAGCTAAGCCAGAAAACCGGGCGAAAGTGGGCGGCATCATGATCTCCGCGGCGCTGACCTCGTTCCTGACGGGTATCACTGAGCCGATTGAATTCTCATTCATGTTTGTTGCGCCGATCCTGTATGTGATCCATGCGATTCTGGCGGGTCTGGCGTTCCCAATCTGTATCCTGCTGGGTATGCGCGATGGTACGAGCTTCTCTCACGGTCTGATCGACTTCGTGGTACTGAGCGGTAACGGTAGCAACCTGTGGCTGTTCCCGATCGTTGGTCTGTGCTATGCGCTGATTTACTACACTATCTTCCGTGTTCTGATTGCGAAACTGAACCTGAAAACGCCAGGCCGTGAAGATAGCTCCTCTGAGCAAACGTCACAGGACAGCACTGAAATGGCTGCCGCACTGGTTAGCGCGTTTGGTGGTAAAGAAAATATCACTAACCTGGATGCGTGCATCACCCGTTTGCGTGTTAGCGTAGGTGATGTGGCTAAAGTTGATCAGGCTGGCCTGAAAAAACTGGGCGCAGCGGGCGTGGTTGTAGCAGGTTCCGGCGTTCAGGCCATTTTCGGTACCAAATCCGACAACCTGAAAACCGATATGGACGACTACATCCGTAACCACTGATGTGTTGTTGGGGAGTGGTAAAAAGGGGCGAAAGCCCCTTTTTTATGGTCGCAACAAACGCGCATTTTCCATTATAAGGCTAGCGTGCCGATCATTTTTCTGGGTGTCGTATTTTGACCAACCGCACCAGAAATAGACGAAGAAGGTTGAAAGAAATGGAATATGTCACTCATACTGCCTACATGACGTCGTTCAATGCCAGCTTTAACAAGGAAATCAATCATGGCTGAAGAAACCATTTTTAGTAAAATCATTCGCCGGGAAATCCCTGCCGATATCGTCTATCAGGATGAACTGGTCACCGCCTTCCGTGACATTGCTCCCCGTACGCCAACCCATATACTGATTATCCCGAATGTCCTGATCCCGACCGTTAACGATACGGCGCCTGAGCATGAAGCGGCACTGGGACGGATGGTGACGGTTGCGGCGAAGATTGCACAGCAGGAAGGTATTGCAGATGACGGTTATCGTCTGATCATTAACTGCAACCGACACGGCGGGCAGGAAGTCTATCACATCCACATGCATCTGTTGGGTGGCCGCGCATTAGGGCCTTTGCTGGCAAACTAGATCTTATAGACCAGGTTCTATAGAACGAGGTTCGATGGTCATGGGTAGACTATCGTGCGAGAAAACCATCATGCGAGAACATCATGCGTAACCCGATGCTTTTTCTATCCGCGTGCTTGATAGCCGGACTACTGGCGGGCTGTAGCGCGCCAAAGGTGCTGACCATCAATGAACGGCAAACGCTGGTATTGGATGCCCCCGTGCTGTCGGCGGGCATTACGGCGGGGAATCCGTCGCTGGATTCAGAAAAGGGTCGGCTGCGTGCTTCTTCCGTCGTCAGCAACGACGCCTCACAGGCGGTGACCGTGCATTACCGCTTCTATTGGTATGATGAAAACGGGCTGGACGTGCTGCCGTTCGAAGACGTGCAGTCCATTGAACTCCCGCCACAGACGGAAATGACGGTGCTTTCAACGCGCAGCAGTCCCACTGCGCGTCAGGTTCGCCTTCATCTGTTTTTGTAATGGTGTGCAGAGAGAGAAAATATGAAAAAGTATCTAGGTGTGATACTGGCGGCATTGGTACTGACAGGGTGCCCCAGCCGCCCACCGGAACCGACTGAGCCGCCTGCGACGATTGAGCCCGTTGAGCCTCAAGTGCCAACTACGCCAACTACGCCAACGCCGCCGCCGGGGGAATCTGTCCCGCAACCGCCGAAAATCCAGACGCTGAACTGGGAAGCCAGCATTAATCCGCTGGTGGCACAGATGCTGAAAGCCGATGGCGTCACGCCGGGCAGCATACTGCTGGTGGATAGTGTGAAAAACAATACCAACGGTTCCCTGCCGATCGCGAAAGCGACAGGTGCGCTGTACAGCGCGTTATCTTCAGGCAAGGCGTTTACGCTGGTACCGCGCGAGCAGTTGGCCGCTGCGAAGCAAACGCTGGGTCTGTCGGTTGACGACAGCCTGGGATCGCGCAGCAAGGCGATTGGCCTGGCACGTTATGTCAGCGCGCAGTATGTGCTGTACAGCGACGTCAGTGGTGATGTGAAATCGCCGCAGATCGACATGCAACTGATGCTGGTGCAGACCGGCGAAATTGTGTGGTCCGGTAATGGCGCCGTTCAGCATTAAGCAGGCAGGTATCCAGCAACAACTGACTGCGGCGATCCAGAAGTATTTTCCTGCCGTGGAGATAGCGGATATTCGCTTTGAGTTGGTTGGCGGATTGAGTAGTAAAAGCTGGCGTATCCGCGGGCCGGGCATCGAATGGCTTGCGCGTCGACAGTCGCCAACCGAGCGAAAGATGGGCGTCGATCGCCAGCGAGAGTTCGCCCTGCTGCGGCAGATGTCCGCGATAGGACTTGCGCCACAGCCGCTGCTGTGGCGCGACGGTTGGCTTATTGTCGAATGGGTGCCGGGGCGCATTGCCACGTCTGATGAGTTCCTGATGATGCTGGCTAATGGTGAAGTGGCGCGTGTCTTGTCTCAGCTTCATCGTCTGCCGCGTAGCGGCCACCCCCTCGATCTCAAAATGCTATTCGCTCAGCACTGGCAACTGATGGATCCGCGCCGCCGTTCGCCCGCGCTGCTGCGCGCCCACCACTATTTTCAGCGAGCGCCGTTGCCCACGCCTTTGGCGCTGGCGCCTCTCCATCTGGATGTGCATGCTGAAAACTTGCTGATCACGCCACAAGGAACGATGCTGATTGACTGGGAATATGCCTCAGATGGCGATATTGCCTTTGAGCTGGCGCTCATTGTGCGAGCCAGCCAGATGGACAGTATGGCGCAAAGGTATTTTCTGCAGAGCTACCAGAGACATCGGCGAGGGTTTTCTGTGAGCCGCCTTCAGCAACAGATGGGGCAGTGGTTCCCTTGGGTCGATTATCTGGTATTGATGTGGTTCGAGATACGCTGGCAGCAAACGAAGAACCCTGAATTTTTAGCGGACATTCCCGCACTCTATCATCGGCTACAATCAGGCTATCGGCTACAGGCAGGCTGACGGTGTGGTTTTGGTCGTCGTGGTTATTTTACTCAGCAGTACACTCTAAAGAATGAGGTTTTTGTGGGTCCGGTAATGTTAGATGTCGCCAGCTATGAGCTGGATGCGGAAGATCGTGAAGTGTTGGAACACCCGCTGGTTGGCGGCGTTATTCTGTTTACCCGTAATTTTCATGATGCGGCGCAGTTACGTGAACTGGTACGCCAAATCCGCGCGGCGTCGCGCGAACGTCTTGTGGTGTCTGTGGATCAGGAAGGCGGGCGCGTTCAGCGTTTTCGAGACGGATTTACCCGCCTGCCTGCCGCGCAGGCCTTCGCAGCATTAAATAGCGAACCAGAAGCCTTGCGTCTGGCGGAAGAGGGCGGCTGGCTGATGGCGGCAGAAATGATCGCGATGGATATCGACATTAGCTTTGCGCCGGTGCTGGATATCGGTCACCAGAGTGCGGCAATTGGCGAGCGCTCATTTCATGCCAATCCAGAGACGGCGTTGGCAGTCGCGCAGAGCTTTATTCGCGGCATGCACAGCGCGGGTATGAAGGTTACGGGTAAGCACTTCCCCGGCCACGGTGCGGTCAGCGCCGATTCACATAAAGAAACGCCGCGCGATCCGCGTCCGCTTGCGGAGATCCGCGCCCACGACATGTCGATTTTTAAAGCGCTGATCCAGCGTCAGCAACTGGATGCGATCATGCCTGCCCATGTGATTTATACGGAGGCCGATCCCCACCCCGCTAGCGGTTCGTCCTATTGGCTTAAAACGATTCTGCGTGAAGAGCTGGGCTTTGATGGCATTATTTTCTCTGACGATCTTTCGATGGAAGGTGCCGCGGTGATGGGCAGTTACCCCGAGCGGGCGCAGGCGGCGCTGCAGGCGGGATGTGACATGATTCTGGTCTGCAATCATCGGGAAGGCGCCGTCAGCGTGCTGGATAACCTGTCCCCGGTCAAAGCGGAGCAACTAACGCGCTTATATCATCAGGGTTCGTTTTCTCGTCGGGAACTGCTGGATTCGCCGCGCTGGAAGCAGGCTAATCAGGCGCTCACATCACTCAGTGAGCGCTGGCAGGCGCATATACACTAAATAATTCGAGTTGCGTGACAAAACGTTAGCGTTTTGAACAACGCTCTGCGTTGACCCTTTAGGGCAAGGCCCATTTATGGCCTTGTAACGCGGCAACTGCGCGAATCCCCAGGAGCTTACTTAGGTAAGTGACTGGGGTGAGTAAGGACAAATCGGCTTAGCCGATTTGAACGCCGCTTGAGGCGGCCCTTCAGGGCGAGGCTCAGAAATGAGCCGAGTATTGCCAACGCACAAGCAGCTTGAAGTATGACGGGTATAAAAATGGCGAGAAATAGGCAACCCAGTCTGTGGTGAGGATGAAAGATGATTATCTATTTACACGGTTTTGACTCGACCAGTCCCGGTAACCATGAAAAGGTCTTGCAGCTTCAGTTTATTGATGAAGATGTACGGCTGATTAGCTACAGCACGCTGCATCCGCGTCATGACATGCAACATCTGCTCAAGCAGGTGGACAAGATGATTCAGCATTCTGACGACGATCGTCCGCTGATCTGCGGCGTGGGGTTGGGCGGTTTCTGGGCAGAACGGGTAGGTTTCCTGTGTGACATACGACAAGTCATCGTCAATCCTAACCTGTTCCCGCAGGAAAACATGGGCGGGAAAATCGATCGGCCAGAAGAGTATGTGGATATCGCCACCAAGTGCGTAGCGAATTTTCGTGAAAAGAACCGCGATCGCTGCATGGTGATGCTCTCCCGTCATGATGAAATGCTCGACAGCCAGCGCAGCGCGCAGATGTTGGGTGCGTATTACGAGATTGTCTGGGACGACATTCAGACGCATAAATTCAAAAGCATCTCCCCCCATTTGCAACGGATCAAAGCCTTCAAAACGCTGGGTTAAGCCTGCCTGCGCGATGATGTGTTAATCACCGCGAGTCGTTCCTTCTGATGCCTTCGTTTGGGGGGATCAGGAGGAATAACGTGATTTATTTACTTTCCTTAGTGCGAGTAGCGACGCATTTACGCACGATTCAGCATTTTTTCTTCACACAGACCTCCGCTAATTCACTGAAATAAAGATGGAATTTTCTTGGTAAAAACCTGGGTGACAAAATAAATTGATATATATCAATTTTGGTATGACCAAATAACTTAGCGTGCTATTCTTGCTGCAGATATCAGGCTTAACTTACGCGAACCCTATGTTATATAAGGATATTATTTTTTACTCTTTATTAACCATTGGTTCACATTTTAGGGGGTCATTTTGACATCACCAACCAAAAAAATTGTCATTGTCGGCGGGGGAGCTGGCGGACTTGAACTGGCTACAAGTTTGGGCCACAAGTTAGGACGCAAGAAAAAAGCGGAGATCACGCTGGTGGATCGTAACCACAGCCACCTGTGGAAACCACTGCTGCATGAAGTGGCGACCGGCTCGCTGGACGACGATATGGATGCGCTAAGCTATCTGGCGCACGCCCGTAATCACTATTTCCAGTTCCAACTGGGCATGCTGACGGATATCGACCGTGAGCAGCAGCAGATCCAACTGGCCGAAGTGTGTGACGAGCAAGGCGACGTTCTGGTTGCGGCGCGTCGTATCCCGTATGACATTTTGGTGGTGGCGTTAGGCAGTGCCTCAAATGACTTCGGTACGCCGGGCGTGAAAGATCACTGTATTTTCCTGGATAACCCGAAGCAAGCCCGCCGTTTCCATAATGAAATGCTGAATTTGTTCCTGAAATTCACGGCGAATCAGGATGAAAAAGAGCGAGTGAATATCGCGATTGTGGGCGGCGGTGCGACGGGCGTTGAACTGTCTGCGGAACTGCACAATGCGGTGAAACAGCTGCACAGTTACGGCTTTGACGGGCTGGATAACCAAACGTTGAACGTCACGCTGGTGGAAGCGGGTGAGCGTATTTTACCTGCGCTGCCGCCGCGTATTTCCGCGGCAGCACATCAGGAACTGAACAATATTGGTGTTCGTGTATTGACGAAAACCATGGTGACCAGCGCCGAAAGCGGCGGTCTGAATACGAAGGACGGTGAATTTATCGAAGCCGACCTGATGGTTTGGGCGGCGGGCATCAAAGCACCGGATGCGATGAAAGAGATTGCAGGTCTGGAAACAAACCGGATTAACCAACTAGTGGTTGAACCGACGCTACAGACGACGCGCGATCCTAATATTTTCGCCATCGGCGACTGTGCCTCCTGTCCGCAGGAAGGCGGCGGCTTCGTACCACCCCGTGCGCAAGCGGCTCACCAGATGGCATCACGCTGCCACAGCAATATCATCGCGTTGCTGAACGGACAGACGTTGAAACCTTACGTCTATAAAGATCACGGCTCGCTGGTTTCGCTGTCTAAATTCAGTACGGTTGGCAGCCTGATGGGGAACCTGATGCGGGGCTCCGTAATGGTAGAAGGGCGGATTGCACGTTTCGTGTATATCTCCCTGTATCGCATGCATCAGGTTGCCCTGCATGGCTATGTGAAAACAGGCCTGATGATGCTGGTTGGTGGGATCAACCGGGTGATTCGCCCGCGCCTCAAATTGCATTAATCCACAACGATTGACATCCTTCTGATACGGGCGTGAACGTGAGTTCATGCCTGTATTGTTTTTATCATCGGCTTACTTTGGCTCTCTCGAAAAAACGTGCCTCCCACCAGCGCATTCACAAGACGGTGTCCCTTAGCCGTACCTCTATTCGCTGTATTACTGAGTTCCTGAAATAACAGTATAAAATATCGTCCTATTAGCAATTCCAGTTAAGATAATTCCCAAATGACGCTTTTATGTTACGAATCTGACACTTTTGGTTAGTTAGTCTTATTGCGAGAGTGTGAAACATTGTGCAGACTTTCCACTGTTTACAGATGGCGTAGCACGCACGTCGAAAATTCTGAATGCTGACATTCAGAAGGAACCATCGGATTCATCGCGTTAAACGCGAGCTGGCGTAAAGCAAATCTTACGGCAGGATTGCAGGTGGGGAATGCGTGAGAATAGATTCGGGAGGTATCCTGTGAACAAATCAATGTTAGCGGGTGTAGGTATTGGTGTGGCTGCGGCATTGGGTGTGGCGGCGGTGGCGAGTATGGATGTATTTTCCTCTAAACCTCAGTTTGCACAGGTGCTAACAGCAACACCAATTAAAGAAACGGTTAAAACGCCTCGTCAGGAGTGCCGTAACGTGAGCGTGACGCATCGTCGTCCGGTACAGGATGAAAACCAGATTGCTGGCTCGGTGCTGGGTGCTGTCGCGGGTGGGGTTCTGGGTCACCAGATTGGTGGCGGACGCGGTAAAGATATCGCGACGGTAGCGGGCGCGT
The DNA here is from genome assembly GCF_037136835.1 of Pectobacterium sp. 1950-15. Taxonomy (NCBI): domain Bacteria; kingdom Pseudomonadati; phylum Pseudomonadota; class Gammaproteobacteria; order Enterobacterales; family Pectobacteriaceae; genus Pectobacterium; species Pectobacterium sp. 1950-15. The sequence continues at coordinate 263,413 of NZ_JBBBQR010000004.1, read as the reverse complement.
TGGCAGGTGGTTATGCCGGCAACCGTGTACAAAGCGGTATGCAGGAAAATGATACGTACACGACGCAGCAACAGCGCTGTCAGACGGTGTACGACAAATCACAAAAAGTTCTGGGTTATGATGTCACCTATAAAATCGGCGACCAGCAGGGTAAAATCCGCATGGATCGCGATCCTGGTCCACAAATTCCAGTAGACCGAAACGGGCAATTAATTTTGAACCAGCAGAGTTAACTGACCTCCAACGTCTACGTTTTTGCGCTGACACCATCGCTAAAAACCGCGAGACACCTGAAAAAGGTGCTCGCGGTTTTTTTTCATTATCCTATCTTGTTGTTTTCGATCCGCGCCATGCTCAGGGATAACAGCAAGGCGCCAACGGCACATCCGCCTGTGAGCCAAAGCGTGGTGAGTAGCCCTGCGCTATCCACAGCCTGACCACCAATCCATGACCCGAACGCAATGCCAACATTGAAAATGCCAACATACAGCGCGGCGGCGATCTCCACGGCGCGCGGCGCAGCCTTCATCATCCATGTCATCAACCCGACAGACACGCCGCCGTAGGCCAGTCCCCAGGCCAGCAGCGCCACGCCGCCGCCGATGTGTGAGGCACCGATGGTCAGGAACAGAATCGGGGTCAACAACAGCCCCAGTACGATCGCCATCAAGGCCAGCGCAGTGCGCCTTGCCGCGATGAGGCCCGCCAGAAAATTGCCGACGATGCCTGCCATGCCATAGGCGAACAGCAGTGCGCCAATCCAGCGCACATCGAATCCCGATACCGAGAGCAGCAGCGGGCGCACGAAGGTAAAGGCCATGAAGTGTCCGGCGACCAGTAACAGCGTCAGAATCAGCCCGACTTGCAGCTTACGGTTGGCTAGCTGCTCAGCGAATTGGTGCACTGTGACTGAATGGGTAACGGGCAGTGCAGGAATGACGGCGAGGTGGAACATCAGCACCAGCCCGCTAAAGATGGCCATACATCCAAAAGCCCAGCGCCAGCCGATAAGATCGCCAATCAGTGTACCGAATGGCACTCCGAGCACGGATGCTGCCGCGACGCCGCCAAAGATAATCGATGTCGCCAGTCCGATGGCGCGCTCGGGAACCAGTCGTGCAGCCAGACCGCCGGCAATCGCCCAGATGCCGCCCATGCAAAAGCCGACCAGTACACGCGCCGCCAGCATCCAGCCTATATCCGGTGCCAGTGCCGAGGCGATGTTGGCGATAGCCAGCAGCGTTAGCAGTCCGCATAGAATTCGGCGTCTATCCACGCCGCCGGATGCGATCACCACCAGTGGGGCGAACAGAGCCGCCAGCAGGGCGGGCAGCGAGATCATCAGACCCGCGGTTCCGGTAGAGGTATTCAACGTATCGGCAATCGGATTCAGCAGGCCGACCGGCAGCATTTCCGTTGTGACCACAGAGAAGGTCGCCAGGCCGACCGCGACGACGGCCAGCCAGAGATGCTGTGCAGCGGTGGCTATTGGGATAGATGGAGAGGTACTCATGGTTCAGTCCTTAACTTGGGAAACGAGTGATGTCACCGTCAGGCGGCATTGGCAAGATAAGCGGTGTTTGTCCGCAGACGCAGATAGCCCCACAGTGCGACCAGCAGCACCAACGCGCCAGCGCACAGTGCCACGGTGAACCCACCCCGTGCGCCTCCGTTATCGACAACGTGACCTGATACCGCTGCGCCGAGCGCCACGCCGATATTCAGCCCTGCCAGCAGCCAGGTCATGCCTTCGGTCAGACGGTGCTCGGGTACCAGACGCTCGACCAATGACATCGCCACGATCATGGTAGGAGCGAAGAACAGCCCGGCGATCAGGACGGCTAACGCCAGCGTGGGAATGCTGCCAACGAACAATAGAGGGAGCGTGGTGATTGCCGTAGCCAAACCGCCCAGCAACAGCAGGCGGTGCAGGGCAGTTCGTAGCTTGAGAGCGCCGAACAGCAGCCCGGCCAGACAGGAACCTACAGCATAAGCCGACAAGACCAGACTGGCCGCCGCTGGTTGACCACGCTGCGCGGCGAAGGCGACGCTGACGATATCCACGCTGCCCACGATGATGCCCATCGCGAGCATCAACAGCGTCAGCAGGCGTATGTTGGCCTGTTTAAACACCGAACCGGAACGCTCGTTGCTGGTACTCATTGCTGCCACAGGTGGCTCGGTGCTGCGTTGTGTCACCAGCGCAAACACGCCTATCACCAGCAAGATCGCGGCTGCCAGCGGGCCAGCCTGAGGAAACACCGCGACAGACAGCCCGACAGCTAGCGGTGGCCCGGCGATAAAGGTGGCTTCATCGAGCACGGTTTCCAGCGAGTAAGCGGTTTGCAAGCGGGTGTCTCCCCGATAGATCGCCGTCCAGCGTGCTCGCACCATCGCCGATAGGCTGGGCATGAAACCGGCCAGCAAAGCGCCAATGAACAAGGTCCACTCCGGGGCCTGCAACCAGGAACTGATGAGCAGAAGCAGCATGCCAATCACGCTGACGGCGGTGGCGATAGGCAGCACGCGGCCTTGTCCGTGACGATCGACCAGACGGGAGATCTGCGGCGACAGCAGCGCGTAGGTCAGGACAAAGGTGGCAGAGACTGCGCCAGCCAGCGCATAGCTGCCGCGCAGTTGCGACAACAGGGTGATAATGCCGATGCCTGTCATGGACAGCGGCATTCGCGCCAACAGGCCTGCCAGCGCAAAGCCTTTTGTGCCGGGCGCAGAGAAAAGTTCGCGATACGGGTTAACCATCTCGTTCTCCAAAGTGAATCCGCTTGCCACCATATCGCGGCACAGCGACAATACATACATAGCGTATGAATAAAAGCATATATTCATACGGAGTGAATGTAAATAATCATACGGAATGTATGTAAAGGAGTGTCGATGGTTCGCCGTACCCGTGCTGAAATGGAAGAAACCCGCGCTACGCTGTTGGCGACCGCCCGTAAGGTCTTCAGCGAACGCGGTTATGCGGATACCTCAATGGACGATCTTACCGCGCAGGCGAGCTTGACCCGTGGGGCGCTTTATCATCATTTTGGTGATAAAAAGGGATTGCTGGCGGCGGTAGTGGAACAGATCGATGCTGAGATGGATGAACGACTGCAGGTCATCTCCGACACCGCCGAGGATGTCTGGGACGGTTTTCGTCGTCGCTGCCGTGCCTATCTGGAAATGGCGTTGGAGCCGGAAATTCAGCGGATTGTGCTACGCGATGCCCGTGCCGTGCTGGGTGGTGCCTCACCGGATTCACAGCGTCATTGCGTTGAGTCGATGCAGCGGCTGATCGATAACCTTATCCGGCAGGGCGTAGTGGCTGAAGCCGATCCGCAGGCGTTGGCATTCTTAATCTATGGCAGTCTGGCTGAAGCGGCGTTCTGGATTGCGGACGGAGAGGATGGTAATGCGCGGCTGGCACAAGGCGTTGCCGCGCTGGAATTGCTGCTACGGGGGCTGTTAGTCAAGCCACGCTAGTTAATCAAAAATAAATAACACGATGGCCTGACGAGACGGATAGCTTACGTCTCGTCTTTGGCTTAACGGCGAAAGATAATTTCTGCCCAGCGCGCCAGTCCGGCGGTAACGGAACCAAAATCGTTACCGCTGGCGATAGGAATATCAGGGAGCAGTTGCTGAATAGCCTGACGCAGCAGGGGAGAACGTGCGCTACCGCCGGTCAGGTAGATCACTTCCGGACGGGTCTGACTGGTTTCTAACGCCAACGTCACCTGCTGCTGAATGCGAGTTAGCGGATTATCGATCGCGGCGTTAAGTTCATCCGCATGAATGCACGTTGCCAGACCTGATTCAATAAAGTGTAAATCGGCTGCCGTTTCCGACTGATTGGACAGCGCAATCTTGCTCTCTTCCGCCAGTTGGATCAGACGGTAGCTTAGGCGCTGTTGCCATACGGTCAGCAGTCTTTTTACCAGTTCGGGCTGACGCGCATCGCGGATCATTTCGTTGATTAACGTGCGGCTGGCGGTGCTATGAAACTCTTTTTGCGCCGGAATATCGTTAATCGCGACGGCATTCCACCAGGTCATAATCGGCAGTGCGATGCCTTTTTCCGTCTCGCTATTCATGCCAAGCAGCGGCATGAGCTGTTTGAACGCGAGCATGATGTCCAGATCGTTACCGCCAACGCGGCAGCCGCTGTGTCCTAACAGACTTTGCGCGCGTTCGTGCTGTTTATGCCACTCTGGCCCCATCAGCAGCATGGAACAGTCGGTGGTTCCGCCGCCGATATCCACGACCAGCACGCGTGTTTCTTTCGTCAATGTCGATTCGAAATCCAGCCCGGCGGCGACGGGCTCAAACTGAAAGACGACGTCTTCAAATCCGGCGCGGTGTGCCGCACGATCTAAGATGCCTTGCGCCTGCTGGTTGGCTTCTTCGCCGCCGATACTCTGGAAGTTAATCGGGCGGCCGATGACGGCCTGACGAATAGGCTGGGCAAGCTGGCTTTCTGCCTGCGTGCGGATATGCAGCATCATGGCGCAAACCAGATCTTCAAACAGCGCAATCTGCTGCGCTTTCAGTCCGACAGCCCCGAGGAAGGACTTCGGCGATTTAACAAACCACGTCTCTTCCGGGTCATCCATATAGTGGCGTAACGCCTCGCGCCCGAACTTCACGCTATCGGGCTGCACGCGAATGTCTTCCTCGCGGTTGTAGCTGATGGCGCGCTTGAGCAGCAACGCGTTCTCGCCTTCTGCGTTGACCTGATGGTGCCGCCATAACCACTCGCTCACGGCTTCACGCACGGGCGCGCACAGCAGAGAGGAAAGATAAGGAGACCCATTTTCCAGCGACAGGAGCCGTGGTGTACCTGAATCCATCACTGCCACGGAACAGTTCGCCGTGCCGTAGTCAAAACCGATAAACATCGTCGTGCCCCATGCCATGAAAATTTCCGGGAAAAACGTTTAACGTCGCACCGGCGACGGCCCGGAAAGGCGCCGCCAGAGATGACGGGCCATAAAAAGGTTGGCGACTTTACTGCGTTCCGGCAGGGCTTGTAAAGTCTGATGTATTGCCCGGCGATGGCATGAATTGCCACCATTCTGGCGCATATAGCAAGTTTTCTGCCCTTATTTTACCCTAAAATGGCAGCTTGCTTATCAACCGACGATTCCATCACCAGATGGTCTGAGAAGTGAAGATGACACGCAGCGAAATATTTTTTCTCAACGCGGGCTGGAAGATCTTGTTGAAGGATTTGGGTGTTCGGCCTGTGAATGTAATGCGCAGGGCTGGCCTGCCGGATGACTTACTGTCGAGAAGCGCCGTGGGGCTCTCTACGGCAGAATATTTTCGCTTTTGGCAGGGGCTTGAAGAGGAGGTCGGTGCACCGCTATTTCCTCTGGATATTGTGAAAAAGGTTTCCGCTGACTTTTTTGATCCTCCACTTTTTGCCGCGCTGTGCAGCACCAGCCTGATGCAGGCCGCTCAACGACTGGCAAAGTACAAGCAGTTGATGGCTCCGATGCGTCTGGATATCCGGGTAGGTCAGGATGGTAATATGACGCTGGCACCTGTCTGGCTGTATGCACAAAGCGAGGTGCCATTCTCATTGCAGATTGCGGAGCTTGCCTTTTTTATTCGTTTGGCGGAGCTGGGTACGCGTGAATCTGTCAATGCGCTTCATGTCGCTCTGCCTGTGCTCCCGCCGTCGCCGTATTCCCGCCATTACACCCATTTTTTTGGGTGTGACATTGTGTATGGCCCACAACCGTTAATTACCTTTTCATCAACCGACAGCCTGAGTCCATTCCTGACGGCCAGTGATGGAATGTGGAAGATTTTCGAGCCTGAACTTCGCCGTCGCCTGAGTGAACTGGATGAGAAGGCCAGTATTACCGAGCGTGTTCGGGCGCTGCTATTGGAATTACTGCCCGGTAATAGCGCAGGTGTCGATGTGGTTGCGGGCCGCCTGGCGATGAGCAGGCGAACACTCCAACGGCGCCTGGAAGAAGAAGGAGAAAACTTTCGCTCACTGCTGAACCGTACGCGTGAAAAACTGGCACGACATTATCTCGAGAGCACATCAATGCCCGCGGGTGAAATCGCTTTTCTTCTCGGGTTTGACGATCCGAACTCCTTTTACCGAGCGTTCCATGAGTGGACGGGCCAGACCCCGGACAGCGTTCGCAATACGGCGCGCTTACACTGACAAACCGCCTTACAGTAACAACGCCACGCTATTTGAATACCGGTTTTGATGATTGGCGCATAAGGCAAGTGACATGGCGCAATACGCTATCCCCGTGGTTGATAGTGTCGCCTACAGTACATCACAAGGACGATGATGAGCACATCGCGTGCGTCACCGTGTTATGTCAGCAATAAGGGCCAATGTATGAAATCAAAAGTTATTCTGGTGACTGGCGCCTCCTCGGGGATTGGTGAAGCGACCGTTATGCGTTTAAAGGCCGCCGGCCATACTATTTATGCTGCTGCTCGTCGGGTCGAGAGGATGCAGAAACTGGCAGAGGCGGGGATACGGGTACTGCCGCTGGATGTGACAGAGAGTGTCTCGATACAGACGGTGGTGGATACCATCATTGCCGAATGTGGGCGTATCGACGTTGTGGTAAACAATGCGGGTTATGGTTCCTATGGCGCTGTGGAAGAGGTGTCTCTAGAGGAAGGACGCGCCCAGTTTGAGGTGAACGTCTTTGGTGCAGTACAGCTAACGCAACGGGTACTGCCGCATATGCGGGCACAACGTTCTGGCACCGTGATTAACATTACCTCGATGGGCGGGAAGATTTATACACCTCTCGGTGCCTGGTATCACGGAACCAAATTTGCACTGGAAGCGATCAGCGACTGCCTGCGTCTGGAAGTGGAGCCTTTCGGTATTGATGTCGTGGTCATTGAACCGGGTGGCATTAAAACCGAGTGGGCAGATATTGCCGCCGCGAAACTGTTGGGGGTATCAGGGGACGGCGCCTATGCAAAACAGGCACAGGCGATGGCCGATTCCATGGTGAGTGAACGTAGCCGGAAACGCCAGTCTTCCCCGCATGTGATTGCTGACACTATCGCTCTGGCAGTGAGTGCTCGTCGGCCCAAAACACGCTATGCCGTCGGTTTTGGTGCAAAGCCGATAATGTGCATACGTCGGCTGCTATCAGACCGTGCCTTTGACCGCTTCATGCGTATGGCGACCGGTATTTCTCGCTCAACTAAATGAGATAAAAAGGAAATGAGATGAATTCCGACGTAGCGTGGCCTGCCACCGGCGTGACATGGCTACAGCACGGGAGCGGTTGGTATAAACGGGAACCTTCAGGTTCCCGTTTATACTCGTCAAAGCGAGTTACGCCGCCAGCGTATGCTGCGCCATGTTCCCCAGCAGTGAGCCGATAAACTCGATGCGCTGCGGACGGTCGCTCAAATCCTTCATGAATTTCAGGCGGGTTGGGCCATCAAGACGGTAGGTGCTCGGATCGCGCTGTAACAGGCCGATAAGGTGGGACGGATCGACGCGATTTTGCTCGCTGAATTCGATAAATCCACCTTTCTCATTGCCTTCAATACGGCGAATACCCAGCGCTTGTGCCTGCTGGCGCAGGGCGGCAATCTGCAACAGATAGCGGCTTGCATCAGGAAGGAGACCGAAACGATCAATCAGTTCGACCTTTAGTTCATCCAGCTCGTCGGTGGTTTTCGCACTGGCGATACGTTTATATAACGACAGACGCGTATTGACGTCGGGGATGAAATCATCGGGCAGCAGAGCAGGCAAACGCAGTTCGACGTCGGTCTGGCTGTTGATCAAATCTTCCAGCGATGGCTCCCTGCCTGCTTTTAAAGCATCGACGGCGCTTTCCAGCAGTTCCATATACAGCGAGAAACCGACGCTGGTCATCTGTCCGCTCTGGTCTTCTCCAAGCAGCTCGCCCGCACCGCGGATTTCCAGATCGTGCGTGGCCAGCGCAAAGCCTGCGCCGAGGTCTTCCAGCGAAGCGATCGCTTCCAGACGTTTCTGCGCATCGGTGCTCATCGCTTTAGGATTCGGCGTCAGCAGATAGGCGTAAGCCTGATGGTGGGAACGCCCCACGCGGCCCCGTAGCTGGTGCAGCTGTGCCAGACCGAAATGATCGGCACGTTCAATGATGATGGTGTTGGCGCTTGGAATATCGATCCCGGTTTCGATGATGGTGGTACACACCAGCACGTTAAAACGCTGGTGGTGGAAGTCGTTCATGACCCGTTCCAGTTCGCGTTCACGCATCTGGCCGTGGCCGATAGCGATGCGCGCTTCCGGCACCAGTTCCGCCAGTCGCTGAGTGGCTTTCTCGATATTTTCGACATCGTTATAGAGGTAATACACCTGCCCGCCGCGCAGAATTTCACGCAGGATGGCTTCGCGCACCACCAGATTGTCATATTCGCGCACGAACGTTTTCACCGCTAAACGACGGGCAGGGGGCGTGGCGATGATCGACAGATCGCGCATCCCGCTCATCGCCATGTTGAGCGTGCGCGGAATTGGCGTGGCGGTTAGCGTCAGGATGTCGACATCCGCCCGCATCGCTTTGATGCGCTCTTTGTGACGCACGCCGAAGCGGTGTTCTTCGTCCACAATCAACAGCCCTAAGTCGCGCCAGCGCACGTCGCTCTGCAACAGCTTATGGGTGCCGATCAGAATATCGACCTTGCCTTCCTGGGTTTCCTCCAGCACCTGAGTTTGCTCACGCGCACTGCGGAAACGGGAGATCATTTCAATCTTCACGGGCCAGTTGGCAAAGCGATCGCGGAAGTTGTCAAAATGCTGTTGCGCCAACAGCGTCGTCGGCACCAGTACGGCAACCTGTTTATGGTTTTCAACCGCCAGAAACGCGGCGCGCATTGCCACTTCGGTTTTACCAAAGCCGACATCGCCACACACCAGACGGTCCATCGCCAGCGGCTGGCACATGTCGCTCAGCACGGCGTTGATGGCCTGCGCCTGATCGGGCGTGGTCTCGAAGGGGAAACTTTCGCAGAAAAGCTGATACTGCGTTTTGTCATGCTTAAACGCAAAACCGCTTTTCGCCGCGCGCTGAGCATAAATATCCAGCAGTTCGGCGGCGACATCACGTACTCTTTCCGCCGCTTTTTGCCGCGCGCGTGACCACGCATCGCCACCCAGTTTATGCAGCGGTGCATTTTCATCGGCACCGCCCGCGTAGCGGCTGATCAAATGCAATGAGGAAACGGGGACGTACAGCTTGTCTTCGCCCGCATAGGTCAAAATCAGGTATTCGGCTTTGATGCCGCCCGCTTCCAACGTGGTCAGCCCGGCATAGCGACCCACGCCGTGTTCAAGATGGACGACGGGCTGCCCCGGCCGTAGTTCCGCCAGGTTGCGGATCAGCGTATCGGTATTGATCGTGCGGCGATTATCCTGACGACGGCGGCTAACGCGTTCGCCCAGCAGATCGCTTTCGCAGATTAAGGCGCGCTGGCGCAGCGTGTCGATAAAACCGTGCTCACTGGCACCGATGATCAGGTAAGTGCCGCGTTCCTGAGCCTGCTCCAGCGTGCTGATGAGCGTAGGGTTCAGTTTGATGCGTGCCAGCAGCTCTTGTAGCGTTTCGCGACGGCCTTCACTCTCAACGGAGAAAATGATCTGGCCTTCGGATTGTTCGATAAAGCGGCGCAGCGCATCCAGCGGGGATTTCTGCTGATGCTGAATCGCCAGCTCCGGCAGCGGCAGATAGGCCAGATTCACGTTAGCGGCTTTTTCCGGCAGCGTATCGGTTCTCAACTGCACGCGCGGCCACGCTTTCAGCTCCGTGAACAGACCGTCTACCCGTAGCCAGAGTGAGTCTGACGGCAGCAGCGGGCGCATAGGGTCGACGCAGCGGCTTTCAAAACGCTGCTGAATATCCTGCCAGAAGCGCTCGGCGCTCTGTTCGATATTCCCCGTGTTGACGATCAGCGTGTTGTTCGGGAAGTAGCTGAACAGCGATGGCAGCGGTTCACTGAAAAATAACGGCTGCCAGTATTCGATCCCTGCTGGCCAGACGCCTTTGCTGACCTGTTGGTAGATGTGCTCGGCATCACGCCGGACCTCGAACTGTTCGCGCCACTGGCTGCGAAAGAGCTCAATGGCGGTTTTATCCGTTGGGAACTCGTGCGCAGGCAGCAGATTAATGTGCGGCACTTCATTCAGCGTGCGCTGCGTATCCACATCGAACAGACGCAGACTGTCGATCTCGTCATCAAAGAAATCGATACGATAGGGCTCTTCGCTCCCCATCGGGAACAGGTCCAGCAGCGCGCCGCGCGTGGCATATTCACCGTGTTCCATGACCTGATCGACACTGCGATAGCCCGCCTGCTCCAACTGCGAACGCAGCTTATCGCGCGAGAGGCGCTGGCCTTTTTTCAATACCAACGCATGGCCGTGCAGGAAACTGTGCGGACAAACGCGCTGCATCAGCGTGTTGACCGGCAGAATCAGAACGCCGCGCGTCATGTTGGGAAGCTGGTAAAGAGTGGAAAGGCGGGTCGAAATAATTTCCTGATGCGGAGAAAAACTATCGTAGGGCAGCGTTTCCCAGTCAGGCAACGTGGTGACGTGCTGGTCGGTAAATTGCTGAATCTCATCGCGTAAGCGCAGGGCATTTTGCATATCAGGGGCGATAAGTACCACCAGCCCGGCGTGGCGTTCAATAATTTCTGCACATTCAACGGCGCAGGCAGCACCGGTTAACTGGCCCAGCAGGCGCTGCTCACCGGCTTTGGATGGCAGCGAATAACGGTAATTTTCAGGCATCATCTGATTATCGGGTCTCGCCTCCCTGCATCCGGCCAGGAATAAGAAAAAGCCGTAGAGTGAGGGTGTTAGGGTTCCATAAAGCAGTACTACCCTTTATTATCCTTGATCACTTTGCTTTGGCAACCTTATCCAGACGGATTTCATGTATCAACCTGTCGCTTTATTTATTGGCCTGCGCTACATGCGTGGGCGCGCATCAGACCGCTTCGGCCGGTTTGTCTCCTGGTTATCCGCCATTGGCATCACGCTGGGCGTGATGGCGTTGGTCACTGTGCTTTCCGTGATGAATGGCTTCGAGCGTGAACTGGAAGGCAATATTCTGGGTGTGATGCCTCAGGCAGTTATCTCTACGCCGCAAGGTTCGCTGAACCCGGCGTTGATTCCTGCTTCTTCCTTAGACTCGCTGGAGGGCGTGACGCGCATTGCGCCGTTGACGACGGGCGATGTGGTGCTGCAAAGCGCCCGTAGCGTCGCTGTCGGCGTGATGTTAGGGATCGATCCTGATGAGCAGGAGCCGCTGTCGCGCTATCTGGTTAACGTCAAACAGCAGCAGCTGAAATCTGGTCAATATCAGGCCATTTTGGGCGAGACACTGGCTGCACAGCTGGGCGTTAAAGCTGGCGATCAGATTCGTATGATGGTGACGAGCGCCAGCCAACTGACGCCGATGGGGCGTATTCCCAGCCAGCGTATCTTCACCGTTGCCGGCACCTTTGCCGCGAACAGCGAGGTGGATAGCTACCAGCTTTTGGTGAATCAGCAGGATGCCTCTCGCTTGATGCGCTACCCGGCGAACCACATTACCGGCTGGCGTTTATGGCTGGAAAAGCCGCTGTCGGTCGATACGCTGAGCACGCAAACGCTGCCGGAAGGCACGGTCTGGAAAGACTGGCGCGAACGTAAAGGCGAGCTGTTTCAGGCCGTGCGCATGGAGAAAAACATGATGGGGTTGCTGCTCAGCCTGATCGTGGCCGTGGCCGCTTTCAACATTATTACCTCGCTGGGTTTACTGGTGATGGAAAAACAGGGTGAAGTCGCCATTCTGCAAACGCAGGGGCTGACTCAACGCCAGATTATGGCGGTGTTTATGGTGCAGGGGGGCAGCGCTGGCGTCATTGGCGCGTTGCTAGGGGCACTGCTGGGGACGCTATTGGCCAGCCAACTGAATACGCTGATGCCAATTCTCGGCGTATTGCTGGATGGCGCTGCGTTACCGGTGGATATTGACCCCGCGCAGGTGGTGACTATCGCCATTTCCGCGATGGTGATTGCCCTCTTATCGACACTTTACCCGTCATGGCGCGCTGCCGCCGTTCAACCCGCTGAGGCTTTACGTTATGAGTGATTTACCGTTATTGCAGTGTAATAACCTGTCCAAACGCTATCAGGACGGCAAGCTGTCGACCGACGTATTGCGCGATGTCTCTTTTGAGATGAGCAGCGGGGAGATGATGGCGATCGTCGGTAGCTCTGGTTCTGGCAAAAGTACGCTGCTGCATGTGCTGGGCGGGTTGGATACGCCGACGTCAGGCGAGGTTATTTTTAAAGGCCAACCGCTGAGTACGCTTTCTGCGGCGGCAAAAGCGGATTTACGCAATCGCGAGCTAGGTTTTATTTATCAGTTTCACCATCTGCTACCGGATTTCACCGCGCTGGAAAACGTGGCGATGCCGCTGCTGATTGGCAAAGTGCCAACGTCGCAGGCGCAGGATAAAGCACGTGAAATGCTGGCGGCTGTTGGGCTTGAAGCGCGCAGCCACCACCGTTCGTCGGAGCTGTCCGGCGGCGAGCGGCAGCGTGTTGCCATTGCCAGAGCGCTGGTTAACAGCCCGTCGCTGGTGCTGGCGGACGAGCCGACCGGTAACCTCGATCAGCGCACGGCGGATACTATTTTCGAACTGCTGGGAGAGCTGAATGTCCGGCAGGGCACTGCGTTTCTGGTAGTGACGCACGACCTGCAACTGGCTAGCCGGCTGAACCGCCAACTGGAAATGCGCGACGGTCAGTTGCAACAGGAACTGACCCTGATGGGAGCGCGGCAATGACATTTCCTCCGCTCTCGTTGCTGATTGGCCTGCGATTTAGCCGTGGCCGTCGGCGTGGCGGCATGGTTTCGCTGATTTCGGTCATTTCGACGTTGGGGATCGCCCTCGGCGTGGCGGTGTTGATTCTTGGCCTGAGCGCGATGAATGGCTTTGAACGCGAACTGAATAACCGTATTCTCGCGGTAGTGCCGCACGGCGAGATCGCCCCGGTCAATCAGCCTTTCGACGGCTGGCAGGACATCCTGCCTAAAATCGAACAAGTGCCTGGCGTGGCAGCCGCAGCGCCTTATATCAATTTCACCGGTCTGCTGGAGAACGGTGCCAAACTTCAGGCGGTTCAGGTAAAAGGCGTCGATCCGCAGCAGGAGAAACGTCTCAGCGCGCTGCCTAATTATGTTCTCAATGATGCCTGGCAGCGGTTTCATGCGGGCGAACAGCAGGTCATCATTGGGCAAGGCGTGGCAAAGGCGCTGAATGTTGCGCAAGGGGACTGGGTCACGGTGATGATCCCGAACAGCGACCCGGAAATGAAGCTGATGCAGCCGAAACGTATCCGGCTGCACATTAGCGGCATTTTACAACTGAGCGGCCAGCTCGATCACGGTTTAGCGCTGATTCCACTTGCGGATGCCCAACAGTATCTGGATATGGGGCAGAGCGTAACGGGGATCGCCATCAAAGCTAACGACGTGTTCTCCGCCAATAAGCTGGTGCGCGATGCGGGCGAAGTCACGAAGGCTTATGTCACTATTCGCAGTTGGATTGGCACCTATGGTTATATGTACCGGGACATCCAGATGGTGAGAACCATCATGTATTTAGCGATGATCCTGGTGATCGGCGTGGCCTGTTTTAATATTGTTTCAACGCTGGTGATGGCGGTGAAAGACAAAAGCAGCGATATCGCGGTCCTGCGTACGCTGGGTGCATCAGACGGCCTGATTCGGGCTATCTTTATTTGGTACGGGCTATTGGCCGGGCTGCTGGGTAGCGTGATAGGCGCGGTGATTGGCGTGATCGCGACCTTGCAATTGACGCCGATTATTCACGGCATTGAGGCACTCATCGGCCATAAGCTGCTGTCCGGCGACATCTATTTTATTGATTTCCTGCCGTCGGAACTGCATCTGATGGATGTCTTTATCGTATTAGGAACCTCGCTGGTGTTAAGCCTGATTGCCAGCTGGTATCCGGCACGGCGCGCCAGCCGGATTGACCCTGCCCGCGTGTTGAGCGGACAGTAAGCCAAACCAACGCACATGCGGCTTGAGATATGACGGGGATAGTCCCTATCGTGTGGGAAAGCGATCACACCCTAAGGAGCAGTCATGTACTACGGTTTCGACATGGGCGGCACGAAAATTGAGCTGGGCGTGTTCGATGCGGCGTTGAACAAGGTGTGGCAAAAGCGGGTGCCGACACCGCGCACGCATTACGATGAGCTGCTCACTACGCTGGTTGATCTGGTGCATGAGGCCGACGCACAGGTCGGCGTTCAGGGGAAGATCGGTATTGGTATACCGGGAATACAAACGGGCGATAACGGCGCGCTATTTACCGCTAACCTGCCTGCGACGATGGGAAAACCGCTGCGTACAGATCTGTCGCAGCGTTTGCAGCGCGATATTCGCATCAACAACGATGCCAACTGTTTTGTGCTGTCGGAAGCCTGGGATGCGGAGTTTCGTTCCTATCCTGTCGTGCTGGGCCTAATTCTGGGGACGGGGCTGGGCGGTGGGCTGGTGATTAACGGGCGTCCGGTGGACGGACGCAACGGCATTGCTGGTGAGTTCGGTCATCTCCGCCTGCCGTCCGATGCGTTGGATATTATTGGCGTGGATATTCCCCGTGTGAAGTGTGGCTGTGGTCAGTTGGGCTGTATCGAGAATTATATTTCCGGTCGCGGTTTTGAATGGCTGTACGAGCATTTGTATGGCGAAGCCCTGCCTGCCGTGACTATCATCCGGCACTATCGTGGCGGCGAAGAAAAAGCGCTGGAGTTTGTCGATCGTTTTATGGATTTGCTGGCGGCCTGTCTGGGTAACCTGCTGACCCTGTTCGATCCGCATCTGCTGGTGTTGGGCGGCGGTCTGTCGAATTTTGATGAAATTTATCAAATTCTGCCGACGCGTCTTCCTTCACGGCTTTTACCGATTGCGAAGTTGCCACGCATAGAGAAAGCGCGTCACGGTGATGCGGGCGGTGTACGTGGCGCGGCGTTGCTACACTTAATGGATAACTAGCTGGAGAAAGTATGTATACGCGTCAACGATTAGGGCGGTTTCATAAGGGAAAGCGACTGCGGCAACAGCGTCTTCGTGCGCGTATTTTCCATCGTGATTATCTGGCCGCAAGCGAAGTGAAAAAACCGCGCGTGGTGGTACTGACGGGCGCTGGCATTTCAGCCGAGTCCGGCATTCGTACCTTTCGCGCAACCGATGGCCTGTGGGAAGAACACCGCGTCGAAGATGTCGCCACACCTGAAGGTTTTCAGCGTAACCCTGAGCTGGTGCAGGCGTTTTATAACGCCCGCCGTCGTCAGCTACAGCAGCCGGAAATTGTACCGAATGCTGCGCATCTGGCATTAGCGAATCTGGAAGCGATGCTGGAAGATAACTTCCTGCTGATTACGCAAAACATCGATAACCTGCATGAACGTGCCGGTAGCAAGCGCGTCATTCATATGCACGGTGAATTACTGAAAGTACGCTGTAGCCAAAGTGGACAGATCGTTGAATGGACGGACGATCTCGCCGTTGGCGAACGCTGCCACTGCTGTCAATTTCCCGCGCTTTTACGCCCGCATGTAGTGTGGTTTGGTGAAATGCCGCTGCACATGGACAAGATTTACCATGCGTTGTCGCAGGCTGATTACTTTATTGCGATTGGCACATCGGGGCATGTGTATCCCGCTGCTGGCTTTGTCCATGAGGCCCATTCACACGGTGCCTACACGCTGGAGCTGAATCTGGAACCCAGCCAGGTAGAAAGCCAGTTTGATGAAAAAATTTACGGCCCCGCCAGCACCGTCGTGCCCGAGTTTGTCGCGGCCTGGCTGACGCGCGGTCAAAGCATCAAGTTTTAAACGTCAGTAAAAAGAGAAAACGTCATGAATTGTGTGAGGACGGCGTTTTCTCTTGCCTATCGTTGCCGCAGCAACACTCGTCAAGCTGATCGAACGGCAACATGGCGGTGTGGTTAAAGAAACAGTATTCACTCTCGCTACAGCGCGTATGCGCGGCGGTATCTGTCGGCGAGTCCGCCTGCGAATGTGGCGGCTGTTGGCTGTCATGGCGTGACGATGTTCCATGGTGTGGCCGTGTGCCATGAAGAGATAAGGTTCGTCGGAAAAAGCCCAGCATAGCGTTACCCTCACGGTATCTCATCACGATAGGCATGAGATAATTGTGTTAATGAGAGTGATTCTCATCAATGTAAGCTAAGCGTAGTTGATAATTCGATGATGGGGGAATGACAATTGTCAAAATGTATATACTCGTCATACTTCAAGTTGCATGTGCGTTGGCTGCGTTCACTCACCCGAATCACTTACTTGAGTAAGCTCATCGGGATTCCTTCCCTTGCCGCGTTATTCGGCCTTATGGCCTCTCCCCTCCGGGGTCAGCGCAAGCGCTGTTCAAAAACGCCTTGCCGTTTTTGTCCTGAAACTTGAATTATTTAGAGTATAACCACCGTTGTTCTATTCGCCCGTCACGGTTGATCTTACAAAGCCTTAGCATAATCAGGCTGAGCAGTCAGAATGTCCGTCTGGCTTCGGCTGCCAGCTCTTTCAGATAATTCAGATCGCACAATTCCACCTGATGGCCCCGATAGGTAATGTAGCCTTGCCGCTTCCAGTCGGACATTAATCGGCTCAATGTTTCACTGCGCATCCCTAATGACGTTGCGAGCTGCCCTCGGCTCACCGGTAATGTCAGTTGCTGCGTTTGCTGAATGTGGTGCTGCCGCAGCAGATAATCAGCCAGACGCTGCGGTGCGGAACTGGACGTCAGCCAGTCAATTTGGTTGATCGTCGAGTAGAGTTTCTTGCCCAGATAGTTGAGTAAACGTAGCGCCAGCTCCGGGCGCTGCAAACAGAACTGGTGAATATCCTGCCGTGGAATCATCAGCGTGTGGCCGTCGCTCAGCGCGCGGATATTCATCGGGAAGCGGCCGTGATCCATAAACACCGCCGCGATGGCGACAAATTCACCGCGTTCAAACTGACCGAAAATTTTTTCATCCCCGCCATAGGTATGACGAAAAGCCTGCAACTTTCCCGTTTCAACCAGCAAACAGTGCTGCATTTTGTCGCCTTCGCGAAACAGCACGTCATCCTGCCGGAAAAACAGGCGTTCGCTTTTTGCCAAGAGTTCGCACACCACATCGCTGGGTTCACCGCGCATCCAGTCATGCTGAAACAGCACCTCGCCGTATTCATCGGGCGATAGCGCCTTTTTGACAAATGTCATTTGCCCTCCCAGAGGCTGGTATTACCATAAAGCTAGTAAATGAAAATAATAATCACTTGCATGGATTCAGCAAGCAAAATCACGGTGCGCTGAATCGAGAATAGCGGAGAGTTTCCATGAAAGAAAATGCCCTTCCAGCGGCACAGGCGCTGGTTCTCCATGAATTGATTACCCCAACCGAACAGGGGATCGCCAGTCGCGTGTTGGCCCGTACCGACGGCGGCAATGTGACGTTGTTTGCCTTCGATCAGGGGCAGGGCTTGAGCGAACACAGTGCGCCTTATGATGCACTGGTTATGGTGCTTGAAGGTGAATTATTGCTGACGATCGGGGGTGAACCCGTCGTCGCGCAGCCTGGTACGTTGGTGCGTATGCCAGCCAATATCCCACATGCCGTTGATGCGCAGCAATCGTCGCGCATGTTGCTGACGATGTTGAAGACGCTGAAAACACCGAATGAAGGAGTGACAGTATGAGCGATCATGAAGCAGGACATAAATTTTTAGCCCGGTTGGGGAAAAAACGTCTGCGCCCCGGCGGCAGGAAAGCAACCGAGTGGCTGCTCAGTCAGGCTGGGTTCCGGCAGGACAGCGTCGTGCTGGAAGTCGCCTGCAATATGGGCACGACGGCGATGGAAATCGCACGCCGTTTTGGCTGTCAGGTCATCGGCGCGGATATGGATAAAGTGGCGTTACAGAAAGCGCAGGAGAATGTCGCGGCGAACGGTCTGGCATCGCAGGTCACGATTATGCAGGCAAATGCGCTGGAACTGCCGTTTCCCGATAATCACTTCGACGTGGTGATTAACGAAGCCATGCTGACAATGTATGCCGACAAGGCCAAGAGCCGCATTATTGCCGAATATTATCGCGTGCTGAAACCGGGCGGCCGCTTGATTACCCATGACATCATGCTGCTTTCCGAGAAGGATACCGGGGCATTGCAGGCGGTGGAGCAGATGCATAAAGCGATCAACGTACATGCGCAGCCGATGCTGCGTGAGCGCTGGGTGACGCTGTTTCAGGAATGTGGTTTTAGCAAAGTCAGCTACGATAACGGCGCCATGACGCTGCTGACGCCGCAGGGGCTGATTTATGATGAAGGGCTGGCAGGCGCGGCACGCATCGTAAAAAATGCGCTGAAGAAAGAGAACCGCGACATGTTCTTCAACATGTTTCATACCTTCCGCCGCAATCGGAACCAGCTTAACTATATTGCGGTATGCAGCACGAAGTAGCGGTCGTATTCATTTTGATTGCGTCGCGGTAACAAGGAAAAAGCGTGTAAGGCAGGCGAAATCGTTTAACATACGTGACAATACGTTATCTTAACTGCGCTTTTTTATTGCGCTGGATCCCTTGTTACGGTGAACAATGCAGCCATTATCGCCGGGTGATATCCCGCTAAAGCACGCGACGCAGTTGCCTCACTACAGCCAGCTAAAACAACAGCAGTACAGACGCGATCGTCGGAGTCTGGTACTGCTGTTGGCGTTTCTCGCGCTTACGCTGGTCGTCAGTTTGTGTGCCGGGGAACGCTGGATTTGGCCGACGGCCTGGCTGGATGACGCTCAGCAACTCTTTGTCTGGCAACTGCGTTTTCCCAGAACACTGGCTGTGATGCTGGTGGGAGCCAGTCTGGCGATGTCGGGTACCGTGATGCAGGCCGTCTTTGATAATCCGTTGGCGGAACCGGGACTGCTGGGCGTGGCGAACGGTGCAGGCGTGGCTTTGGTGCTGACGGTACTACTGGGTCAGGGATTGCTGCCCGTCTGGATGTTAAGCCTGAGTGCAATTGCTGGCGCGCTGCTGATTACCTTTCTGTTGCTCCATTTTGCCCGTCGTTATATTTCCAACACCCGTTTATTACTCATCGGCATTGCGCTCGGGATTATCTGTAGCGCGGTGATGACCTGGGCCGTCTATTTCAGTACCAGTCTCGATTTACGCCAATTGATGTACTGGATGATGGGCGGCTTCAGCGGCATTGACTGGCGGCACGGCTGGCTGATGTTGGCGCTCTTGCCGCTGCTACTGTGGTTAAGCCGCCAGGGCGCGATACTGAACGGGTTGACGCTGGGTGAGATTCAGGCGCGTCAGTTGGGCATTCCCGTCTATCGCTGGCGCACGATTCTCGTGCTGGTAATGGGCGTACAGGTCGGGCTGAGCGTGGCGCTGGCTGGCATCATCGCGTTTATTGGCTTGGTGATCCCACACATGTTACGGCTGTGCGGGTTGACCGATCAGCGCTATTTATTGAGCGGCTGTGCGTTGGCCGGCGGTGGTGTTCTGCTGCTGGCGGATACGGTCGCGCGCGTTGCGCTGAGTTCAGCCGAGTTGCCGATAGGCGTGGTTACCGCTACGCTGGGATCGCCATGGTTTATCTGGCTGTTATTACGTAATCGGTTGTAGCGGTATGTCTTGTTTTATCCATTCTTATTGATCATTAAAGGGAGCAAAACGATGAGCACTGAAATCTACGCTATTCCGCTGACCACTATCGACGGGAAAGCGACAACGTTTGAGGCGTTTAAAGGGCAAGTTGTGTTAGTCGTCAACGTCGCCTCTCAATGCGGCCTGACTAAACAATATGAAGCTTTGGAAAAACTCTACGAGACCTATCGCGAAAAAGGTCTGGTCGTGTTGGGATTCCCCTCCAATGAATTTGCAGGGCAGGAACCGGGCTCAGAAGAAGAAATTCAGGAGTTCTGCCGTGGAACGTTTGGCGTGCAGTTCCCGATGTTCAGCAAAATTGAAGTGAATGGCGAGAATCGTCATCCGTTGTACCAGCTGTTGATTCGTGAACAGCCGGAAGCCAACGGGACCTGGAAAAGTGACTTTTTTGCGCGTTTGGTCAATAAGGGACGTAAGCCTAAGAACCCGGAAGACATTCTGTGGAATTTTGAAAAATTCCTGGTGGACCGCGAAGGGCGTGTGATTGATCGTTTTGCGCCGGATATGGCACCTGACCATGACACTATCGTGAAAGCGATCAACGATGCGCTGGCAAAATAATTGACGCAGCAGATTTCCCCGGTATTACAGTTGCGGCAGGTGAGCGTCGTGCCGCGTTTGTCGCCGACGAATGCGGAGTGTCGTCGCGGTGAGTTGTTGCACATCATTGGCCCGAACGGAGCCGGAAAGAGCACGTTGCTGGCAAGAGCGGCGGGTTTGCTGGCGGGAGAAGGCGAAGTCTATCTGGCCGACACGCCGCTGTCGCAGTATACGGCAGCGGACTTAGCCGTACGACGTGCTTATCTGGCGCAGCAACAGCCTCCACTGGCGCTGATGCCGGTATTCCAGTACTGGCAATTGCATCAGCCGCCGCTGGCTCAGGAATATGCGGTCGAAAAGGTGGTGCATTTTCTGGCGGAACGTCTGATGTTAACCGACAAGCTGGCTCGCCCACTCACACAGCTGTCGGGAGGCGAGTGGCAGCGCGTTCGGCTGGTGGCGGCGCTATTGCAGATTTGGCCGACCCTCAATCCGCATGCGCGTCTGCTGCTGCTGGATGAACCGACCAATAGCCTCGATGTGGCGCAGCAGGTGGCACTGGATGCGTTATTGAGTGAACTCTGCCGTTTTGGCATCACGGTCATGGTTTGCGCACACGATCTGAACCACAGCGCCCATCATGCGGATCGCGTGTGGCTATTGTCAGAAGGCGCGTTGGTGGCACAGGGCGAGACGGCGGAGGTCATGCTGCCGGAGGTGCTGTCCCCCGTGTTCGGTGTCGCGTTTCAACGGCACGTGGTTGATGGTAGAAACTGGATCATCACTCGCAGCGCCTAGCGCAGTGAGAAAATGACGGCGTCAGAAAATAGGAAAAATCGCCTTTACTTGCCAGTGACCCCGATTAAACGCTAAATTAATCCAATACCTAGTATTTTCAAACGCTAGAGGTCTATGGCCTCGGCGGTTTTATGGTAATCGCGATGATACGTTTACGACATGCTTTGATCCTCGCCAGCCTGATTTTGGTCGGCTGTAGCAGTAGTCGGCATAATAATCCGCCGCCGAATGCGCGCCTGAGCGATTCGATCATGGTGATGGTGCAGCTAAACGATCAACTGGGGCAATGGTATAGAACGCCTTATCGCTATGGCGGACTGGATCGTAACGGCGTCGATTGCTCCGGCTTTGTTTACCTGACATTTCGCGATAAGTTTGGCATGCAACTGCCGCGCACCACGGAAGAACAAACCGAACTGGGCGAGCGCGTTGACCGCGATAATCTGTTACCGGGTGATTTGGTTTTTTTCAAAACCGGCAGCGGCAGCAGTGGGTTGCACGTCGGTATTTATGACAAAGACGACCAGTTTATTCATGCCTCCACCAGTCAGGGCGTAATTCGCTCGTCACTGGATAACGTGTACTGGAAACGGGCTTACTGGCAGGCCCGCCGCATCTAATTTTCCTTCCTTTGTTTTGCTGACGGCACGGAGCTATCCACTTATGTCCTCTCTGCGTTTATTGATCTCTGCTTCTTACGATCCCTGGTTTAATCTGGCCGTTGAGGAGTGCATCTTTCGTCAGATGCCCACTACGCAGCGGGTGTTGTTTTTATGGCGCAATGCGGAAACCGTGGTCATTGGTCGCGCCCAGAACCCGTGGAAAGAGTGCAATACGCGGCGGATGGAAGAGGATGGTATCAAGCTGGCACGGCGCAGCAGCGGCGGTGGGGCGGTCTTTCACGATCTCGGGAATACCTGCTTTACCTTCATGGCGGGCAAACCGGAGTACGATAAAAGCGTCTCAACGCAGATCGTGCTGGATGCGCTTAGTTCGCTGGGATTAAAGGCGAGCGCCTCGGGTCGTAACGATCTGGTGGTGGAAACCGCAGACGGCGTGCGCAAGGTGTCCGGTTCTGCCTATCGCGAAACGAAAGATCGCGGCTTTCATCATGGCACGCTGCTGCTGAACGCAGACCTCAATCGTTTAGCCGATTACTTGAACCCAGACATTAAAAAACTACAGGCAAAAGGGATTACGTCTGTGCGTTCTCGTGTTGCCAATCTGGTGGAATTGCTGCCCTCTGTCGATCATCAGGTGATCTGCCAGACGGTGACGCAGGCCTTCTTCGATTATTTCGGCGAACAGTGTGAACCGGAAATCATCTCGCCTTCCGCCTACCCGGACCTACCGGGATTTAGCGAACAGTTTGCACGTCAAAGTAGCTGGGAATGGAATTTCGGTCAGGCACCGGATTTCTCGCATTTACTCGATAACCGATTTACCTGGGGCGGCGTTGAATTACATTTTGATGTGGAGCGGGGCGTGATTGTCCGCACGCAGGTTTATACCGATAGCCTGAACCCCGCGCCGTTAGAAGCACTCGCCTGCGCATTACAGGGAACGGCATATCGCCCGGAAAATATGGCGGCTGCGTGTCAGGCACTGATTACCGCTTTCCCCGAACAGCAAAACGAATTGCAGGAACTGGCCGCTTGGCTGGAGCAGAGTTTACGCTAAAACGTGAAAGTCGCTGCTAAATACGTCCTGTTGCATAGCAGAAAGACGCTTTTCGTGCGTTATGCGGATAAGCGTTGTAGATTCATCTATAATAATAACGTAATGTGATTATTATAGTTCGCTATGCAGTACAGGATCATGCGCATCCATCTTGCTGTTGATTACACCAGTGACTACGTTTTTTGGCCGATATTCAGGTTGGATGGAACGCTGCTGGCTGTTGAAATGATAAGCCATTTTAATGGTCTTTCGGGCAAGCTGAGCATGCCTGCTGATATTCTCCTCATGCAATTAAGTCCGCGCCAAAAGCAGGATTTGGTTCATGAACAGCTGCTTTTTATCAAAGAAAAATCCGCATGGTTTGTCGATAACCGTATTCAATTGGTTCTGAAGGTGGGGCGTGAAATAGCAGAAATTTTAATCAATTCTGAGGTGCTGCGCGGCGAAATCAACCGTCTTGATTTTGTCCTGTTGGAAATTAATGAATTTTTCCCGCAACTCTCGCAGGGAAAAGAAAACGCCATGTTGCTGAATCTGAGTCAGGCCTTTCCTTTATGGCTGGATAATTTTGGTTCTGGAAAGACAACGCTTAAACCTTTACATGATGGCTTGGTGCAAGGTGTGAAGCTGGATCGTCAGTTTATTAGGCAACTGTTATCGCGTCCGGCAAATACGCTGATGATGGAGCCACTGCTGCGGACGATTAAAAACAGCTATTCAGGCATCAGTATTGTCGCTAAGGAGATCGATACCGTGGCGATTCTGAACAAAATGAGACTACTGAACATTGATGCTGTTCAGGGGCAAATGTGGCCTGCCGTACATTTTGACGAACTTGAGCCACACACGGTGCTTATTGGCTAATTCAATCGGTCTAACTACTTTTCGGACGTGAGGGGGGTTTGGATCTCGCTTGTGAAACGAATACCCTTATGTTTCCTCCGTGTTAATTTCATTACCATCCCTCTACACTTTCTGCATACCCGTTAGTCGATGTGTGGTGAGCGTGTGGCTCTCTTCACCTGAACAGGGTGGTATTCGGGAGACAGGATGCAGCAGACACCGTTATTCAAAAATCACTATTTTCACCAACTGCCGGGGTTCTATACCGCGCTACAGCCTACGCCGCTACATGGCGCTCGCCTGCTTTATCGCAGCGAGGGATTGGCCATGGAGCTCGGGTTGTCTTCCGACTGGTTTACGCCAGAACAGGATGACGTCTGGAGCGGCGAGCGTTTGCTGCCGGGAATGGCGCCGCTGGCACAGGTTTATAGCGGGCATCAGTTTGGTATGTGGGCCGGCCAACTGGGCGACGGGCGCGGCATCCTGCTGGGAGAACAGCAACTGGCGGATGGTCGCAGTATGGATTGGCACCTGAAAGGCGCAGGGCTGACGCCGTATTCGCGTATGGGGGATGGTCGTGCCGTGCTGCGTTCAGTCATTCGCGAATTTCTGGCCTCGGAAGCGATGCACCATCTGGGGATTCCCACTACGCGGGCGCTGACGATTGTCACCAGCACACATCAGGTTCAGCGTGAGCAGGAGGAAAAGGGCGCCATGCTGCTGCGCGTGGCGGAAAGCCATGTGCGGTTCGGCCATTTTGAACACTTCTACTATCGCCGTGAGCCGGAAAAGGTGCGTCAACTGGTGGAGTATGTGATTGCCCGCCATTGGCCGCAGTGGGAGAACGATGAGCATCGCTATGAACTGTGGTTCGGTGATGTGGTGGAACGTACTGCCCGTCTGATTACACATTGGCAGTCGGTGGGTTTTTCACACGGCGTGATGAATACGGATAACATGTCGATTCTGGGTCTGACCATCGACTACGGCCCTTATGGCTTTTTAGATGCCTATCAACCCAACTTTATTTGTAACCACTCCGATCATCGCGGGCGCTATGCGTTTGATAATCAGCCTGCCGTAGGGCTGTGGAATCTACATCGTCTGGCGCAGGCACTGTCGGGGTTGATGGACACTGAAACGCTGGAGCGTGCGCTTGCCCGCTATGAACCGGCACTGATGCAGCACTATGGCACGCTGATGCGCGCTAAGTTGGGCTTGTTTACCGCGAGCGCGCAGGATAATGACGTGCTGGTCGGGCTGTTACGTCTGATGCAGCAGGAAGGCAGCGACTACACCCGCACGTTCCGTTTGCTGGCAGACAGTGAAAAACGGGCCTCGCACTCGCCGCTACGTGATGAGTTTATCGATAGGGCCGCGTTCGATAGCTGGTTTGCGACTTATCGCCAGAGGCTGATACAGGAAGAACAGGGTGATGAGGAGCGTCGTCAACTGATGAATGTGACGAACCCGAAATACGTTTTGCGTAATTATCTGGCGCAAATGGCGATTGAACGGGCAGAAAATGATGACATTAGCGTGCTGACACGTCTACATCAGGCGTTGTGCCGACCGTTTGACGAACAGCCGGATAAGAACGATCTGGCGGCGTTACCGCCAGAGTGGGGCAAACATCTGGAGATTTCCTGCTCTAGCTAAGCCAGAGCAGGAATGATAGCTATTGCCGCAGATAAACCTGCGGAAGGGGGTAGTCCGGGTGTGAACCGACGCTGAGGTCGGCGCGATACCAGCGGGTCAATGTCTCTGCCTGTAGCACCTGCGCAGGCGTACCCTGTGCGACCAGCTTCCCTTCGTGCAACAGCAGGATACGATCGGCATACAGCGCCGCCAGATTCAGGTCGTGCAGAACGCAACACACGGCTAACGGCTGTTCACGCGTAAGCTGTTTGAGCAACCGCAAGAGGTGTTGTTGATGGTACAAATCCAGCGCCGACGTGGGTTCATCGAGAAACAGCCAGCCTGGCGTCGGTTCTGGATGCCACAGCTGCGCCAGCACGCGAGCGAGCTGTACACGCTGCTGCTCTCCGCCTGAAAGGTGGCGATAGTCTCGCGCCGCCAGTTCCAGACAGCCCGTTTGTGCCATGACCTGCTGAATGACGTCATCATTTTGCGGATAGCGCCCATGCGGGGAACGCCCCATCGCGACGACATCCCGCACGCTAAACGCAAACGCCATGCCGCTATGCTGGCGCATCACCGCGCGTGTTTTTGCCAGCGCGCCGGGCTGCCAGTGTGAAAACGGCTGTCCGGCTAACAGGCATTCACCGTCATCGGGCGTCAAATAACCGGTCAATAAACGGAGCAGGGTAGACTTCCCCGCGCCGTTAGGGCCGATAATCGCGACGATTTCCCCACAGTGCAGCTCCAGAGAAACATCATCCGTCAGATAGCGACCGTTGGTCTGAAAGCGTAGATGACGCGCGACTAACGTCCGGTCGAGCGCTGAGTCAGTCATTACTACGTCCTTTATGCTGAACGATCAGCCATAAGAAATACGGCCCGCCAATCAGGCTACTTAACAGCCCGACGGGCATTTCTGCCGGAGCAAGCAGCGTACGCGCCAGCGTATCGGCAAACAGCAGCAGACAGGCACCGCCGAGGATAGAACCGGGAATGAGCCAGCGATGATCGGCACCCACGTGCAAACGCATCAGGTGAGGGATAATGAGCCCGATAAACCCGATCACGCCGCTGACCGCCACGGCGACACCCACCAGCAGTGAACTCAGTAGCAGCAGCACGTACTTGGTCTGCTTTACGTTGATGCCAAGGTAATGCGCCTCTTCATCTCCCAACTGCAATACATTCAGACGGCGCGCGTAGTATAGCGTGGCAAGCATACCGGGAATCGCCAGTGTGCTGGTAACCAACAGCATTGGCCACTGAGCCTGTCCGAGACTGCCCATACCCCAAAGCGAGAACTGGCGCAATTGTTGGTCGGTGCTGATGTAGGTTAAGACGCCGATCAGCGCAAGGCACAGTGCATTAAGCGCGATACCTGCCAACAGCAGTCGCGTTAATCCACCCTGTTCGGAGCGGCTGAGGATAAAAATGATAACGGTAATCGCCAGACTACCCGCGAAAGCGGCAAACATCGGGCTGTAAAGCGCCAGCAGAGGGGGAAGACCGAGCGGTAGCACTATAGTGAGCGCTACGCAGAGTGCTGCGCCGCTGCTGATGCCAAGTAGACTGGGATCGGCGAGTGGATTGCGAAACAGTCCTTGCATAATCGTGCCGGAACAGGCCAGCGCGCCGCCGACGAGTATCGCCAGTAGCACGCGGGGGACGCGGATGTTCAGCCAGATATGCCAGAGCGGGTCGTCAAAAGGTGTCTGCCATAGCGTCTTGAGTGACAACGTCAACGCCCCCATGTTGGCGGCACCCACCATCAGTACCGCCATGAGCAACAACAGCGCGATCAACCAGGTGCGCGGATGAAACCGTGACGTCATTTGATCGCTTCGGCTGTCTGACGCAGCGTTGCCATCAACGCTGGCGTTTCGAGCGTAAAGCCCAGCATTGCCATATCATCGACGACCAGCAGACGCTTGTGTTTGCCCGCAGGAGTCAGTTCTAGCCCGGGTAATTTCCAGACTTGCGCTTCACCGCCCAATGTCTTCAGCCCCTGGCTGGAGATCAGAATCAGATCTGGCGCGCTGGCAATGACGCCTTCCTGAGACAGTTGTTGGTAACGTTCAACATTCTGCATGGCATTCTGTAACCCTGCGTGGCGAATGATCGTGTCTGGCGGTGTATTTTTGCCTGCGCCCATCGCACTCATACCACCATGGTTGAGAATAAACAGCGTCTTGACAGGCAATGGTGCGGTTTTGACTGCCGCCAACTGCTGCTGATAGGTTTCCGTCAGTTTTTTACCTTCGGTGTCTTTACCCAACGCCTGTGCGATGGCGCTAATTTTTTGCGGAACCGCATCCAGCGCTGGCTGAGCGGAAACGTGAACCACTTTGGTGCCGCTGTCCGCAACCTGCTGTAAGACGAGAGAAGGCTGAGACAAATCGCTGGCAAGGACTAGCGAAGGTTTCATCGCCAGAATGCCTTCGGTATTGAGGTGGCGCATGTAACCTACATCAGGCAGTTTCTTCACGGATTCCGGGTGTAGGCTGGTGCTATCACGTGCAACCAGATCTTTCTCCGCGCCCAGCGCATAGATGATTTCCGTGACGTCGCCGCCGATAGACACGATTCGTTCGGCAGCAGACACCCCCAGCGGGAGTGTCAATAGCAGAGGGAATAGCCAGTTTTTCATGCGGCGAGATCCTTATGCGGTTTCAGGGCATCGATTTGGTTACGCCATTGTTGTTGTTCCGGCGTTCCTTCGGTACGTTGCCCGAAGAGTTGTGCAATTTGAGAGCCGTCTGCGGCATAGAGCTCAAGGCTGGTCACGACACCATCGACCGTCGGTTTACGCGTCACCCAGCTTTCAGCAATCGCACTTTCGATCAGATGCAGAGTGAAATCTTTATTAAAGATGTTAATCCATTCCGCGTGTTGCTCCATGCGCTCTACGCGCTCGAGCGTACCGGTGAATATTTGTACACAGCCACGGTTGCCGACAAATACCATGATTTCGTTCTGATCTTCACGCGCGGCAAACAGGATCTGTGACAGCGCATCGTTGTCTACCCGGTAAGCCAAATCGTCAGCGACCGAGTTAAACGCCTGCTGGCGCGTCAGGTTATAGCGTTTGAGCAGGATAAAGAAATCATGCACATCCTTCATCGCACGCCAGTCTGCTTCAAACTGAGGATTATGGGCAATCGCCTGTTCGGCCGCTGTCCCATTGCCTGCCGGACGAAGTGCTACCGCGGGGTTTTCGTTGCTGGTGAATTTTTCAATGAATAGCTGCCAGGCGGCCATGTCCGTAGTGTCGGTTGTGTAGACCTTCAGAATCGCATCGCCCTGATGATCGAAGAATTGAATGCTTTGACGCTCTCCGCGCGCGGTGTTTTCACGCAGCGCAAAGGCTGAAGCCCATTGAGAGAGGAACAAACGCAGATCCAATCCGCGCGGGTTGAGGATAAGGCCAGCATGTCCATCCAGCGTCTGGTTTTGATAATAGCCCGTATGCTCATGCACGGCGTACTCGTTGCGCGTGATCGACTTGGTATTACCAACCTGCTCCAGCGCGCTTAACCAGACTTTGGCATCACCCTGCAGGCGCTGTGCATCGTGTCCGACACGGGCGTGAGTCAGTTCCGCTTCGCTGATGCCGAGTAGCGCAGCCAGATCGCGGGCATATTTACGCGGATGTTCAACTTTAGCCTGGAGGTATTGTTGGTAAATAGACGTCTGCATCTCGTTCGTTCCCTTAATCGTTGTCGTATTGATTATAGCAATGAATGAGAATCATTTTCATGTAACAAAAACGCAACCTCAAGTGAAGTTTTCTTAATAAGTGGAATCAGAGAAATCGTAAGAGGAATTTACGTACTGCGAGAGTGTGGGAGAGGCGGTGGGAAAGGGAAAAACAGCTGGCACACGACCAGAGAAGGTGAGTGTGCCAGCGCGTATCGGATTAGAAACGGCTGTCGACGGCGTCTGCCAGACGAGCCAGCAGCGTTTCGGTGTCCTGCCAGCTCAGACAAGGATCGGTAATGGATTGCCCGTACGTCAATGCCAGAGGATTGAGCGCCGGCTGGTTGCCTTCAATTAAGAAACTTTCCGCCATGATGCCCGCGATGGCGCGTGAGCCGGCGCGAATTTGCTGACAGATGTCATCGGCCACGTCGAGCTGGCGACGATGCTGTTTCTGACAGTTGGCATGACTGAAATCGATCACCAGATGCTCGGGCAGCGAGAATTCACGCAGATGAGCGCAGGCGGCAGCGATATCTTCCGCGTGGTAATTCGGCGTTTTCCCGCCGCGCATAATAATGTGGCCAAACGGATTGCCTTGCGTTTTGTAGACCGACATGAAGCCCTGCTTATCCGGCGAGAGGAACATATGTTGGGCACGGGCGGCGCGAATGGCGTCGACGGCGATACGTGTGTTGCCGTCTGTACCGTTCTTGAAGCCGACAGGGCAGGATAGCGCCGAGGCCATTTCCCGGTGAATCTGGCTTTCGGTGGTTCTTGCACCAATCGCCCCCCAACTGATCAGGTCAGCAATATATTGACCGGTGACCATATCGAGGAATTCCGTCGCGGTCGGCAACCCGAGTTGATTGACGTCCAGCAGCAGGCGGCGTGCAATCTCCAGCCCTTCGTTTACCTGAAAGGTACCGTTGAGTGCCGGATCGGAAATGAGTCCCTTCCAGCCGACGACCGTGCGCGGTTTTTCAAAATAGGTGCGCATGACGATTTCCAGCCGGTCCTGATACTGCGTGCGTAGCATAGTCAGACGGCGTGCATAATCTAACGCACTGTCGGTGTCATGGATCGAACATGGGCCAATCACGACGAGAAGACGTGGATCGTGACCGGTTAGAATGGCTTCAATTTTCTTGCGTGACGAGGTGACATTTTCGGCAACGGCAGGGGTGATCGGGAGTCTGGCGAGTAACGTTTGGGGCGTAACCAGACTCTCGATGCGCGCGCTCCGCAGTTCATCTGTTTGTAGCATGTTTTGTCTCTGAATACGGTCAAGTCGAAAACCTGTCATCACCGAAAAAGCGTGGACATCGCGGTGTTTTCAGACAAGGTTTCCAACTAAAAGGTTGCTTCGCAACGGCGAAATGCCGGGAAGTGATGGAGCACACAATAAACGAAATGCCGCACATTACAACCGCATTAGGACAAAAAAATCTATCATGTACTAGTACATTCTTCGACTCATGCCGAGAATGTCGATGATTTTGGCGGAAATTTCCTCAACGGAATAATTAGTGGTATTGAGATATTTAACCTGGTGCTTGCGAAATAGCGCTTCAACTTCGCTGAGCTCCATGCGGCACTGGCGTAGCGACGCATAGCGGCTGTTTCCCCGGCGTTCTTCCCGAATGGCCGCCAGCCGTTCTGCATCAATGGTGAGCCCGAAGAGCTTGTGCTGGAAGGGTTTCAACGCATCCGGCAGGCGCAGGTTGTCCATATCATCAGCAATAAAAGGGTAGTTAGCGGCACGAATACCGAATTGCATCGCCAGATAAAGGCTGGTCGGTGTCTTACCACAGCGTGACACGCCCAGCAGAATGACCTGTGCCTGATCGAGGTTGCGTAGCGAGATGCCGTCATCGTGCGCCAGCGTATAGTCGATGGCAGCGATACGGGCGTCATATTTGCTCAGATTATTGGCGGTCAAACCGTGAGTGCGGTTAGCCACTGGCGTAGGCGGCGTGTTCAGTTCTTCCTGCAGAGGCGCAACCAGCGCTTGTACGATGTCCTGGCAAAACCCTTCGCTGCTGGTAATAATGTTACGCACGGTCGGGGTGACGATGGAATAAAACACCAGCGGGCGCACGCCGGTTTGCTGATACAACGTATTGATTTGTTCACACACGGCTTTGGCGCGCGCTTCACTTTCAACGAAAGGTAAGGTATAGCTAACCGTGTTCACGGGGAATTGGGACAACACCGCATGACCCAGTACCTCTGCCGTAATGGCCGTACCGTCCGAGACATAAAATACGCTTCTTTCCACATAACCCCCTTGTGATATTTCCGACAGCTCGAACACGTTAACCTCGTCAAAAATTGTGTTTTACGAACACTTTTATTAAAACACCATTTCATTATCTTTATGATAAAGAATACTAATCTTCTACGATATTGGATTTTTACTGTGTTAAGCAATCATTCGCCGTGAAATCAGTTTTTTTTCATAGGTTGATCGATTCACCTGTCCATGTTCATCAAAACGCTATGCTAACCTGATTGCGTTGAGGCGATTCTCAACCGAACTCTTTCATACCCTAATTGTATGCAGAAAGGATTATTTTCGATGTCCAATAACGGCCCTGATTTGCGTAATGTCCTTTGGTATAACCAGCTCGGTATGCACGACGTTGAAAGGGTGGGGGGCAAAAATGCCTCTCTGGGTGAAATGATCACCAACCTTTCAGGATTGGGCGTAGCCGTTCCCAACGGCTTTGCGACAACGGCGCAGGCGTTTAATGATTTTCTTAATCAAAGCGGGATTAACCAGCGCATTTATGAGCTGCTCGATCGCACCGACATTGACGATCTGAATCAACTGGCCAGCGCCGGTACGCAGATCCGCCAGTGGATTATTGATACGCCATTCCAGCCGGAGCTGGAGAAGGCCATCAGCGACGCCTATCAGCAACTGGCCGATGGCGAGAAAGACGCCTCGTTTGCCGTGCGTTCTTCTGCCACGGCGGAAGACATGCCTGATGCGTCCTTTGCTGGCCAACAGGAAACTTTCCTGAATGTGCAGGGCATTGATGCCGTGATGGTCGCGGTGAAGCACGTGTTTGCGTCGCTGTTTAACGACCGCGCGATCTCCTACCGCGTGCATCAGGGCTATGACCACCGCGGCGTAGCGCTGTCGGCGGGCGTGCAGCGCATGGTGCGCTCCGATCTGGCTTCCGCGGGCGTGATGTTTACCATTGATACAGAATCCGGTTTTGATCAGGTGGTGTTCATCACGTCGGCTTACGGTTTGGGTGAAATGGTGGTGCAGGGAGCGGTGAACCCGGACGAGTTCTATGTCCATAAGCCGACCTTGCAGAACAACAAACCTGCGATTGTGCGCCGTAACATGGGATCGAAAAAAATCCGTATGGTGTATGCCGCGAGCCAGGAACATGGCAAGCAGGTGCGGATTGAAGATGTGCCGGCAGAACAAACGACGCGTTTCAGCCTGACGGATGACGAAGTGCAGGCGCTGGCGCGTCAGGCACTGCTGATTGAAAAACACTACGGCCGCCCGATGGACATCGAGTGGGCGAAAGATGGCCACACCGGCAAACTCTATATTGTGCAGGCACGCCCGGAAACGGTGCGTTCCAACGGCCAGGTCATGGAGCGTTACCACCTGCCAGCCAGCGGTACCGTGCTGGTGGAAGGCCGTGCGATCGGCCACCGTATTGGTGCGGGTGAAGTTAAAGTGATTCAGGACATCAGCGAGATGCACCTGATCAACGCTGGCGATGTACTCGTTACTGACATGACCGACCCGGACTGGGAGCCGATCATGAAGAAGGCGGCGGCGATTGTGACCAATCGCGGCGGACGTACCTGCCATGCGGCGATTATCGCGCGTGAGCTGGGCATTCCTGCCGTTGTGGGCTGCGGCGATGCGACAGAGCGTTTGCGCAAAGGGCAGAAAGTGACCGTCTCCTGCGCGGAAGGCGACACGGGCTATGTGTATCAGGATCTGCTCGACTTCTCTGTGAAGAGTTCACAGATTGATGAAATGCCTGCGCTGCCGTTGAAAATCATGATGAACGTGGGTAACCCTGACCGCGCGTTTGATTTTGCCTGCTTGCCAAACGATGGCGTCGGTCTGGCGCGTCTGGAATTTATCATCAACCGCATGATTGGCGTGCACCCACGTGCGCTGCTGGAGTTCGACCAGCAAACCCCGGAACTGCAACGCGAGATCAAAGCGCTGATGCAGGGCTTCGACGATCCGGTCGAGTTCTACGTCGGTCGTCTGACGGAAGGGATCGCGACGCTGGCAGCGGCATTCGCGCCGAAGCGCGTCATCGTCCGTCTGTCCGATTTTAAATCCAACGAGTATGCCAATCTGGTCGGTGGCGAGCGCTATGAACCGGAAGAAGAGAACCCGATGCTGGGCTTCCGCGGTGCGGGTCGCTATGTGTCGCCGGACTTCAAAGCCTGCTTTGCGCTGGAATGTGAAGCGGTTAAACGTGTGCGTAACGTGATGGGCCTGAAGAACGTGGAAATCATGATCCCGTTTGTTCGTACCGTGGCGCAAGCAGAAGCGGTGATTGCAGAGCTGGCAAGTCAAGGTCTGCGTCGTGGCGAAGACGGCCTGAAAATCATCATGATGTGCGAAATTCCGTCTAACGCGCTGTTAGCCGATGAATTCCTGCAACACTTTGATGGTTTCTCTATCGGTTCAAACGACATGACGCAGCTGGCACTGGGTCTGGATCGCGACTCCGGCGTGGTATCGTCGCTGTTTGATGAACGTAACGAGGCGGTGAAGGCGCTGCTGTCGATGGCGATTAAAGCCGCCAAGAAGCAGGGTAAATACGTCGGTATTTGCGGGCAGGGTCCGTCAGATCACGAAGATTTCGCCCTCTGGCTGATGGAGCAGGGCATTGATAGCCTGTCTCTCAACCCGGACACTGTGGTGCAAACCTGGCTGAATCTGGCTGAGCACAACTAGTGCTGCGATGAATTTTTAGATACCAATGTATTGTTTTTAAAGTTTTTAGTCGCGTAATAATCGTGCTGAGGTGGGAGTGACAGCCGGGTGAGCGGCAAGGACGCCGCGAAAGCCAGTGCCGCGCAGGGAGCGCGTCAATGGCGACCCGAGTTGCGGTCACGAACGCTGAAGGTATCGCATAGCGACACGATTTCGCGAAAAGCCTGGGGTCATGGGGCGGTGGCGATTGAACCGCCCCATGTCGGGCGCGTGCTGCGACAGCTCTA
This sequence comes from Pectobacterium sp. 1950-15, assembly GCF_037136835.1. Lineage (NCBI taxonomy): Bacteria > Pseudomonadati > Pseudomonadota > Gammaproteobacteria > Enterobacterales > Pectobacteriaceae > Pectobacterium > Pectobacterium sp. 1950-15. Next base: position 229,227 of record NZ_JBBBQR010000004.1, on the reverse strand, counting down.
AAAATTGACTGAAGTTAGTGCGCACGAAATTTTCACTGTGGTTACAGAAATTTATTTCCCGGATTTGTGGGGCAACCCTCAATTTATAGGGCTGTATTCACCGCGTCTTTACGATCTATCCATTACCACCGCTCGACCGCTGCTGATCGCAAGCCGTGCTGAAAATCACGGTGCCGCAATCAGGAAGGATTTAAACTGCGGCGTCATTACCGCGCTAAAGCCCTTATCCGTTTTGGTAATCAGATAAACCGCCAACCCCTGCTGTTCCGCCAGTTTCAACGCTTTCTCCGTTCCCAACACCATCAAACCGGTATCCCAGCCATCCGCTTCTAGTGCGGTCGGCGCAATCACGGTCGCAGAAACCAGTTGATGAGTAATCGGTCTGCCTGTCTCGGGATCGATAACGTGAGAGTAGCGCTTGTTGTCCTGCTCAAAATAATTCCGGTAGCTGCCGGAGGTGCTGATCGCGTAACCCTGCAAATTCACCGCTGCCTGTGCCGCGTTTTCCTGGTCGGTTGGCTTCTGAATCGCCACGCGCCACGGCGTTCCTTCTGCATTTACGCCACGGCTGGAAATGGCGCCACCGACGGAAACCAGATAATTGGTGATCCCTTTACGCGTCATTAACTGTGCGAGAACATCTGCGCCATACCCCTCACCCAGCGTGGAGAGATCGACATACAAATCAGGAAGATCTTTCTGAATCCATTCTCCTTTTTCGTCGCCGATCAGTTTCAGGTGACGCAACCCAACGTTTTGCCGCGCTACATCGATCTGCTGTTGGCTGGGAATCCGCGTCGGCTGCTTCTGCGGGCCGAATCCCCAGAGGTTAACCAACGGGCCGACGGTGATATCCATCGCGCCGTGCGTGGCTTTACCGATACGCAGCGCAGCCAGGACGATATCCGCCATGCCGTTGCTGATGGGCTGTGGATCCGTTCCCCGATACTGATTAAAACGCGACAGCACGGAATCGTCACGGTAGGTGGAAATGTCGTTATTGGCCTGTTCCAGCAGGGCATCGATTTCTCGTTGCAGCTGCGTTTTGTCTTCGGCGACGTCGCCGCTAATTTTTACGCTATAAAACGTCCCCATCGTTTTACCTTCAATGGTCAACAAGGGGCGCTGTGTCGTTGGGGCTGGATTATCGCAGGCGGTCAGAAGGCTGAATAAGCCACAGAGTAGTAATCTCTTCGCGGCGAGAGGCGTCATGAAAAACTCCTGAAAAACTGAACTGAGAGTAGGCTGACAGGAGAGTAACAAAAAAGGAATGACGCGTAATTGAATGGAAGAGAAATGAAAGGAAAAAAAAGGCCCATCTCAGGGGATGGGCAAAGACTACACACAGCAATTCGTTACTAACTCTGACGAGGAGGAAACCTCATTGACAAACAGTAGGTTAATACTAGCTCCGGTATTTATCCTATGGATTATGCGCTATTCAGTCATTAAGAATCATCCTAATAGTTAATTATCTTTTAAGAGTTGGTCTCTCAGAGTTTTTATATTGTCAATAATATTGATGCATTAGAGAAATGATATCAAAATTTTTAGGACTAATCCCTAAGAATAGAGGGTTAATCATTAGCTATTTTTACCTATTGAAAGAGTGGGGAAATACGTCGTCACAGAGAAATGATGCTGAGAGTGGGCAATACGTGGGCGGCGTACCGCCCACGGGAAGACGAGACGGTACTTACCGCCGTTATTCTTGATTTGGTTTGCTGGACGTATTAACGGAGAGGATGTTTTGCGGTTCGGGGATTTCACGCATCCAGGCAAACAGCAGACGATAGGAAACAGCGAGGACGACCGGGCCAATAAATATCCCTATCATGCCAAACGCCAGCAAGCCGCCAATCACGCCGGAAAGAATCAGCAACATAGGAAGATCGGCACCCATTTTGATTAATACCGGGCGGATAACGTTATCGATGGTGCCAACGACGCAGCTCCAGACCAGTAAAACGGTGCCCCAGGTGGCATCCCCCGTCCAATATAGCCAGATAATGGCAGGGATCAGTACGGGAAGTGGCCCCAATTGCGCCAGACAAGACAGAAACATCAGCACAGTAAGTAGCGTAGTATGAGGAATGCCAGACAACCCCAGCCCAATTCCGCCTAACACTGATTGCACGATAGCGGTAACCACCACGCCTAGTGCGACAGCTCGAATCGACTGTGCTGCCAGAATGACTGCGGCGTCGCCGCGCTCCTGTCCCAACCGGATAGCGAAATGCCGCACGGCTTTCGCCACCGCTTCCCCTTTGTAATACAACAGGGCACTGAAGATCAGCATCAGGGAGCAGTGCATCAGAAAGCGCCCGATATTGGCCGCTTGTGCCACCAGCCAAGTCGCCGTTTTACCAAAATAGGGTTGCACTTTGGCGAACAGACCGCTGCCACCGCTTTGCAACAGCGCCTGCCAGCTGTTGAATAATTTCTCTCCGACTAAAGGAACTGATGTCAGCCACTCCAGCGTGGGTGGTGAAAAGTTTTCCTGCCGGGCTCCCCAACTCATTAACGCCGAGCTGTTATCCACCACGCTACTGACAAGAACGGCAATCGGGACAATAAATAGCAGAATAAGCAGCAGCGTCATGACGATCACTGCCAGAGAACGCCGGCCCCACAATAGCGCCTGAAATTTAATCAACATCGGCCAGGTGGCAATGACCACCATACATGCCCAGGCGAATCCCAGAATAAAAGGCTGCACCACCCAAAAACAGGCAATAATCATGATGGTAATAAACACCAGACTGAACAGGATTCTGGCCAGATCAAATCGTGGTGGCTGAGAATATTTGCTCAATGAATCGTTCCTCAATAGCAAAAGAAAGGGCTGAAGGCGAGGTAGCTTGGGTGACAGCCTGTGGTCATCTGTCATCATGAGATATTTCCGGGTGTTTTGACAGCCTGTTGAACATTTTGTTGGTGAAACAGCGGTTCACCAACACGCTGTATGTTTTTGCCGATCCGGGAGCGCACACGATTGCGAAATGTGATAAAACGTGATGTCCCCGATGACAGAGCGGCTAATACAAGTGCTAGTCACTTAAGCATGGCTTTAGGGGAAGCACGGTGTGAGGTTCCCGCAGGGATGCCTCACACCGTGGTAGCCCCGGTATCTCTATCCTTAAGCGATCAAGATTAGGCTATATACCGCGCTTCACAGGCATATCACGACATATTGGCAAACACATCATGTACGGACAGGGTCAAAAAATAATGATCCCACAGATCACGCAATCTCCCGGGCTGGTTCAGCCGGTGCTTAATTTTCTGGAAGCATTGAAGAAAAATGGATTTACAGGCGATACGGCGACCAACTATGCCGATCGTCTGACGATGGCAACGGATAATAGCATCTATCAACTTTTGCCGGATGCGGTGGTTTTCCCGCGCTCAACCGCTGATGTCGCTATCTTATCCCGCCTGGCGGGTGAAGCGCGTTTTTCAGAGCTGACTTTTACTCCACGCGGCGGCGGTACGGGAACGAACGGACAGGCGCTGAATCGCGGCATCGTGGTCGATATGTCGCGTTATATGAACCGCATTCTGGAAATTAACCCTGAACAGGGGTGGGTGCGCGTCGAAGCGGGCGTTATTAAAGATCAGCTAAACCAGTACCTGAAGCCCTATGGTTACTTCTTTGCACCCGAGCTCTCGACCAGTAACCGGGCGACGCTGGGCGGCATGATCAACACCGATGCATCGGGGCAAGGCTCGCTGGTGTACGGAAAAACCTCAGACCATGTGCTGGGGCTACGTGCGATCCTGCTGGGCGGCGAGATGCTGGATACGCATGCGATGCCGGTAGAGCTGGCAGAGAAGCTGGCGTTAGAAGATTCTCCCATCGGCCGTATTTACCATACGGTGCTGCACCGCTGTCGCGAACAGCGCGCGTTGATCATCGACAAATTCCCCAAGCTGAATCGTTTTCTGACGGGTTACGACCTGCGCCATGTGTTCAGCGACGATCTCCATACCTTTGACCTGACGCGAATTTTGACCGGTGCTGAAGGCACGCTGGCGTTTATCACCGAAGCGAAGCTCGATATCACGCCGTTGCCAAAGATTCGCCGTCTGGTGAATATCAAGTATGACTCTTTTAATTCAGCGCTGCGCAATGCGCCGTTCATGGTAGAAGCGAAGGCGCTGTCGGTTGAAACCGTGGACTCTAAGGTATTAAACCTGGCCCGCGAAGACATCGTCTGGCACTCCGTTAGCGAACTGATTACCGATGTGCCTAATCAGGAAATGCTTGGTCTGAATATCGTTGAGTTCGCGGGTGATGATGAAACGCTGATTAACGGGCAGGTCGACGCGCTATGTCAGGGGCTAGATACGCTGCTGGCGAGCGGAGAAGGCGGGGTGATTGGCTATCAAACCTGTAACGATCTGGCCGGCATCGAACGTATTTATGCCATGAGGAAAAAAGCCGTAGGCCTGCTGGGCAACAGCAAGGGGCAGGCGAAGCCGATTCCGTTCGCGGAAGATACCTGCGTGCCGCCACAGCATCTGGCGGATTATATCGAAGAATTCCGCGCGCTGCTGGACAGCCATAACCTGACGTACGGTATGTTCGGTCACGTGGATGCCGGCGTGCTGCACGTGCGTCCGGCGCTGGATATGTGCGATCCGCAACAGGAAATGCTGATGAAACAGCTTTCCGACCAGATTGTCGCGCTGACGGCCAAATATGGTGGCCTGCTGTGGGGGGAACACGGTAAAGGTTTCCGCGCCGAGTATAGCCCTGAATTTTTTGGACCGGAACTGTATGCCGAACTGCGCCGCATCAAAGCGGCGTTCGATCCGGATAACCGACTTAATCCCGGGAAGATTTGCGCGCCGCTGGACGTGGATGCGCCGATGATGAAAGTCGATGCGGTCAAGCGCGGCACGTTCGACCGCACGATTCCACTGACGGTGCGTACGGCGTTCCGTGGCGCGATGGAATGTAACGGTAACGGGTTGTGCTTTAACTTTGATGCCCGTAGCCCAATGTGTCCGTCGATGAAAATCAGCGGCAACCGTATTCATTCGCCGAAAGGTCGTGCGACGCTGGTGCGTGAATGGTTACGTCTGCTGGCGGAGCAGGGCGTCGATCCGGTAGCGCTGGAGAAGGCACTGCCGCAGCAGAAGCTGAGCCTGCGTGCGTTTATCCAGAAAACCCGCAATACCTGGCAGGCGAAGCAGGGGGATTACGATTTCTCCCACGAAGTCAAAGACGCGATGTCGGGCTGTCTGGCGTGTAAAGCCTGTTCAACGCAGTGCCCGATCAAGATTGACGTGCCCGGTTTCCGCTCCCGCTTCCTACAGCTTTATCACACACGCTATCTGCGTCCGGTACGTGACTATCTGGTCGCCGGTGTTGAAAGCTATGCGCCGCTGATGGCGCGCAGCCCGAAGACGTTTAACTTCTTCCTGAAAATGCCGTTGCTGAATAACCTGAGCCGCAGCCAGATCGGCATGGTCGATTTACCGCTGCTGTCATCGCCGTCGCTGCGCCAACAGTTTGCCGGACACAGTGGCGTCAACACCACGCTGGAACAGTTGGAACAGTTGCCGGAAGCGGCGCGCCAGCAGTACGTGCTCATCGTACAGGATCCGTTTACCAGCTATTACGACGCGCAGGTGGTGGCAGATTTCGTCCATCTGATTGAAAAGCTGAAGCTGAAACCGGTGCTGTTGCCGTTCTCACCGAACGGGAAGGCGCAGCACATTAAAGGCTTCTTGCAGCGTTTTGCCAAAACGGCGTCGAAGACGGCAGATTTCCTGAACCGCGTCGCTAAACTGGGGATGCCGATGGTAGGCGTCGATCCGGCGTTGGTGCTGTGCTATCGCGACGAATACCGTGAAATTCTGGGTGAGAAGCGTGGTGATTTTCAGGTGCAACTGGTGCATGAATGGCTGGTGACGGCACTGGCAGACAGTACACCGCAGCCTGTCACTGGCGAATCCTGGTATCTGCTGGGACACTGTACGGAAACCACGGCGCTGCCGATCAGCACGAAACAGTGGTCCGATATCTTCTCGCGCTTTGGTGCCAAACTGGAGAATGTCAGCGTCGGGTGCTGTGGCATGGCGGGAACCTACGGCCATGAAACCAAAAACCTCGCAAATTCGCAGGGCATTTATGCACTATCCTGGCAACAGGTGTTGCAGAAGTTACCGCAGAAACGCTGCCTGACCACCGGTTATTCATGCCGCAGTCAGGTGAAACGTATGGAAGGCAGTGCACTACGCCATCCGCTACAGGCCCTGCTGGAGATTATCTGATGCTATGGAAACGACAGGTTACGCTTGAGCAACTTAACGAACCGAGCCAAACGTGCATGGTGGGTCATGTCGGTATCCGCTATACCCATATCGCGGAGGATTATCTGGAAGCCGTGATGCCAGTGGATTCTCGCACGCGCCAGCCGTTCGGCTTATTACACGGCGGCGCGTCCGTCGTGCTGGCGGAATCACTGGGTTCCGTCGCGGGCTATCTGTGTTCTGAGGGCGATCAGCAGGTGGTGGGCCTTGAAATCAATGCCAACCATCTGCGAGCCGTGCGCGAAGGTGAAGTGCGGGGCGTGTGCCGTGCGCTTCACGTTGGGCGCCGTAGCCAGGTGTGGCAGATTGAGATTTTTGATAATCAAAATCGCCTGTGCTGCATTTCACGTCTGACAACATCCGTCATTACGCCGTAAACATGAGGCGCTGAACCAGACTGCTAGCCGGTCTGGTTCTGTTTTTCTGGAATGGCATTATTTTGAAAAGACAGTGCTCTTCAGGGCAGAAAAGGCACACGCTTAACGAAATCGGTCTGAAACGCGGTGGCTTTATCCCATGAGCCTTGCATGCTTAGTTGATGGCAAATTGACTTCAGCGTGTTACGGGCAAAGTAGTAGCTTTGCACGCGAAAGAGATGGCAACGCCCTTCATTATTAATCTCTTTAATCAACCGATTGTGCAGCTTGACCAGCGCATGCAGATAGCTGTCGTCATCGCCATTTCTCAGACAGAGTTCAACCATATCCATGCAGGCGTTATGATAGCGACGTAAATGGTCAATATTGCTTCCAGGACGGTTCAGGCGAGCTTCCGCCATGTAAAAATCAACGGTGGCATCGCGAATCTGAAATTTATATTCGTCAATCTGGTGGTGCAGCCAGGCAGTCACGGAAAGCATGGTGATCGATCCTGAATATGAAATGATAATCATTATCATATTGATAAAAAAGGCCACGATCAATGGGCAAAATGTGCTTTAACGCCAAAAAGTACGATCGGAAGTCACATAAATTTTCATATACCTTCCCTGTTTTATAAATAGGTATCACCGATAAATGTTATAATAATGATAACGAGATGATAATTTTTACCTGACCGCAAGGGACAGGGGTGATGCTATTAATTCATTTATTATCAATTGTTTAGCTGGTTTTTTACTACGTTGTTTGGCGCGCCCGAGACGTGTAAAATGGTGCTATTGGCTTGCTAAAAACTGAAATGTTACGAATAGCCCTGCGAAACAAGAGGTTGAAGCTAGTTTCATTATCACTAACATTAGGGGAAACCAGCCTAAAACTGGTACCACACGTAATGAGGTATTCCATATGCAAGCGGAAAATGTAGGGACGTTTTCACTGGATGAAAATGTCTGGCAGGGATTGACGCTGACAGAAAGCGCCGTGAAGCAGATTAAGAATCTGATGAAGCAGGATGAGGCTGTGCAAGGACTGCGGCTCAGCGTTAAACAATCAGGCTGTGCGGGGTTTGGCTATGTGCTGGATCTGGTACAGGAGTTCGAAACCGACGATCTGGTATTCGAACGTGATGGTGCAAAACTGTATGTCCCACTGAAAGCGATGCCTTTCATTGACGGCACAGAACTTGATTTCGTCCGTGAAGGGCTGAATCAGATATTCAAGTTTAATAATCCCAGAGCGCAGCATGCTTGTGGATGTGGCGAAAGCTTTGGCATTTAAGTGATGAAAAATTATGGCACGTAGCACGGTAGATGTACCTGATGATGTCCAGATCTGGATGGGTGATGGACGCTATAAAGAAGGTTTCTTTACGCAATTGGAAACCGATGAGCTGGCGCGCGGCATCAATGAAGATGTCGTACGGGCGATCTCGGCGAAGCGTAATGAACCTGAGTGGATGCTGGAATTCCGCCTCAACGCCTACAAGGCGTGGCTGGAGATGGAAGAACCGCATTGGCTGAAAGCCCATTACGAAAAACTCGACTATCAGGACTATAGCTATTATTCCGCGCCTTCCTGCGGTAACTGCGACGACAGCTGCGGCTCTGAGCCCGGTGCCAAGCAGCAATCCGGGATTACGGACGTGAATAATTACCTGACCAGCGAAGTAGAGAATGCGTTTAATCAGTTGGGTGTTCCTGTCCGTGAAGGCAAGAAAGTGGCGGTCGATGCGATTTTCGACTCCGTATCTGTTGCGACCACGTATCGGCATGAGCTGGCTGAAAAAGGCATTATCTTCTGTTCATTCAGCGAGGCGATTCAGGAACATCCCGATCTGGTGCGTCAGTATCTCGGTACGGTCGTACCGGCGAACGATAACTTCTTTGCGGCGCTGAACTCGGCGGTCGCTTCTGACGGCACGTTTGTGTACATCCCGAAAGGCGTGCGCTGCCCGATGGAACTGTCGACGTATTTCCGCATCAACGCGGCGAAAACCGGCCAGTTCGAGCGTACGATCCTGATCGCCGATGATGACAGCTACGTCAGCTACATCGAAGGCTGCTCTGCACCCGTTCGTGATACCTACCAGCTGCACGCCGCCGTGGTGGAAGTCATCATCAACAAGAATGCCGAAGTGAAATACTCCACGGTGCAGAACTGGTTCTCCGGTAAAGATGACGCAGAAGGCGGGATTCTGAACTTCGTGACCAAGCGCGCGCTGTGTGCAGGCGAGCATTCAAAAATGTCATGGACGCAGTCGGAAACCGGTTCAGCGATCACCTGGAAATACCCGAGCGTCATTCTGCGTGGCGACTACTCCGTTGGCGAATTCTTCTCTGTTGCCCTGACCAATGGTCGTCAGCAGGCTGACACCGGCACGAAGATGATTCACATCGGTAAAAACACCCGTTCGACCATCATCTCCAAAGGGATTTCCGCCGGACGCAGTGAGAACACCTACCGTGGTCTGGTGAAGATCATGCCGAGTGCGGCCAACGCCCGTAACTTCACCCAGTGTGACTCTATGCTGATCGGCAGCGAGTGTGGCGCGCATACCTTCCCCTACGTGGAAGTGCGCAATAATACCGCGCAGTTGGAGCACGAAGCGACGACCTCGAAAATTGGCGAAGACCAGCTGTTCTACTGTCTGCAACGCGGTATCAGCGAAGATGACGCTATCTCGATGATCGTGAACGGATTCTGTAAGGACGTCTTCTCTGAATTGCCGCTGGAATTTGCGGTAGAAGCACAAAAGTTACTGGCGATTAGCCTGGAACACAGCGTGGGTTAATTCGGCGGTTACCGGGATTTTCACAGACGAATAATGAGAATCATCGGTCCCGGAATTCATTAAGCGCTCGTCGCATTGGGCGTTGGAAGGAATAAGCATGTTAAGCATCGAAAATTTAAAAGTCAGCGTAGAAGGCAAAGAGATCATCAAAGGGCTTAATCTCACCATTAAGCCAGGTGAAGTTCACGCGATTATGGGCCCGAATGGTTCAGGAAAAAGTACGCTCTCCGCGACGCTGGCTGGACGTGAAGAATACGAAGTGACTGACGGTTCGGTGAGCTTCAAAGGGAAAGATCTGCTGGAACTGTCCCCAGAAGATCGCGCGGGCGAGGGCGTCTTCATGGCGTTCCAGTACCCTGTCGAGATCCCCGGCGTCAGCAACCAGTTCTTCCTGCAAACCTCCGTTAACGCGGTGCGTAAATACCGCGAGCAAGAACCGCTGGATCGCTTTGACTTCGCCGACTTTATCGAAGAGAAGATCAAGCTGTTGAATATGCCGGAAGATCTGTTGACCCGTTCGGTCAACGTGGGCTTCTCCGGGGGGGAGAAGAAGCGTAACGACATTCTGCAAATGGCGGCGCTGGAGCCGGATCTGTGCATTTTGGATGAAACCGACTCCGGCCTGGACATCGATGCACTGAAAATCGTCTCTAACGGCGTGAACTCCCTGCGCGACGGCAAACGTTCGTTCATCATCGTTACGCACTACCAGCGTATTCTTGATTACATCAAACCGGATCACGTCCACGTTCTGTATCAAGGGCGCATTGTGAAATCCGGTGATTTCTCGCTGGTGAAACAGTTGGAGGAGCAAGGCTATGGCTGGCTTACCGACGGGCAATAATGTGACGAGCGAGAACGCGACGGGTAAAACTGGCATCGCACAGAAACAAGAGCAGGCGCTGCAGCAATGGCAAGGTCTGTTTGAACGCGATGTGTCGCGCCGTTCTGAAACGGCGAACCAACACTGGCAGGATGTGGTGCGTCTTGGCTTACCGCACCGTAAGCACGAGCACTGGAAATACACGCCGCTGGATGGTTTGCTGAGCAACGAATTTGTCGCACCGCAGGCACAGTCTCTCGATCGTGCGGCGGTGGAGGAACTGACCTTAGCGGTGGATAGCTGGCGTCTGGTGTTTGTTGATGGCGTATTTAATGCTGAACTCAGCGACAGCGCATGGGGACCTTATCAGGTTGATGTGCAGGCATCGCGTGCACAGGGCGTGTTGCCTACGGCTATTCAATCCGAGGTGTTCCTGCATTTGACCGAAAGTCTGGCTGGCGAAAGTACGCTGATTCGTCTGGCTGCCGGACAGCAGGCGGAAAAACCGCTTTACCTATTGCACATCAGCAGCAGCCAGGCGGCGGCATTGAACACGGTTCACCACCGCCATCATCTGAACGTTGAACGCGGCGCGAGTGCGGAAATTATTGAGCACTACGTCAGTCTGGATGAGCATGCCCACTTTACCGGCGCACGCCTGACGGTGAATGCGGCAGAAAATAGCCAGGTTAGCCACTATAAGTTGGCGTTTGAAGCGGCGGCGAGCTACCACTTCGCACATAACGATCTGGTGCTGGCACGCGACGCTCGGGTTCGCAGCCACAGTTTCCTGCTGGGAGCTGGGCTGACGCGCCACCATACCAGCGCTCAGTTGAACGGCGAAGGTACCAATTTATCCATGAATAGCCTGATTCTGCCCGTTGGCAGCGAAGTGTGTGATACGCGAACGTATCTGGAACACAATCAGGGTTATGGTGAAAGCCGTCAGTTGCATAAAGTCATCGTCAACGATCGCGCCAGAGCGGTGTTTAACGGCATGATCAAAGTTGCGCCTCACGCGCTGAAAACTGACGGACAGATGACCAACAATAACCTGCTGTTGGGCAGACTGGCTGAGGTCGACACCAAGCCGCAGTTGGAAATCTACGCGGATGACGTGAAATGTAGCCACGGTGCCACCATTGGCCGTATGGACGAAGAGCAACTGTTCTATCTGCGTTCTCGCGGTATTACGGAGCAAGATGCGCAGCAGATGATCATCTTCGCCTTTGCGGCGGAAGTCACAGAAGCGATTGAAAACGAACCTCTGCGAGATGTGGTTCTGCAACGTATCGCGCAGCGTTTGCCCAACGCGCTGGCGAATGCCGGCAAGGCGGTATGATGAGTTATCCTATTGAACGGGTTCGCGCCGATTTCCCGCTGCTGGCAAGCGAGGTTAACGGCCAGCCGTTAGCCTATCTTGATAGCGCCGCGAGTGCGCAAAAGCCGCAGTCGGTTATCGATCGCGAAGCCGAATTCTATAGCCATGAATATGCCGCGGTTCATCGCGGTATTCACACGCTGAGCGCGCAAGCGACCAGCGCGATGGAAGCTGTGCGCGAGAAGGTAGCCTCCTTTATCAATGCGGCTTCAGTAGAAGAGATTGTCTTTGTTCGCGGGACGACGGAGGCCATCAATCTGGTGGCTAACAGTTATGGTCGCACCTTCATTCAGCCGGGCGATAACCTGATCATCACCGAGATGGAGCACCATGCGAATATCGTTCCCTGGCAGATGCTGGCGGAAGCGCGTGGCGTTGAGGTTCGTGTATTGCCGCTTGCCGAAGATGGTTCACTGGACGTTGCGCAGCTTCCTGGATTACTGGATGAGCGAACTCGTCTGCTGGCAGTAACGCAAATCTCTAACGTACTCGGTGCCCTAAACCCAGTTAAGGCCATGATCGCACAGGCAAAAGCGGCTGGCGCGGTTACGCTGGTCGATGGTGCGCAGTCGATTATGCATCAGACTGTCGATGTGCAGGATCTGGACTGTGATTTCTTTGTCTTTTCAGGACATAAGATCTACGGCCCTTCGGGTATTGGCGTGCTGTACGGCAAGCGTGATCTGCTTCAGGCTATGCCGCCGTGGGAAGGGGGCGGGGCGATGATTCGTCAGGTTAGCCTGCGCACAGGCACCACCTATGCGGATTCGCCGTGGCGGTTTGAAGCCGGCTCGCCGAATACGGGCGGTATCATGGGATTAGGCGCTGCGTTGGACTACGTGACGGCGTTGGGGCGCGAAGAGATTCAACGTTATGAATCCTCGCTGATGAAGTATGCGCTGGAGGCACTAAAGCAAGTGCCCGATCTGACGTTGTACGGCCCTGCTGAGCGTCATGGCGTTATTGCGTTTAATCTTGGGCAGCACCACGCCTATGATGTCGGAAGTTTCCTCGATCGATATGGTATTGCGATTCGCACCGGCCACCATTGCGCGATGCCGCTGATGGAACACTACGGTGTTCCCAGTATGTGCCGCGCCTCGCTGGCCGTTTATACTACACGCGAAGAAATTGACCGGCTGGTTGCCGGATTGCAACGTATCCATCGATTACTGGGCAGTTAAGCGCCACGCGCATCCTGTTCGGGGAGGAAAACATGGCGAGTCTGCCAGAACCGCAGAAACTGGCGCGCAATTTTGCGCGCTGTAATGACTGGGAAGAGAAATATCTTTATATCATCGAGTTAGGGGAGCGTCTTGATCCACTGACTGATGAATGGCGTCATCCGGATAACCTGATTTCGGGATGCCAGAGTCAGGTTTGGATTGTGGCGCAGCCTGATGAGCAGGGGGTTATCGTTCTGCACGGCGACAGCGATGCTGCCATTGTGAAAGGGCTGATTGCGGTGGTTTTCAGCCTGTATCAGGGGCTGACAGCGCAGGAGATAGTTGAGCTGGATGTGCGGCCTTTCTTTGAATCGTTGGCGTTGAATCAACATTTGACGCCATCCCGCTCTCAGGGGCTTGAGGCCATGCTGCGCGCGATTCGTGCGCACGCCGCCGCACTGCTTTAATTCTCTTCCCTGTTTTCTGCTTTCCTGAAGTATAAAAAAAGCGCTGTGACGGAAAAAACGTCCAGCGTTTTTTTGTTTTTTTCATTTACGGTTTTTTACCAACGGTACGTTATTGTTTTCCGGCCTATTTATTAACTCGCTGATATTTCAGAATTCGTCCCGTATATTTATTTCCCGTTAAATTTTATGCTGACTCTGCTTTGTAAAGAATTGAATATCAATGCTTTGATTTTTAAATAAAATATTCTTTTGTTACAACAATGCTAATATATACCCACGTTCGGTGGAGAGTGGCAGTAATAGTCGCATTGACACCAGATCAAGAGGTATAGCCGGATACTGCACTCTGGGTACACAGCCAGATGTTATTGATTGTAGGGAATCTAATATGAAACGCGCGTTAACTTTACTTGGTATGGCTTTCGCGGCATACCTGACCAGCACCACCGCTAAAGCGACGGAATACCCGCTACCGCCACCAAATAGCCGCCTCATCGGCGAGAATATCGCTTATACGGTCCCCAATGATGGGCGTCCGCTGGAAGCTATTGCTGCGGATTTCAAGATTGGTTTATTGGGCATGATGGAAGCGAACCCTGGCGTGGATCCTTACCTGCCGAAAGCGGGTTCCACGCTCACCATCCCAACGCAAATGCTGCTTCCGGATACCCCGCGTGAAGGTATTGTGGTCAATCTGGCGGAGCTGCGCCTCTACTACTACCCGAAAGGGAAGAATACCGTCATTGTGTACCCGATCGGCATTGGTCAGTTGGGGCGCAATACGCCACTAATGACGACCAGCGTGAGTGAGAAGCGTGAGAACCCGACCTGGACGCCAACGGCAAACATCCGCAAGCATTATCTTGAAGAGCAGGGCATTAAGCTGCCAGCTGTCGTTCCGGCCGGCCCGGATAACCCGATGGGGTTACATGCGTTGCGTCTGTCTGCACACGGCGGCGTGTATCTGCTGCACGGTACGAACGCTGACTTCGGCATCGGCATGCGCGTGAGCTCTGGCTGTATTCGTCTGCGTCCGGATGACATTAAGGCGTTGTTCGACAACGTGCCAGTCGGTACGCGAGTGCAGATTGTTAACGATGCGATTAAAACCTCCGTTGAACCGGACGGCAAACGCTACGTTGAAGTGCATCAGCCTTTATCCAAGACCGATAAGGACGATCCGCAAACCATGCCAATTCCGCTGACGGCGAAGACGCAGACGTTTGTTAAAGATGCAGAGACGGACAGTAAAGCGGTTGCTGATGCGATTGTGCGTCGCTCAGGTATGCCAATCGTGGTGAGCGTAGGGCAAGATATCAATACTTATCAGCCACCGGTGGAATCAGCCCCAGAAGCGTCTGGAACGCATCAGGCTGCGCCGATCACGGCTATCAGTACCACCGCTCGGTAATAATGAAATAACGCGGCCAGATGCGTTCAGGCGCATCTGTGCTCGCTCAGGGATAGAGTGGAAGGATGAATAGGCTTGAACAGGCGAAAAAAGGGATTGAAAGGGAAAGCTGAAAGCGTAAAACGCAGGCAAAAAAAATGGCGCACAATGTGCGCCATTTTCACTACTTAACCAGTTCGATTACTTTTTGTAAGTACGAACTTGGTTGTCCAGACGCTGGTTAGCACGAGCTGCGTCGTCTTTAGCAGCTTGTACGTCAGAGCGGATTGCGTTCACGTCGTTGCTCAGTTGGTCAACTTTAGCGTTCAGAGTCTGAACGTCAGAAGACAGCTGATCAATTTTAGCGTTGCTTGAACAACCAGCAAGCAGAGTAGAACCCAGAATTACCGCGCCCAGTACCAGTTTAGTACGATTCATTATTAATACCCTCTAGATTGAGTTAATCTCCATGTAGCGTTACAAGTATTACACAAACTTTTTTCTAATGAGAATAAATTTTTGATGAGAACATGCTTAATTTTGATCGTTCGCTCAAAGAAACAGCGAGTTTTACATATTCATTAAAAAAGTAAGGAAAACAGTGCTATTTTTATCGGATAACTCCGAGGCTTTAGGCTATTAAATGGCATGTTACGCAAACGCATTAATTAGGTTATCGCACTGTAGGAAGTCGTTTCAGAATATAAAAAAAGCGCCATTAAGGCGCTTTTTACCGATCTGATGGTTGGGATCAGAGACGATGTACAGAAGAGGTGTTGGTGGTGCCGCTGGAAACCAGTGCGCCAGAGACCATCACCACAACGTCGCCAGCCTGCGCATAACCGCTGTTCAGCGCCGCTTCTTTACCGATGCGGTAGAAATCATCGGTAGACGCGATTTCTTTCACCAGCAGCGTATCAATGCCTTTGCTCAGCAGCAGCTGACGCGCGGTGACTTCGTTAGTTGTCAGCGCCAGAATACGGGCGTTCGGGAAGTATTTACGGATAGACTTGGCAGACTTACCGCCGCTGGTCGCAACTACAATCAGCGGAGCATCCAGTTTCTCTGCCGTTTCGACTGCACCACGGCAGACAGCTTCAGTGATACGCAGAACCGGAGGAGTCTTGATGGTATCCAGACGGCTTTTCATCACAGAGTCTGTACGCTGACAGATCGTTGCCATGATGGTAACGGATTCCAGCGGGTATTTACCTTTCGCACTTTCGCCAGATAGCATAACGGCATCGGTGCCGTCGATGATGGCGTTCGCCACGTCGCCAGCTTCAGCGCGCGTAGGGCGTGGGTTTTTGATCATGGAATCCAGCATTTGCGTCGCGGTGATCACCACTTTGCGTGCCAGGTTACATTTTTCGATCATCATTTTCTGTGCGAAGATCACTTCTTCAACCGGGATTTCAACGCCCAGGTCGCCACGAGCAACCATGATGCCGTCGGACGCTTCCAGAATTTCGTCGAAATTGTTCAGACCTTCCTGGTTTTCGATCTTGGAGATGATCTGGATGTGCTCGCCACCGTGTGCTTTCAGGTGAGCGCGAATCTCTTCAACGTCTGAACGCTTACGGATAAAGGAGGCTGCAACGAAATCGACGCCTTGTTCGCAACCGAAAATCAGGTCGCGTTTGTCTTTTTCAGCCAGTGCAGGCAGTTGGATAGAAACGCCAGGCAGGTTGACGCCTTTATTCTCGCCCAGATCGCCATTGTTCAGTACTTTACAGACAACGTCGTTACCGTTGATTGCCGTAACCTGCATACCGATCAGACCGTCATCAACCAGAACGGTGTTGCCGACGCTGAGGTCTTCAGTAAAGCCCGCGTACGTGACGGCGACGCGATCTTTGTTGCCCACGATGCTCTGATCGGTGGTGAACGTGAACGTTTGACCCGCGGTCAGTGTTACGTCAGCGCCGTTTTCCAGCTTCATGGTGCGGATTTCTGGGCCTTTGGTGTCAAGCAGGATAGCGGCTTTCTTGCCGGTTTTTTCCGTAACGGCACGCAGGTTCTTGATGCGTTGACCGTGTTCTGCGTAATCCCCGTGAGAGAAATTCAGGCGCATAACATTCATGCCGGCAGACAGCAGGTTGCCAAGCATTTCTTCTGACTCTGTTTTCGGCCCGATGGTACAAACAATTTTTGTCTTTTTCATACGATAGTTTCTACAAGTTGTGATGGATAAAAAAACGAGTGAACCAGTGGCGATGCGAGGCAAGCCGCTGGAAAGAATGTATGAGGAAACAGTATAGAAAAGGTAAGTATAGATGGTCGTAATGAATGGGTGATGAAGTGCGCAACCGCTCGTCGCATAAGATTTGCGGGAGTCGCGTTGGCGATGCCGTTGATAATAATGTTATTGATAGTGGCACGTTGTTTAGCTGAAACCATTCAATTGAAACGACGTTCCGTATTATAGTTATTAAGCGACGAGAAACAAGGTGGTAAAAGGTATGAAATTGAATATTTTGTCGCGTTTACGCAAAAAATTGATCGATTTGGTGTTTTTACCCAAATTTGTTGCGCAACTGCCTAACAAATCCGCGGTATGAATGCGGTATTACGGTGAACGAAGGCAAGTGGGCGATTCTTGTAACGGCTGGCAATAAATAAAGAAAATGCGTGTAAGCTGCACGCTTTTCTATCGATCCGTATCACGTTTTTGTGTCATGCTTCTTGAGAAGATAAAGGTAGATGGTAGTTTACCTGCTATTGCGGATTGTTACTGCGTAAGCAGGCAAAACCAGATGCTCGTTCTTGTTACGGGTGTCTGGTTTTTTTGTTTCCAGGGTTTGAAAAATGAAGATTGCCAAAATACTCAACAATAATGTCGTTACCGTAATCGACGAAAACAATAATGAGTCGGTTGTGATGGGACGCGGGCTGGGCTTCAAAAAGCACTCTGGCGATCTGCTGGACGAAACGCTGATTGAACGCGTGTTTGTGATGAAATCCGGGGAACTGACGTCACGCCTACAGGAGTTGCTGTCAGAGATTCCGATGGATGTCATTACGACAGCAGACAAGATCATCCTGTTGGCCAAAGATCGTTTGCCGGGGAAATTGCAAAACAGTGTCTATATCTCTTTAACGGATCACTGCCATTTTGCGATAGAACGCCATAAGCAAGGGGTGGATATCCGCAATGTGCTGTTATGGGAAATAAAGCGCCTGTATCCAAAAGAGTTCGCTGTCGGTCTGGAAGCGCTGGATATTATTGAGCAGCGCCTGGCCGTGCGCTTACCAGAAGATGAAGCCGGGTTTATTGCTCTGCATTTGGTGAACGCACAGCTCGACAGCGAAATGCCGGAAGTCCTGCAAATTACCAAAATCATGCAGGAAATACTGAATATTGTAAAATATCAGTTGAATCTGGATTATAACGAACAAGCATTAAGTTATCACCGTTTTGTGACGCATTTGAAGTTCTTCGCGCAGCGGCTAATAGGAAAAAGCACAGTATTTAGTGATGATGAATCATTACATGATGTCGTGAAACAACGGTATCAACTTTCTTATCGCTGTGCGGAAAAAATACAGGCGCACATCATTCAAAAATATCACTACACGTTAACGAAAGAAGAGTTGATGTTCTTAACGATTCATATTGAACGCGTGCGAACAGAAGGTCAGGATAAAATAGAATCAGGTGATGGAGAATAATTTCTGCTAATTTGCTTTTCGTCACAAAATAGCCGTGTGATAAGGTAAATATCCTTGCACACGGTGAAAGTGAAAGCATAAAGTATGTGGAAAGCAAATTATCAGATGAAGTACGTTTTTATTGTTAGTGCGTAAGTCGCGCTGACAAACAAGTAGGATTGTTACTGTCAGGCTGGTCTCGGCGGGCAGGCAAAACCTAAATCGTTTTCTCAATGTGTATTGGGAAAAACGATTTAGGTTTTTTTTTGTCTCAAACAGAACTGGCAATCTTAAATTATTGATATTTAAGTCTGTTTATATCCTAAATAATTCGATTTACAGGCAGGCGGCAAGCAAGTGAATCCCGATGAGCTTACTCGGGTAAGTGATTTGGGTGAGCGAACGCAGCCAACGCACATGTAGCTTGAAGTATGACGGATATAGCATTAAGGATAGACGATGGAATACAAAGCATTAGCAAGTGAGATACTCGATGGTGTCGGTGGTCGCGGCAACATCATTAGCGTCATGCACTGCGCAACCCGATTACGTTTTAAATTAAAAGACGACAAAAAAGCGGATGCCGCGGCGCTGAAAGATAACTCAGGCGTGATCATGGTCGTTGAAAGCGGCGGGCAATTTCAGGTCGTCGTAGGTAATCATGTTAGTGATGTCTATAACAGCTTGTTGGATATTTCTGGATTGACCGACAGGACTGATTCCGCGAATCATGAAGACGGCGATGAGAAAGACGGAAATATCTTCTCGCGCTTCATTGATGTTATTTCTGGAATATTCACCCCGTTAATTGGGGTGATGGCCGCATCGGGTATTTTAAAAGGTTTTCTGGCGCTCAGTCTGGCGTGTGGTTGGATGGTTGAAACCAGCGGAACCTATAAAGTGCTGTTTGCGGCAAGCGATGCGTTATTCTTTTTCTTCCCGGTAGTATTAGGCTATACCGCAGGGAAAAAATTTGGTGGCAATCCATTTGTTACCATGGTAATTGGCGCCACGCTGGTGCATCCATCGATGATTGCTGAATTTG
The DNA here is from genome assembly GCF_037136835.1 of Pectobacterium sp. 1950-15. Classification (NCBI taxonomy): domain Bacteria; kingdom Pseudomonadati; phylum Pseudomonadota; class Gammaproteobacteria; order Enterobacterales; family Pectobacteriaceae; genus Pectobacterium; species Pectobacterium sp. 1950-15. The sequence goes on along the minus strand of NZ_JBBBQR010000004.1, from coordinate 209,809 downwards.
GTGCTATGCAAAATGCAGGTTACCAGCAGCTGTATTTCCTGGGCATTCCAATTACCTTCATCAATTATGCCTCTTCCGTTATTCCGATTATTTTCTCGGCCTGGCTTGCTTCACGTCTGGAAAAGCCGCTGAATGCCATATTGCATATCAATATCCGCAATTTCTTCACGCCGCTGCTGTGCCTCTGCATCACGGTCCCCGTCACGTTCCTGCTGATTGGACCGGCGGCAACCTGGCTTGGACATATGCTGGCTAGCGGCTATCAGCTGATTTATGGGCTGAACTCCATGATTGCGGGCGCGTTGATGGGGGCGCTGTGGCAGGTGTTCGTGATCTTTGGTCTGCATTGGGGGCTAACGCCGCTGATGATCAATAACCTCAGCGTATTAGGGCATGACACTATGATGCCGCTACTGGTTCCTGCGGTATTAGGGCAGGCGGGAGCGGTACTGGGCGTGCTGCTGCGTACGCGTGATATGAAGCTGAAAGGAATTTCCGGTTCGGCTTTCTCGGCTGCGATCTTTGGTATTACGGAACCGGCGGTGTATGGCGTCACGCTGCCGCTGAAACGTCCCTTCATTTTTGGCTGTGTTGGTGGCGCGATGGGTGCTGCCATTTTGGGATATTTCCATACCACTATCTATTCCTTCGGCTTCCCGAGCATCTTTACCTTTACCCAGGTTATCCCACCGACAGGTGTCGATAACACGGTCTGGGCCGCCATTATCGGTACGGTGATTGCTTTTACCTTTGCCGCCGCCGCGAGTTGGGCCTTCGGAATTCCGGCGCAGGAGAAGACGACAGAAGCAAATGTTCCTGCGTCAGCAGCACAAGCTACACCGCGCCAGAGCGATGTGACGCGTAAGCAAGAGATAAGCAGTCCAATCGAGGGCTCGGTGCTGCCGCTTGAGCAGGTTGGTGATGAAACGTTCGCCAGTGGGTTAATGGGAAAAGGCATTGCGATTAAACCGCAGACCGGGCGCGTGGTTTCACCGGTGAATGGCACGGTCGCCTCGCTGTTCAAAACTAACCATGCCATTGGGCTTGAATCGGAAGAGGGTGCCGAGGTGCTCATTCACGTCGGCATCGATACGGTGAAATTGGATGGTCAATATTTCACTGCACACATTAAGACCGGCGATGTCGTGAAGCAGGGCGATCTTCTGGTGGAGTTTGATTATCAGGCGATTGAAAAAGCTGGCTATGACACGACAACGCCCGTCATTATCACCAATAGCGAAGATTACGTTGATGTTCTGCCTACCGCCGGAAACACCGTGCAGGAACAGGGCACTTTACTGACGTTAATCCGCTGACATTGAAATTTACGACCCAATTGGGAGGAGAAAAGATGAGCCATCAGTTTCCGAAAGAATTTTTGTGGGGCGGCGCGATCGCAGCCAATCAGGTTGAAGGCGCGTATTTGACGGGCGGCAAAGGGTTATCGACGTCTGATTTACAGCCGCAGGGTATTTTTGGCGAGATCGTCACGCGTACGCCGGGCGACAGCGGAATTAAAGATATCGCGATCGATTTTTATCATCGTTATCCCGAAGATATCGCGCTCTTTGCAGAAATGGGCTTCAAATGCCTGAGAACCTCGATTGCCTGGACGCGTATTTTCCCGCAGGGTGATGAAACCCAGCCGAATGAGGCAGGGTTGGCATTTTACGATCGCCTGTTTGATGAAATGGCAAAGTACGGCATTCAGCCTTTGGTGACGCTCTCCCACTATGAAATGCCTTATGGTCTGGTGAAGAATTATGGCGGCTGGGGAAGCCGTGAAACGATTACATTCTTCGAGCGTTACGCCCGCACGGTATTCCAGCGCTATAAAGACAAAGTGAAATATTGGCTGACGTTCAACGAAATTAACTGCGCATTACATGCACCATTTACAGGAATTGGTTTACCTACCGAGAGTAGTAAGCAGGATATCTATCAGGCGATTCATCACCAGCTTGTTGCGAGTGCCAAAGCGGTGAAGGCGTGTCATGACATCATCCCTGATGCCAAAATCGGCAATATGATGTTGGGTTCCATGTTCTATCCATTAACCTGCAAACCTGCGGATGTCATGGAAACGATGCAGCAGAACCGCGACTGGCTGTTCTTCGGCGATGTTCAAAGCCGAGGATACTACCCGGCGTACATGAAGCGTTTCTTTAAACAGAACGAGATTACGCTGACGGTAACGGAAGACGATCGTCAGTCGTTGAAAGAAACTATCGATTTCATTTCTTTCAGCTATTACATGACGGGCTGCGTGACCACTGATGAAGAAGTGAACCTGAAAGCGCGCGGCAATATTTTGAACATGGTGCCGAACCCGCATCTGGAAAGCTCCGAGTGGGGCTGGCAGATCGACCCGGAAGGGCTGCGCTATTTGCTGAACTACCTGTATGACCGCTACCAAAAACCGCTGTTCATTGTGGAAAACGGTTTGGGTGCCAAAGATAAACTTGAAAGTGATGGCAGCATTAACGATGACTATCGCATCAAATACCTGAACGATCACCTGTATCAAGTAGGTGAAGCGCTGGAAGATGGTGTTGAGGTGATGGGTTATACCTGCTGGGGGCCGATTGATCTGGTGAGTGCATCAAAAGCCGAAATGTCGAAACGCTACGGCTTCATTTATGTCGATCGTGATGATCAAGGGAACGGCACATTAGAACGTCGGCGTAAGAAAAGTTTCTACTGGTATAAAGAAGTCATTTCCTCTAACGGTGAAACGTTGAAATAAACCATCGCATCGATGAGTCATTTACGCATTCATTCTCAGAGCAATAAGATCTGGAATGAATGCGAACTCTATTTTTTTACTATCCATGGGAAAGATGGCAGGGGAATAAAATGAAACGGGAGGGAATGAACTAGCCATTAAATCATATAAACGGTCATGTAGATTTTACAAAAATTTTTATAAATAGGCGGACTTGCGGCTAGCGTCGCGAGAGGGTTGTCTCAACTTAAAACCGCTGTTTCCAATGTTAAAATGTACCCTACTCGGATAATAATCATGCGTAAAAAATTCCCTGTAAAGATGATGGTATTACTGATGTCTTCCGTGTTTTTGTCTAATGGTGCTATGGCCGCAAAATTGACCGTAGAAGAAAGACTGGAACTATTGGAGAAAGAGCTGGCGGCAAATAAAGCTGAATTGCAGTCAACGAAGAAAGAACTGCGCGAATATAAGACGAACGCGGAGAATAAAGCACGTCTTGCAGCAAACTCTGCGGCAAAAGATAAACCGCTGGTTGTTGCTTCTTCTGGCACGTCATCGGCTAATCAGGTGGTTCTTGCACCTGTTGTCCAACCCGCCACAAATACGACTGATGCCGCGACAAGTGCACAACAGAAGCCATTAACGTTAGCTGAAGTGAGTAAATTCGTTAAGGATGATATTGGCTTTAGCTATACGGGGTACTTCCGTTCGGGATGGGCAACGGCCGATCATGGGGCACCAAAATCGTATGCGATTGGTTCATTAGGGCGTTTTGGTAATGAGCACAGTGGTTGGTTCGATCTCATACTGAGCCAAAAAGTGTATGCAGAAGGGAATAAACGTGTTGATGCCGTCATCCAATTGGATGGTAACGTGGGGATGCAGTACAACAGCGCCTGGTTTGGCGAAGACGCCGATAATGAAAATAAACTGCAATTCTCCCAGATGTACGTCAATACGAAAGGGTTTTTACCATTCGCCCCAGAGGCTGATTTTTGGGTAGGTAAAAATACCCTGCCAGTCTATGAAATTCAGATGCTGGACTGGAAAAGCCACCGTTCTGAAGCAGCGGGCGGTGTAGGTATTGAGAACTGGCAGTTGGGCGTGGGTAAACTTGATGTCTCTTTGAACCGTGAAGACGTTAACGCGCGGCGATTCGTATATAATGACCCGAAAAAAGATAAAAATCAGGTTAATACCAATGCGGTTGATATTCGCTATAAAGGTATTCCGTTGTGGGATGATGCAACATTGTCTCTGATTGGTAAATATGCGCAAGCCAATAAGAGCAATGTGCAGAATAATAATGAAATCGATGGTTTATCGTATAAATTGAAAGACGCCTGGACCGCTGGTGTCATTTTACGTCAAGGATTATATAACGGCGGGTTTAATGAATTCACCGTTCAAGGTGCGAGTAATTCTATTGCCAGCGGTTTTGCTAATATCTCTGATGCGAACCCAACGTATAGCCGAAATGGTGATTATTACGGCAACCATTCAGGAAATGCATTTCGTGTGATCTCACAAGGAGAAATGTATCTGCGTGATGATATTATTATGGCGAATGCGTTGGTCTATTCAAAAGGTAATGACATCTATAGTTATGATACGGGTGCAAATACCGATTTCGATAGTATTCGTGCCGTACTTCGCCCTGCTTATATTTGGGATAAGTTCAATCAGACGGGGGTGGAATTGGCGTACTTTAATCAGACCAATAAGGCCAATGGTATGAATTATCATGAGTCAGGTTATAAGACCACGCTGTACCATGCGCTTAAAGTCGACACGAGTATCTTGAATTCTCGTCCAGAGATTCGATTCTATGGTTCTTACCTGAAAATTGAAGATAACGATATCAGCAAGGCCACCTTTAACGACAGTAAGAGCGATCAATTCTCCGTGGGTGTTCAAGCGGAAGTCTGGTGGTAATACCTGTCACCACGTCGGCACCGCTTCGGCGGTGCCGCTACATTTAGCAAAAACAGACTCGATGACGTGATAGTCGGGATGGGATTATGCGAATGAACATGAAGAAAATATCTTTATCATTATTGACTCTGGGTGCATTAACAGGGATTTCTGTCAACGCTTCTGCGCTACCTGCCGATTTTCCTGTTATGCCAGCGGCCACAGTCCCTGTGAGCCAGTATGTCACGGCGGTAAATGCGGACAGCAGCATTACCTTCCGCCTGTTTGCGCCAACGGCGAAACAGGTCAGTGTTTTTACCGGTTCGACGCCCGATAGCATCGTGTCCCATGCGATGATGAAAGATGGCTCTGGCGTGTGGTCGTTCAAGACGCCCGCGCTGGCACCGAACCTGTATGAATATTTCTTCAGCGTGGACGGTTTTCGCACCATTGATACCGGCACGGCGTTGACTAAACCGCAGCGTCAGGTCAATACCAGCCTGATTCTGGTGCCGGGAAGCATTCTGGATGTGCGTCAGGTGCCACACGGCGAGCTGAGAACGCTGACCTATCACTCCAACGCGTTGAAATCTGAGCGTCAGGTGTATGTCTGGACGCCACCGGGCTATAGCGAATCGTCAAAACCATTGCCGGTACTCTACTTCTATCATGGTTTCGGCGATACGGGGGCATCGGCCGTGGTACAGGGGCGGATACCGCAGATGATGGATAACCTGCTGGCAGAGAAAAAGATTGAGCCAATGCTGGTTGTCATTCCTGATACGGAAACGGACGTTCCCGGCATCATCCCGGAAGAATATCCCCCGCAGGAGCGCCGTAAGGTGTTCTATCCGCGCAATGCGCTGGCGGCGGACAGAGAACTTATTCATGACATCATCCCCGAGATCGGCAAACGCTTTAACGTCCGTCAGGATGCAAACGGCCGGGCGCTGGCCGGGCTGTCTCAAGGCGGCTATCAGGCGCTGGTATCCGGCATGAGCCACCTGGATCACTTCGGCTGGCTGGCAACGTTCAGCGGCGTTACCACTGAAACGGTGCCAAACACGGCCGTTGCCGCGCAGCTTGAGCGGCCTGAGCAGATTAATCAGCAACTGAATAACTTTACGGTCGTGATTGGCGGAACCGACAACATCACCGGTAAGGATATTGCGGGTCTGAAAACGACACTGGAGCAGAAGAATATCCGGTTTGACTACCACCATTATCCGAATCTCGGCCATGAAATGGACGTCTGGCGACCGGCGTACAGCGAGTTTGTTCAGAAGCTTTTTAAATAGCGTCTTCGTGCTGCGGGCAGCGTTGTCGTATGCCCGCGTTCTTTGATGGCAGCCTGCATTGTCAGGCTGCCATACCAATGACTGCCAAGCCCCGTTAAGGATAATTACCTCTATGCGCAGATATTTTTCCCGTTTCGCCATGTTGATCGTGGCATTGCCTTTCCTCAGCGCGTTCACCGCGCAGGCGCAAACCTCACCTTTTGACGTGGCCGATCATAAACAGATCCGCGTCATCATCAGCGCCGATGCGAAAAACGAGGCTGATGATGATTTTGCCGTTGCCCATGCGGTGCTGACGCCGACGATGCAGGTGAAAGGGTTGATTGCCGCCCACTACTCCCGTACTGCGCCGTTAATGAAACGCGATGGAGAAAACAGCATGATGGAGAGCTACCACGAGCTCCAGCGGCTGATGAACGTAATGGGAAAAACGGACATTCCCGTTTATCGCGGTGCGACGCAAGCGCTGAAAGCCGACGGTGGCGCGCCTGCGTTGAGTGAAGGGGCGCAAATGCTGATCAAAGAAGCATTAAAAGACGATTCGCATCCGCTGTTTGTGTTAGTCATGGGGCCGATTACGGATATCGCCGCTGCATTGCAGGCTGAACCGACGATTGCCAGCAAAATGACGGTGGTGTGGATTGGCGGCATGCCTTATCCGAAAGGGGGCTGGGAGTACAATATGTTCAACGATCCGGTTGCGGCGAACAGCGTATTCAAGTCTCAGGTGCCTTTGTGGCAGGTTCCACATAATGTCTATATGTCCGTGCGCGTCTCGCTGTCTGAGCTTGCCGTACGCGTGAAGCCGCAAGGGAAGGTCGGAGAGTACCTGTGGCAACAGCTGATCGAGTTTAATCGTGCGATTTCTGAAACCATTAAGGATGTTCCCTGGCCGAAAAGCGAAGTGTGGGTCTTGGGCGATAACCCCTCGGTATCTCTGTTGCTGGATGACCACGAATACCATTACACGCTGGTCAATGCGCCACAGTTAAACGACGATCTAACCTATGCGCCTCAGGAAAATGCTCGTCAAATTCGGGTATATAACGCCGTCGATGCCCGCTTCACGCTGGAAGATTTCTACGCCAAGCTGGCGTTGGCCTATGGAAATAAGCACTGAATCCTGAACGGGAGTGGGTCTGCCTTGCTATAGTGACAAGCAGGCGAGGGGGATTACCTGACGTACATGACACGGTGGTGTGACCATCGAAACGGGGCAAAACTTGTTCAGAGGCTATGTTAAATAGCGTCTTCGGAAGCGGGCTTGAGAAATCATGCCCGCTTCCAATCAGCCCCTGAAGAGAACCAACCGTTCCCTTTACCACAGAAAATGGTTGGTACGGACTCGTGGTTTAACGCTATCTGCCAGCAGGGGCGTTATTGAATGCTTGCCAGCGCGTTTCCTATCTCTCGGCGACGACCATTATCGGCAATGTCACGCCCTTGCCGAGCCGGAGCGTGAAGTGCTTTTTCCAGATAACGTTTCGCCTCACCGACTTTTCCTTCTTTCAGCAGAAAGTCACCATAAAAATAATTGGCATCAATGCCATCAGGACTGAGCGTCAGCGCTTTTTTTAGCATCTCGTCGGCTTTTTTCTTGTCACCAAAACCGACGGGCCAACCGGGAACCTGATAGTAAAGTACCCCGAGGCTCGTCCAGGCCGAACCATCAAGCGCATTGGGGTCAATAGCGATCGCTTTTTCAAGCGATGTGCGAGCCTGTTTAACCAGACTGAGAGCACCCAAGCCGCCTTTTGCGCCAGCCCAACTGCTATCGATAATACCTGACCAAATTAACAGCGTTGCATCGTTATCGTTTTTGGCACGGCTCGCGTCATGCGCTTGCTGGCTTAGTGTGCTAAAACATCCTTCTTTCTGTGCTTCCAGAGTCTGATACTGACAAACGGACCACGTGTTTTGTAATGCACTCAGGGATGTATTTGCTTGCACAGACACTGACACCGCGCTTGCGAATGTGATCACCAGCATATTGCGTGTTCTCATTTATTTCCTCCTCTGACTTTGCCTCGAGCGAACGCCTGAATGACCGGTAATTTTTTGTTCAGTGCTCGGTCAACGAGCGCCGGAAACCAGGCATTCATTTTGACAAACAGCCGTTCCATGACGCCAAAACGGTATCGTTTTTGTTCTGTTTCAAGGAGACGGACAATTTGGGTAGCAACCAAGGCTGGGGAATCGTGACGGTTACCGAGCTTGTGATTCAGTGCATAGACCTCTTCGCTGTTGAGTGCGGTTTCTGTTGCCCGAGGGGCGACATACAGTACAGAAATTCCGCTACCCTGTAACTCGCGGCTTAGGGCTTCGGAAAAACGATGCATAGCGGCTTTTGTGGCACAGTAGACGCTCCATGCGGGATACCCAATTTCCCCAAAGATAGAACCGATATTGAGGACAATGCTTTGTTGACTCAATTTCTTTAACAATGTGCGAGTGAGTAATGTGGGAATTTCAATATTGGTCTGGATTTGTTCACGAATATCATCGAAAGATTGCTGTTCAAACAACGCAAAATGGCTGCATCCTGCATTATTAATGAGGATGTCCAACTTATGGTTTTCATTAAATCTGGCTGCAAGGGTAATGATTTCAATCTCTGAATAGGTTTTCATCAGAGCGATGCAGTGCTGTTCTGGACGGGGCAACTGCTGTTGCAGACGCTGCATCGCCTGTTCATTACGTCCTACAAGGTAGAGGTTTGCCCCTTTTTCCGCTAAGGCGTGTGCGAGTGCCTGACCAATTCCGCCACTCGCGCCTGTCAGCAGTATTGTCTTATTATGCAGGTTCACTTTAGCCATTCCCCAGTTGATTGAGCATCTGTGTGTACAGGTGATAAACGCGGTGAGCCGTGTGAACAATGGCATCATGATCTCGCTTATCCGTGACGGTATTCATCAGCAAGGCAAAAAATTTCAGGTGATCTTGGTCTAGCTCGCCGTGAGAACGCAGATAGGTGGTTGCCTCTTTTGGTAGCCTCAGTGCCTGTTCCACTCGTGTAGCAATGGCGGACGCAATAGACACGCTGGTGCCTTCCAGCACCCACACCATGCCAAAGATGCTCATGGGGTTGACACGTTCAATGCGGTGATAAAGAAAGGCAATCATCATTTCAATGGGCAAGCCGGGCGTCCCTAATCTGACCTTTTCTGCATCTCCGCCACAGGCGCGGATATCATTCAGAATCCACTCCTGATGGCCGTATTCTTCCTCGATATATTCAGAAATTGCACCGCGCATAGATTCATGCGATGGAGGGAGGCGGCTACCTGCACACATCAATAATGGGACGGTATGGCTGACGTGGTAGTACGCTTGAGTCAAAAACTCGATATACATCTCGCGTGAAATGTTGCCATCGAGGCAACGGGCGATAGTCGGAGACGAAAGCAACTGTTGACGTTCAGTCGTTGTTTTATTTTGTAATTGTTGATAGAAGTTCATTGTTGTTCCTCCTCACTACGGGTGAGTATCTGATGTTGTAGGGTTTGCCATATGGCATTGCGGCGAGGACGGCCATTGGCCGTTAACATATCGGGTGATGAAATCGTATGGGTAAACAGTAATCGGTGCAGTTGCGCGTAATCTGGCAACTGTGCAGAAAGAGCCATCAGTTGTTCCCGTGCGAGCTCCTGTTGTCCGTCAAATGCGTCGACCAGTGCCACATTACGCACTAATCCTTCACCGAAAATCACAATGCGGCGGACTGCGGGACAGGCCATGGCCTCCGCTTCTGGCCATTCAGGGGAAAAATTGCGGCCAAAGGCGTTGATTTGCACGTTTTTCATGCGGCCCTGAATATAGATGAAGCCATCATCATCGACGCTGCCGAGATCGCCTGTCGCTACCGTCAATGAAGGTGAGGGCCCCCCCAGATAACCTAGCGCATTGGCTGGACTGGACACGAGCAGTTGCCTGTCACCATCAACCGCCAGTTGGATGCTCGGCAAGGCTTTGCCGACGCTACCCTGCCGTGTGGCGCCAGGTCGATTCAGCGCCACGACGGAACCGCATTCTGACAGTCCATAGCCTTCAAAAATGGGAAGTCCACTCTGGGCTGCAAGTCCCAGTAGTTGGGTTGAGATTTTGCCGCCACCTGCGGCAATGAAGCGCAATGACTGTGTGCTTTCCTGAGCCTGCTGATGCAACTGTAGCAGTACACGCAGTAGTTCTGGCACCAGTACCAGACTCTCAGGGCGCCAGCGTAGTAGCGCCTGTAAAAATTGCGTCGCATTGAACCGACTGGAGCCTTCAAAACCGATGTGTGACGGTGGCAGCACCACGGTTTCAGCCCCCAGCAGCAGCGGGATGTAAATACCACATAGATTCTCAAGCAGAATACTGAGCGGTAATGTCACCAAATGCTTTTGTAAGTGGAGTGAGCGCAATTCACTCGCAAGGGTTTGAGCTGTCCACTCCATGCCGCTTAGGCTTAAGCACACCCCTTTCGGTTCCCCTGTAGTGCCAGAGGTATAGGTGATTTTGGCTGTACCAAAAGGCAGAGAAATCGGTTCATCGACGATTCGGGTTTGCAGTTGCCCTAGAGGGAAATCACAGGTCTGCCACTCTGCCAGGGGCGCGCTACCGATCCGTGCATCAATAGACGCGGACGACATTACCCACGTCTTTTGTCCGACGGTGAAGAAAGGGGGAATGGGGACGATCACAATCCCGCTAACAAGACAAGCCAGATCGATCATGGCCCACTCTGGACTATTTTCTAGTTCAAGTGCTAAGCGCTTTATACCGAGTGACGTTAAGCGCTCTGCAATCGCCATAACGGTTTCATGGTATTGCTTCCAACTCCATGTCCGACCGTCACCTTGTAAAGCGACGGCATCAGGGCACTGTTGGGCGAGTTGTTCAAGCCTGTCCAGAAACATAGGATTCTCCTGCCGTGGTTATCCAAGGAGCATCAGGTAACGTGGTAAACAGGTTAAGCAACATGCTTGTCTGTCTTAACGTGGTTTTTCCGTTTGTGAGTTCTCCGGCCATAACTTGCGGATCATGTTGGTAGTATTCACCCCATTCTTGTGCCGTATCGCCCAGCCGTGCTGCGCTGGCAGGCGTCAGTAGCATGGGGTGCAGATGGAGTCGATGAAAAATGTTGCGAATTTTCCTGGTGCCGGTGAAGACAATCCACGAGTAGTGATATTGGTTGAGTAATAAACAGATGGCGGCATACATAACGCGTGCTGAAGCGCCGTCATGTGCGGTGAAGTTTCCTATTTCGACGATTTTTTCCCGCGAAACGGGGAGGTTAATACGAGCGGACAACATCGTTTCAACGGGAGCATCAAGATATTGCTCCAGGTAAAATACACCTTGTGAAGCCGTCTGGACGCCACAGGCTGCTCTCAGTTCGCCACGGGCATCGTACATGCCGAGAAGCCAGGGCATACAGCGGGAAAGTGAGGCGTTGTAAATCTGATGATAGCTTTCACGTATTGACGTTGAAATATCATTCTGTTCGTATCCGCCATGTAACCATTTTAATGTATAGGGTGACATTATTCGCATAATAGGAGCCTCTGCTGAAAATAAGGTCATCCTGGCAGTGAATTATTATGTCAACCTTAAGAATTTTTTCGGAAATGAAAATTTTTATATTAATGTACGCTTAAGGTTTAGATTCTATAAATGACTTACTGTTAATCGACGGGTATTTGAAAATGAAAAAAACCTATGCGACTAGCCAAATTATTTTTCATTGGCTTGTTTTTATCATGGTAGTGATTACCTATGCTGCGATGGAGCTTAAAGGATTTACGCCAAAAAACAGTCCTGAGCGAGCAACCATGGCGCTGACGCATTATACAGCAGGTTTATGTGTGTTATTCCTTATGTTAATCAGAGTGTTGCTGAAAATGAGGCATAGCGATCCTGCTATTGTCCCACCGCTGCCGCGCTGGCAGCATATAGCGGCGAAAATAACGCACGGCGTGTTATACCTCATGTTTATTTTATTACCGGTTTTTGGGATAGCTTCGCTTTATTACGGGCAGGTGGAATGGTCTTTCTTTGGAATAGCAATGCCTATTACGCACGTTTTGAATGAAAATATTCAGCACAATCTGAAATCGTTACATGAATTGATAGCCAATGCCGGCTATTTTATTATTGGTCTTCATGCTGCGGCGGCGTTATTTCATCATTATATTGTGCGTGATAATACGCTGGACAGAATGTTACCCCTTCGCAAGGGCAGAATGTCCGAGTAGCGTTAGGCGTTTGTCCGGCACCCAGTGGGTGACTATAAGCTTCTGTTTCTGCCACGGGGTATCAGAAAGGAGTCTGGAAGCACCCGTGGCAACCTCTGTTCGCGTTTCACCGTGTACGCCATCCTGCCGTGACTGAGACAATCCTCATATAACTTTCGATACGATTCATTACTTTTCTTTACCTTTGATCAAAAACAATATTTTGAATGCATCTTTTTGTTATTCATAAGGCGAGTAATGTCACGACAGTTGTTGTGGTTTCTGTCAAATGGATAACTAAAATGACCGCCAGTAGGCGGCTTAAATTGGACACAAACGCATGGTCAGGATAAGCACGTCAATCTCCTATCTGTGGGGCATGGTAGCCAGTCTTTTTCTTATGATGCCAGCCTATTCCGCTGAGGCTCCGGCGGCCCCCCCTCCCGCTCCAATAGAAGCAAGAAATTCAGTCTTCACCGCTCAACACCCCGATCAATTCAACTCGTGGAAAGCGACCAGCGAGCAGTCTGAGCGTCACGACGCGTTGGCAGAAGACCCGATGATGGTAGTCCTCTGGGCGGGTTATCCCTTCTCCAGAGACTATAACAAGCCGCGCGGCCATGCCTATGCCATCACAGACGTACGTGAAACGCTGCGTACCGGCGCACCAAAGACGGCAGAAGATGGCCCTCTGCCGATGGCGTGCTGGAGTTGTAAAAGCCCGGATGTCGCCCGCTTGATTCAACAAGAAGGTGAGGACGGTTACTTCAAAGGCAAGTGGGCACGAGGCGGGCCGGAGATTACTAACGATCTCGGCTGTGCGGACTGCCATGAGACCGCACAGCCGGATTTTGCTCAGGGCAAACCGGCGTTGACGCTCTCCCGTCCTTACGCTGAGCGCGCAATGGAAGCGATTGGTAAGCCGTTTGATCAAGCCAGTCGATTCGGGCAGCAGTCAATGGTCTGTGGACAATGCCACGTTGAGTATTATTTTTCTGGTAAAGACAAAGCGGTGAAATTTCCATGGGATAACGGCACGAAAGTCGAAGACATGGAAAAATACTATGACGCCATTTCTTTCTCCGACTGGACTAACACCCTTTCCCGCGCACCGATGTTGAAAGCCCAGCATCCAGAATATGAAACCTGGAGCGTCGGTATCCACGGTAAAAACAACGTGACCTGTATCGACTGTCATATGCCGAAAGTGAAAAACGCAGACGGCAAGCTGTACACCGATCACAAAATTGGTAACCCCTTCGATAATTACGGCGAAACCTGTACCAATTGCCACACGCAGGATAAAGCGGCGATGCAGGCGGTTGTCGCCGAACGTAAAACGGCTATTCATGAATTAAAACTGAAAGCAGAAGAACAGCTGGTTCATGCGCATTTTGAGGCCAAGGCGGCCTGGGATGCCGGTGCAACCGAAGCGGAAATGCAGCCGATTTTGATGGATATCCGTCATGCGCAATGGCGCTGGGATCTGGCGGTTGCCTCTCATGGTATTCACATGCATGCGCCAGATGAAGGCTTACGAATGCTAGGCACGTCGCTGAGTAAATCCGCTGAGGCGAGAACCAAACTGGTACGCCTATTGGCACAAAAAGGCGTGACAGGAGAAGTCAAGCTGCCGGATATCTCGACAAAAGAGAAAGCGCAGCAGGCGATTGGGCTCAACATGCAGCAAATCAAAGCCGAAAAACAGGATTTCCTGAATACGGTGGTGCCGCAGTGGGACGAGCAAGCGCGTAAAGCTGGACGACTGAGCCAATAACCCCATCGCCCGTGGACGCGGGCGAACATAGAGTGGAGTGGATATGAGCGTATTACGTTCGTTATTGACTGCCGGGGTGCTGGTATCAGGCATGCTTTGGGCATTGCCAGGGCTGACGCAGCCCGCACCTCAGGCGGAAAAAGGAGAGCGGTGGGAGGTTATGCCACAGCGCAATCCTGATGAGGCTTGTCTACAGTGTCATAAACCGGAAGAGGATGGCATGCAGGGTAAACATGCTTCCGCCATCAACCCGCATAATCAAAAACAGCTGACCTGTACTAACTGTCACGGCAAGCCGTCACTGCTGCATCGCGAAGGCGTGAAAGATGTCATGCGTTTTAACTTCCCGATGTACAAGGTGGAAGAGCAAAACGGTGTCTGTATGTCATGCCATGCGCCGGAACAGTTGCAGAAAGCGTTCTGGCCACACGATATGCATGTGACGAAAGTAGCGTGTGCCAGCTGTCATCAGTTGCACCCCACGCAGGATAGTATGCAGACGCTGAACGACAAGAGCCGCATCAAGCTGTGTGTGGATTGCCACAGCGACCAGCGTAATAACCCCGATTTTAACCCAGCCTCAGTGCATCTGGGTAATAAGAGGCAGCCATGAGTTGCTCTCGTCGTCAATTTCTTGCCCGTATGGGAGGGCTGATTGCCCTCACCAGCACGGCGGGGCAGGTTGTCGCACAGACGCTGAATATCAACGGCGTCCGCTACGGCATGATCCACGATGAATCGCTCTGTATCGGCTGTACGGCGTGCATGGATGCCTGTCGAGAGGTCAATCAGGTGCCGGAGGGCGTATCGCGCCTGACGATCGTCCGCAGCGAACCAATCGGGACCTTCCCGGACGTGAAATACCGTTTTTTCCGTCATTCCTGCCAGCACTGCGATCATGCACCTTGTGTTGACGTGTGTCCTACCGGCGCGTCATACCGTGATGCGGCAAACGGCATTGTAGATGTGAATCCCGATCTGTGCGTAGGGTGTCAATATTGCATTGCCGCCTGTCCTTATCGGGTGCGCTTTATTCATCCGAAGACGAAAACGGCGGATAAGTGCGATTTTTGCCGCAAGACCAACCTGAAGGCCGGAAAACTGCCTGCCTGTGTGTTGTCTTGTCCGACGAAGGCGCTGACGTTCGGTAACCTTGACGACCCTGACAGCGAGATTTCCCGCCTGCTTCGTCAACAGCCGACGTATCGCTACAAAATCGCGCTCGGCACTCGTCCTAAGGTTTATCGCGTACCGTTTAAATACGGGGAGGTTCATCAATGACGCCCGTGTCTTCAAGCGCATTCCATTTTGATTCGTTGGTCTGGGATTGGCCGATTGCGATTTACCTGTTTCTGGTGGGCATTTCTGCGGGGCTGGTGACGCTGGCGGCCCTGCTGCGGCGCTACCACCCCGAGCAGGCAACTGCCGACAGTACGCTTATGCGCACCACGCTGATTCTCGCACCGTGCACCATCATTTTTGGATTGCTGATTCTGATCTTCCACCTGACGCGCCCCTGGACGTTCTGGAAGCTCATGTTCCATTACAGCTTTACTTCGGTGATGTCGGTCGGGGTCATGCTGTTTCAGGTATACATGGCGGCGCTGGCGGTCTGGCTCGCCAATATTTTCAGCGAGCAGGTTATCGTGCTGCAACAGCGCTGGCTACCGAAGCTGACTCTTGTTCCGAGGGTGCTCGGCTGGCTGGCGCCGCTGCAGAAATCGCTGGATATCGTAATGCTGCTGCTGGCCGTGATGTTAGGGGCTTACACCGGGTTTTTACTGTCCGCGCTGAAGACTTATCCGCTGCTGAATAACCCGATCTTACCCGTGCTGTTCCTGTTTTCCGGGGTATCCTCCGGTGCTGCGGTGGCGCTGATCGCCATGGCCTGCCGCCATCGCAGCAATCCGCATAGCGAAGAAGCGCACTTTGTACACCGTGTTGAAACACCGGTCGTGTGGCTGGAGATCTTCTTGCTGTTCGCGTTCTTTATCGGCTTGGCCTTAGGGGACGATGGGAAGCAGCGCGCGCTGGTGGCCGCACTGGCTGGGGGATTCTGGGCCGTGTGGTTTTGGCTGGGCGTGGTCGGGATTGGACTCGTTATTCCCTTGCTGCTCAAGTCATGGGCTAGCCGACAGCATTCACCTTATGGCGTGTTGGCGGTGTGCGGCCTGAGTCTGGTGGGCGTTTTGCTACTGCGTTTCTTTATCCTCTATGCGGGGCAGTTAACCGTTGTCTAATTCCCAGCAAGAGGCCTGTTGATGTTGTTATTGCCAGAATGTGGGTATGTGGCGCTGTTGCTGGCGATTTGCGTCGGTGTGGCGACGGCGTTGCTGACATTTTCAGGTTACACCCTACGCTGGTCGGGCACGTACCGACTGGCGCGGTGCTGGACGTTGGTGCTGTTTGGTCTGGTGCTGTTCGCGTTTGTCGCGCTGACGCTGAGCGTGGTGCAGGATGATTTTTCTGTTAATTACGTCGCTCAGCATAGCCACCGTGATTTACCGCTGGGGCTAAAAATGGCGGCGGTATGGGGCGGGCATGAAGGGTCGCTGCTGCTGTGGCTGTTATGTTTAACCGGCTGGAGTGCCGCGTTCGCTTGCCGCTACCGTAAGGCGACAAGCGACCTGTTCCCGCTGACGCTGGCGGTTCTGGCCGTGATAGCAACCGCGTTGCTGGTATTCATTGTCTTTTTTTCCGATCCCTTTGTACGTCTCTTCCCGCCAGCGGTGGCGGGGAGGGATCTCAATCCCATGTTGCAACACATTGGCCTCATCCTCCATCCGCCGTTGCTCTATCTGGGCTATGGCGGGTTAACCGTGAGTGCGGCACTGGCGCTAGCCGCCCTGATTCACGGTGAGTTTACGGCACCAGCCGCCTGGATTTGCTGGCGCTGGACGCTGCCCGCCTGGAGCCTGCTAACGCTGGGCATTATCCTCGGATCGTGGTGGGCCTATAACGAACTCGGCTGGGGAGGATGGTGGTTCTGGGATCCGGTAGAAAATGCCTCGCTGCTTCCGTGGCTTACGGCCAGCGCGTTACTGCACAGCCTGTCTGTCACCCGCATGCGCGGTATATTCCGCCATTGGTCGCTGATATTGGCGCTGCTGACGTTCATTTTATGTCTGCTGGGCACGCTGATCGTGCGCTCCGGGATACTGGTTTCCGTTCATGCTTTTGCCCTCGAACATGGCCGCGCGGTGCCTTTATTTATTCTGTTTGCCTGCTTAAGTATGGCGGCGCTGGCGGTTTACGGCTGGCGCGCTCAGCTTGTCCGTTCCGCTGCCCGCTTCTCCGGCTGGTCGCGGGAAATCGTGCTACTGCTGGTGCTGCTGTTATTCAGCGCCGTCGCGCTGGTGGTGCTGCTTGGCACGCTTTACCCGATGATTTACGGGCTGGCGGGGTGGGGAAAGATCTCCGTGGGCGCGCCCTATTTTAACCGTGTGCTCTTGCCCTTCGGCGGGTTGATGCTGTTGCTCATTGGGGTAGCGGCAGGTGGTTATTGGAAACGCAGCGCGCGATGGCCTGTCCGGCGTGTAGTCGTAACGCTGACGGTCGGTGTCGTCACCGCGCTGGTCTTATGGACACATGGGGTCGCCGTCGCACTGGCTGCGGGGCTGATCGGCTGGATGATGGCCGCGCAGTGGTTGCAGCCGCTATCGGCGGTACGTCAGCAGCTTCCTGCACTGCTGGCGCATACGGGCGTGGCGCTGTTTGCCTTGGGGATTGTGTTCTCTGCGGGCAGCAAACAGGAAATCAGCGCCAATGTCGGTCAGAGAGAACAGGTCACGCTGGGCGACTACCATTTTCGCTTTTTACAGCTGGATTTAGTGGCGGCGCAGAATTATACCGCAGAGCAGGCCGTGATTGCGATTTATCGCGGCGATTCGCCAATCGCCCGCGTCATGCCGGAACGTCGTTATTACAACGCACGCAAGCAGCAGATGATTGAACCGGGTATTGCCTGGGGGCCGATCAGGGAATGGTATGCCGTGATGGGAGAGAAAACCGGCGAAAACCGCTACGCCATGCGTTTCTATGTGCAAACCGGCGTCCGCTGGGTGTGGGGCGGCGGCCTGTTGATGGTCGTGGGCGCACTGCTGGGGTGGTTCAGAGGAAGAAAAGCCTATGACTAAACACATTGCGTTTCTTCTTATGCTGCTGACTTTTTCTGTGCAGGCTCAGGTGGTGGATACCTGGGCGTTTTCCAGTCAGGCACAGCGGCAGGAAGCGATGGCGATTGCCGGCGAATTACGCTGCCCACAATGTCAGAACCAGAGCCTGCTGGAATCGAATTCGCCCGTGGCGGTCAGCATGCGCCATGAGGTTTTTTCCATGGTGGAGCAGGGCAAAAATAAGCCAGAAATCATTGCGTTTATGAATCAGCGCTATGGTGATTTTGTTCAGTACAACCCGCCGATGAAAATGCAAACGGGCATTCTCTGGCTCACGCCGCTGTTTTTGCTGTTAGCGATTGCGGTTATCGCGTGGCGGGTGATACGGCGACAGAACCGTGGGGCAAGCCTATGAACCTGTTAAATCTCGTATTCATTGCTGTCGCGACTACGGTTCTGGCTGCCGGGCTGTTATGGCCGCTGTTGCCCCAGCGCAAGCCGGAGGGGGAGGACAAGCTAGCGCGTTTAGCCGAGCGCATCTGGCAGTTTCAGTGCGAGCAGGCAGGGAGGCACCTTTCTGAACATGAAGCCAGAATGCTGGGCCGCGAACTGTCTCACGACCTGCCGTTAACGTCATCCTCTTCTTCTGCACCGCGCCCGATGCCTGTCATCGCCGTAGCGGTCGCGATCGTCGCTATCCTGTTGGGCAGTGCGACGTTCTACATGCTCAGCCAGCGCGCCGAGCTCGTTCAGGTGGAACGCCAGCGGCTGGCCGATCCGCTACACGATTTTAGCGACGCACAGCAGCAGGAAAAACAGCTCGCCACCTTGCAGAGCAACATTCGTAAAACGCCGAGCGACAGCGTCCTCTGGGCTGAGCTGGGTGAATATTATCTTTACCGCAACGCGTATGACAACGCGCTGCGCGCTTATCGGCAGGCGATTGTGCTGAAGGGCGACAGCGCGGAGCTGTATTCGGCACTGGCGACGGTGCTGTATTACCAGGCGGGTCAGGTCGTCACGCCGCCTATGCAGGAAATGGTCGATAAAGCGCTGGCACTGGATGCCAATGAAGTGACGGCGCTGATGCTGCTGGCGTCGGACGCGTTCCTGAAAGCGGACTATGCGCGCGCGATTGCGATTTGGCAGCGCTTGCTGGATACCTATAGCCCGCGGGTTAATCGTGTCCAGTTGATCGAAGCAATCAACACCGCAACGCTGCTGAAGAACAGCCAGAAATAGTAGGTGATAAGTTTCGCTTTAGTGCCTTTGGGGAGTGCTTGTTGTCCGGCGTGAGAAATTATGCTGAGGAGGTAGCTGGCTTAGGATGAGCCGCAGGACGCGGCGAAAGCTTGCGTCACGCCGGGAGCGTGTCGCAAACGGTCCGTAAAGCCAGATACCGACGAAGGCACCGCGCAGCGGCATAATTTAGCCGGAAGCCAGGGTTCGCAGGGCGACGGCGATTGAGCCGCCCTGCGTCGGGCGCGTGCTAAGCGGTAGCATGAAATGAAGGTCTTGTGGCGCACGAAATAGTCTCGGCGGCTGCATAAAAATATGACCAAGAGGCTGTGCTCCAGCACGACTTTTTGCACCGTCATAATGACGAGAATAACCGGAATCACCGGTTTTATTGATCTCAATAAAACAGATTAACTCTTTATGGTTAGGGTCCCCGAGAGGGGGGAGTAAGGGCACCATGTTATTCTATATCCAAGGGTATATGGCATTAGAAAGCAGGAGTACACCCCGATGTTAGAAGCGCGCGATGTGGTTTGCATACGCGATGAGCATGTGCTGTTCAGCGCGTTGTCGTTTACGGCGAGCCCCGGTGAAATGGTACAGATTGCCGGTGCCAACGGCGTGGGAAAAACGTCGCTGTTGCGCATTTTAAGCGGTCTGGCGACGCCTGAATCGGGGGAAATCTGCTGGCAAGGGCAGCGCATCAACCGCATGCGCGAGCAGTTTACTCAGCAGCTTCTGTGGCTAGGTCATCAGGCGGGTATCAAGAGTGTCCTGACCGGTGAAGAAAACCTGCGTTTTTTCTATCCGCACCAGCAGCAGGATGCACTTTGGCAGGCGCTGGCCGCTGTCGGACTGGCAGGATATGAAGACGTACCCGTGGCGCGTCTTTCGGCAGGGCAACAGCGACGTGTCGCGCTGGCGCGTTTGTGGCTTACCGACGTCCCGCTGTGGATTCTGGATGAACCGCTGACCGCGCTTGATGTGGCGGGCGTCGACATGTTGACGCAGCGTATGGAACACCATATTGCGCGCGGCGGCATCATCATTTTAACCACCCATCAGCCGCTGCGTCCGTTCGCCCAGAGCATTCGCTGTATCTCGCTTATTCCAAGTGAGGGAACCCCATCATGCGGCGTCTGATTGCCCGAGAACTGCGCGTCGCGTTGCGCAATAACGCGGAAATTCTCAACCCGCTGTGGTTCTTCCTGATCGTCATCATTTTGTTCCCTTTGGCTATTGGACCGGAGCCGCAGCTATTGATGCGCGTGGCGCCGGGCGTGGTGTGGGTCGCGGCACTGCTCGCGTCTCTGCTGGGGATGGATCGGCTTTTCCGCGACGACTATCAGGACGGATCGCTGGAACAGCTGACGCTGCTGCCGTTGCCGCTGCCGCTAGTGGTGCTGGCGAAAGTTATGGTGCATTGGATGGTCAGCGGGCTGCCGCTGTTACTGCTTTCCCCGCTGGCTGCGCTGCTGTTTGGGCTGGACAGTCACGGCTGGTGGGTGATGGCGTTAACGCTGTTGCTCTGCACGCCCACGCTCAGTTTTCTGGGGGCTATTGGGGCGGGATTAACGGTCGGGCTGCGCCGCAGCGGCGTGCTGTTAAGCCTGCTGGTCTTGCCGCTCACCATACCGCTGTTGATTTTTGCGACGGCGGCGGTCGAGGCCGCCATGATGCAACTGCCGGTGGGCGGGTATCTGGCGATCCTCGGTGCCTTTCTGGCGGGCAGCGCCACCCTGAGCCCGTTTGCCACGGCGGCGGCGTTGCGGGTGAGCATACAATAATTTTCCGATCTCAGGATCGCCTTCATCGTCCCGTTGGGATGAGTTTTACGCAGAGTGAGCACACGTTATGTTGAAAAAGCACTATCAGCTTACGCAGCCGGATCGCCTTTATGGCCTTTGCGGCAGGCTTATCCCCTGGTTTGCCTTGCTTAGCGCGGCGCTGTTGATCGGCGGTTGCCTGCTGGGATTTGGATTTGCCCCCGCGGATTATCAGCAAGGGCAAGGGTATCGCATTATGTACCTGCACGTGCCCGCGGCCGTGTGGTCGATGGGCGTTTATGCCGTGATGGCGATGTTTGCGCTTATCGGACTGATTCGGCAGTCAAAAACGGCAGAGCTTACCGTCGCGGCGATGGCGCCGGTCGGGGCAGTCTTTACCTTCATTGCGCTGACCACGGGATCCACCTGGGGAAAACCGATGTGGGGGACCTGGTGGGTCTGGGATGCGCGCCTGACATCGGAACTCGTTCTGCTGTTTCTGTACGTGGGCATCATCGCGCTCTACAACGCGTTTGACGATCGCCGTCTTGCTGGTCGTGCGGCGGCGATTCTGGTGCTGGTTGGCGTGGTGAATTTACCCATCATCCATTTCTCGGTGGAGTGGTGGAATACCCTGCATCAAGGATCGACAAAAATGCAAAAAACTATCGATCCCGCTATGCGTCTTCCGCTGCGCATCATGATGTTAGGATTTATGAGTCTTTTTGTGACGTTGTCACTCATGCGCTTGCGTAATTTGATACTGGTGCAGCAGCGTCGTGCGCCCTGGGTTGCGGCGTTGCTCAATAAAGGAGGAGTCGCACGATGAACATCGCTTTCACAAGCTGGCAGGATTTCTTTGCGATGGGCGGCTATGCCTTTTACGTCTGGCTGGCCGCGGTGCTCACGCTGTTACCGCTGAGTGCGTTGGTCGGTCATACCCTCTGGCATCGTCGTACATTGATGAACGACATCCGTCGCCAGCAGGCGCGCGAGCAGCGCAAGAGCACGGCCCGTCAGTCGGAAACGATGGAGGTGGTGCAATGAGTGCTCCGCGTAAAACCCGCCTCTATGCCATTCTGGCCGTCATTTGCGGCGCGGTGTTGACGATTGCGCTGACGCTCTATGCGCTGAGTTCTAATATCGACCTCTTTTATACGCCCAGTGAAATTCTGTACGGCAAGAACGAAACGCAGGAAAAACCGGCGATCGGGCAGCGCTTGCGCGTCGGCGGCATGGTGATGCCGGGCAGCGTGCGACGCGACAGCCAAAGTCTGGAAGTCCGCTTCACCGTCTATGATGCGCAGGGTTCCGTCGAGGTGACCTATAACGGGATGCTGCCGGATCTGTTCCGCGAGGGACAAGGTGTGGTAGCACAGGGCATTCTGGACACCGACGATCACATCATGGCGAAAGAAGTGCTTGCCCGACATGATGAAAACTACACGCCACCAGAAATCAAGGCGGCGATGGAAGGACAGCACGGCCATGCACCGGCGGCGGCCACAGAGGGTAAACGGTTATGATGCCTGAAGTGGGCAATTATCTGCTCTGTTTGGCGCTGGGCGTTGCGCTGTTGCTCAGCGTGTATCCGCTGTGGGGCGCGGCGCGTCAGGATACCCGCCTGATGGCATTGGCGCGTCCACTTGCCTGGGCGCTATTTGCATGCATTTTGGCGTCTTTCCTCGTGTTGGTGCATGCGCTGGTGATCAATGATTTCACCGTTCTTTATGTAGCCAACAACTCGAACCGTGCGCTGCCGGTCTGGTATCGCGTGGCGGCAGCGTGGGGCGCGCATGAAGGGTCGCTGCTGCTCTGGGTGCTGCTGATGAGCGGCTGGACCTTCGCCGTGGCGGTATTCAGCCGGGGGATGTCGCTGGATGCGGTTGCCCGCGTGCTGGCTGTCATGGGGATGATTAATGTCGGTTTTTTGCTATTCATCATCCTGACGTCGAATCCCTTTACGCGCACGTTGCCGGATTACCCGATTGACGGGCGCGATCTCAATCCGCTGTTGCAGGATGTCGGGTTAATCTTCCATCCGCCATTGCTCTACATGGGCTATGTCGGGTTTTCCGTGGCATTTGCCTTTGCGGTCGCTTCGCTGCTGGCGGAACGACTGGACAGCGCGTGGGCGCGTTGGTCCCGACCGTGGACGCAGGCGGCGTGGTCGTTTCTGACGCTGGGTATCGTGCTCGGTTCGGGCTGGGCGTATTACGAGCTTGGCTGGGGCGGCTGGTGGTTCTGGGATCCGGTCGAGAATGCGTCATTGATGCCGTGGCTGGTGGGCACGGCGCTGCTGCATTCGCTGTCGGTTACCGAAAAACGCGGCAGCTTCAAGGCCTGGACGGTACTGCTGGCTATCGGCGCGTTCTCACTTTGCCTGCTGGGGACGTTTCTGGTGCGTTCCGGCGTATTGGTATCGGTGCACGCGTTTGCCTCCGATCCGGCGCGCGGCATGTTTATTCTCGCGTTTCTGGTCATTGTCATCGGCGGTTCTTTACTGCTGTTTGCTATCAAAGGCAACCGGGTACGGGCGCGGGTCACGAACTCGCTCTGGTCGCGGGAAACGTTCCTGCTCGGTAATAACCTGATCCTGATGGCGGCGACGCTCGTGGTGCTGCTGGGAACGCTGCTGCCGCTGGTGCATAAGCAGCTGGGCTTAGGCAGCATCTCGATTGGCGCACCGTTCTTCAACACCATGTTTACCTTATTAATGGCACCGTTTGCCTTACTGCTGGGCGTAGGGCCGCTGGTTCGCTGGCGACGCGATGAGCCGCAAAAGCTGCGTAAGCTACTGCTGATTGCGCTGGCCGTGACTGCGGCATTGTCGTTGCTGCTGCCGTGGCTGTTACAGGATTCGCTGGTTGCCATGACGGTGGTCGGTCTGTCGATGGCGCTGTGGGTGTTCTTCTTAACGGTATACGAGCTGCATAGCAATTCCACTCGGCGTCATGGTCTGCTGCGCGGTTTGACCAAGCTCTCACTGAGCCAGTGGGGCATGGTGTGCGGCCATATTGGGCTGGCGGTGACGGTGGTAGGCATCGCTTTCAGCCAGAATTATAGCGTCGAGCGGGATGTGCGGATGCGGGCTGGCGACAGCATCGCGATCCACGATTACCGTTTTACGTTTCAAGGCGTGCGTGATGTCGTGGGGCCTAACTGGCAAAGCGCAAAAGGGACGATTGAAGTGACGCGCAACGGCAAACCGGAAGCGACGCTGAAAGCGGAAAAGCGCTTCTACAACACCAGCGGCGCGATCATGACGGAAGCCGCCATTGATGCGGGTGTGACGCGCGATCTCTATGCGGCCTTGGGTGAAAAGCTGGATGACGGTAGCTGGGCGGTGCGGCTGTATTACAAACCGTTTATCCGCTGGATTTGGTACGGCGGGGGGCTGATGGCGTTAGGGGGCATCCTGTGCATGTTTGACCCGCGCTATCGCCTGCGTCGCGCCGTTCGGGAGACAGCATCATGAGTCGCAAAATTTTGTTAATTCCGCTCGCCCTGTTTTTACTGCTGGCCGTTGCCTTGCTGTGGCAACTGGTGCGCAACAGCGACGGCGATGATCCCATGCGGTTGGAATCTGCTCTGATTGGTAAACCGGTTCCCGCATTTCGTCTTGAATCGCTGGATCAACCGGGAAAGGTTTATAACCAATCTGAGCTGAGTGATGGCAAACCGCTGCTGCTGAACGTCTGGGCGACCTGGTGCCCGACGTGCCGCGCGGAGCACCAGTTTCTCAACACGCTGGCGGCGCAGGGGATTCGCGTCGTGGGCATGAATTATAAAGATGAACGCCCCAAAGCGGTGGAGTGGCTGAAAACGTTAGGCAATCCCTATGCGATGAGCCTGTTTGATGGTGACGGCATGTTGGGGCTGGATCTGGGCGTGTATGGCGCACCGGAAACCTTCCTGATCGACGGGAAAGGCATCATTCGCTATCGCCATGCGGGCGATCTCAATATGCAGGTGTGGCAAGAAACGCTGCAACCGCTGTGGGAGAAATACAGCAAGGAGGGCGGCGCATGAGAGTGCTGAGTTTCCTTGGTGCATTACTGCTGTCGTTCAGCGTGCTGGCGTCCTCCGAGGTATTGCACTTTGACAACGACACGCAGGAGCAACAGTTTCGTGAGTTGACCATGCAACTGCGCTGCCCGAAATGCCAGAACAACAGTATTGCCGATTCCAATTCGATGATTGCGTCGGATATGCGGCAGAAGGTGTACGAGCTGATGCAGCAGGGGCAAACGAAAGAGCAGGTTGTCGATTATATGGTGGATCGTTACGGCTACTTTGTGACGTATGAACCGCCGATCACGCCTTTTACCATACTGCTATGGCTGCTGCCGGCACTGTTTCTGGCGGCGGGCGCATGGATGATTATTCGGCGTGCGCACCGCATCAGAAGTACCAAAGAACCGATGAGCGAACAGGATAAAAAGCGCTTGCAGACGCTGTTGGGACGTGAGGAGAAATCGGAATGATGCTACTGACAGCAACCATTGTGCTATCGCTGATTGCGCTTTCTGCGCTGCTGCTTGCACCGTGGTCGTCACGGGGCGAATATGATCGTGATGCGATCAATCAGGCGCTGTACCGCGACCGTCTGCGTGAGCTTACTGCGGATGTTGCCAATGTGCAGGAGCGCGATCAACTGGTTGAAGAACTCCAGCATACGCTGTTGCAGGATATTCCCGGCGGCGCGAAGGCACAACAGCGCCCGCTAAACCGCTGGGTTTTGCTGCCAGGAGTGCTGTTGCTGGTCATCTTCAGCCTCGGCGTGTTTTGGAAGACGTCTGCGGTTAATCGGGTGCAGGAGTTACAGCAGGTCGTGGCGTTAACGCCGGATCTGATGAAGAGGGCATTGGATCCCGACGCTGAACCACTGACTATTGAAGAGGTCGCGCGTCTCGGTCTGGGGCTGCGTAGCCAACTGGAAGCTCAGCCAGATAATCCACAAGACTGGTGGATGCTGGGGCGCATTGCGGGCTTGCTGAACAACTACGACATGTCCGTGCAGGCGTTTGCCAGGGCGTACCAGCTCGATCCGAAAAATACGGATCTGGCACTGGATTATGCCGATCTGCTGTCGCGTTCCACCGACCCGCGTGATAGCCAGCGCGGTGGAGACATGCTGCGTGAACTGATGAATTCCGGCTCGACCAATGTACGCGTGCTGAGCCTGCTGGCTTTCAATGCCTATGAAGCCCAGCGCTATCAGGACGCGATTGACGCCTGGCAAACGATGCTGATGCTGCTCCCGCAAAACGACACACGCCGTGCGGTCATTGAGCGCAGCGTCGCGCAGGCGAAAGCATCACTGTCGGTGCAGGCGGTCACTGGGAAGTAAATCCTCTTATATCCTCATCATCAATAGCAGAGGGGCGAGATATCGCCCTTTTGTTATCCGACAATTTATCTCTTCCAACTTCGTTGTTTCCGTTCAGACTCGGATGGTTTATCACGGATATGGATTTGGAATCTCAGCCGTTTCTGTCATTAGCGTGGAAGTTTCGTGCGCATTACCTACGGTTTTTTCTGCAACCGTTGCAGCACGCGCCCGACAAGGGGCGGCTAAGGCCGCTCTCAGCACAGACGGAAACATCCGCTTTAAAATGACAATGTACTAAGTTCAATCTTTTGATTTTATGGGGTAAGTTCGCGTAAAGAATTGCGCTGAGGTGAGCGTAGCCGCCGGATGAGCGGCATGGACGCCGCGAAAGTCTGCGCCGTGCCGGGAGCACGTCGCAGGCGGTCCGATCAGCGGATACGAGCGCCGAAGGCACCGCGAAGCGGCGTAATTCCCCGCGAAAAGCCAGGGGGCGCGGGGCGACGGCGATTGAGCCGCCCCGCGTCGGGCGCGTGCGACGCGAGTTGCAAAAAGTCACGGGCTTACTGCGCACGAAACCCTCACGGATTCAAAAAAGTAAAATAACCAGATGTGTCGAGGACGGCATACGCCGTCCCGAGTGTTACGAAGGGGGGGTTATAACCCGCTTTTGACGCCGTGCATGTCCGGCAGTTTGTGGGCGATGCCTTTATGGCAGTCGATACAGGTTTGACCGAGTTTTATTGCTTCGCTGTGTTTTTCCGCCGCGACCGTTTTTTGCCCTGAGAAGTCCATATAGTCAAAGTTGTGGCAGTTGCGGCATTCCTGAGAATTGTTGTTTTTCATGCGCCGCCATTCGTTTTGCGCCATCGTCAGCCGATGAGCTTCAAATTTTTGTGGCGTATCAATCGTGCCCATTATTTTGCCGTACAGCTCTTTACTGGCCTGAATCTTACGTACCATTTTCGGCACAAACTCATGCGGAACGTGGCAATCGGGGCAGGTGGCGCGTACGCCGCTGCGGTTGCTGTAGTGCGCGGTTTCCATATATTCCTGATAGACGGTATTGCGCATTTCATGACAGCTGATGCAGAACGCTTCGCTGTTGCTCATTTCCATGCCTTTCTGGGATGTCGCCAGAAAGAAAATACCGCCCGCGAAGCCGATAATGAGCAACGTTCCCAGCGCCAGCCGACTCGGGCGACGCCACCATTGCCACAGCTGGCGCAACAACCGTCCCACTTTTCCTGGCTGTTTCATAGCAAACCTCACTGTCCAAAGCCTTTAGAAGGGGCGAACGTGTTGCCGGTAATCGGTGAACTGTCCGCTTGCGGCACGTGGCATTGCAGGCAGAAATGGCGCGAAGGGGCGACATTGCTCAGCACTTTGCCGTCTCTGTCGACAAAATGGGTTGGGCTGACGCGGGGGGCGCTGGTGGAACGGTAGCTCTCCACGCCGTGACACTGTAGGCAACGGTTAAAGGTCGGGGTGACCTGATAGCCATCCACGCTATGCGGGATCATCGGTGGCTGGTTGACATAGTTGAGCGCCATACGTTCCTGCTGCTTCGGCATCCGGCTATTGCCCGGCTGCGTCGCAGCGACTTCTGGCGATTGGCTTAAATCGACCTGTGCAGTGGCTATCGCACTGCCCAGTATCGCCAAGGCAGTGATCCAGCGAAACCATCCCATTCTCAGGCTTTTCATGACTTTGCTCCCGATTTCCATCTAAGGGTTATTTTAAAAACGTCTTCAGCGCAGACATCAATACAACGTCCGCATGTTATGCAGTCTCGGTCAGTAACCTGTGCCGGACTGTGTTTATCGAGTAAAGGGGCGCGCAACACCTGTGGCTCTGGACAGACATGAAAGCAGTCCATGCAGCGCGTACAGCGTTCACGCTCAGTGGCATCCACAGCCAGCGCGCCTTTACCGCCAAGCGCACTATACAGCGCGCCGGTTGGGCACAGGTGTCCGCACCAGCCGTGCTCCACGACCCACAAATCAAACAGAAATAGCGCCAGCAGCAGCCAGATACCTGCACCAAACCCGAAAATCAGCCCGCGACCCATCAGTGAAACCGGGTTGACCCATTCCCACAGCAGCCCGCCCGTCAGTGCGCTTCCTGCCAGAATAAGCATCAGCAGCAGATAGCGCAGATTACGAGGGATCGTCGCCGAGGCAGTGATGCCGAAACGACGACGTAGCCAGGCAGCTAAATCGGTGAGCGGATTAACCGGGCAGACCCAGCTACAGAACAGGCGCTTGCCTGCCAGCGCATAGCCCAGCGCGATAATCAGCGCACCGACCAGCGCAAGCGTGGCGGGTAGATGACCGCTAGCCAGACTTTGCAGCACCATCAGCGGATCGCTGAGCGGCACGGTGTCGAGCAAGCGGCTGGCGCTGTAGTTACCGTGCAGGATCCAAAATCCGAAGAGTGGACCGCTGAGGAACATGAGCAGCACCAGAGACTGGGTCAGACGGCGTAAGACCAGCCAGCGGTGGCTGCGCCACCAGCCTTTTTTCGCCCGGGCTTCTCGTCCGGCGTCCTGCTTACGATTTGCCATCGCGTGCCTCCAGCCAACTGAAACGGTAGTGATGTCCGAGTTCGCCTTTTGCCAGCGCGCGCGGTAAGACCTTGATCGCAGGCTGTTCCAGCACGCAGGCTTTTTCACATTTGCCACAGCCGGTACAGACATCGCTGTGCACCGTAGGCAGAAAACGGGCATGTTTTCCGGTGCGGGTATTGCGCTCTGGCTCCAGTGTGATGGCGCTATCGATGAGAGGACAGACGCGATAGCACACATCGCAACGCAGCCCCTGATAGTTCAGGCAGTTTTCTTGGTCGAGCAGCACCGCTAATCCCATGCGGGCGTCATCAATGGTGTCCAGCGGTTGTAACGCCCCGCTGGGGCAGGCGACGATGCAGGGGATGTCCTCACACATCTCGCACGGGATATCGCGTGCGACAAAGTAAGGGCTTCCGGCGGCGGAACCGGAGACCAGCGTTGCCAGTTTCAGTGTGTCGTACGGGCAGGCCTGAACACATTGGCCACAGCGGATGCAGGCACCGGAAAACGCCGCTTCCGACAGCGCACCCGGCGGCCGTAGCCGGATCGCGTCGGCCTGAGCGCGTCGCTGCTGAATGCCGAGTATCGTGACCGCGGCGGATAAACCCGCAACGGCACGGACGGCATCACGCAGAAAGCGACGGCGAGCGGGTGGTGAATGTTCCGGGCGTGCCATGTGCGCTACACCTTAGCCAGCTTGACGGCGCATTTCTTAAAGTCCGTTTCTTTCGACAGCGGATCGGTCGCATCCAGCGTCAGGACGTTGGTCATCTGCGCGGCGTCGAAGAACGGCATATACACCAGTCCACGCGGTGGTTTATTACGGCCGCGTGTTTCAACCACGGAGACGACTTCACCACGGCGCGAGATAATGCGAACTTTCTCACCGCGACGCAGATCGCGCGCTTTGGCATCCTGTGGGTGGATAAACAGCACGGCCTCGGGGAAGGCACGGTGCAGTTCCGGTACGCGACGCGTCATGCTGCCAGTGTGCCAATGCTCCAGCACGCGACCAGTGGAGAGCCAGAGATCGTACTCGTCGTCCGGCGCTTCGGCGGCAGGTTCGTACGGCAGTGCGAAAATCACCGCTTTGCCATCCGGTTTACCGTAAAAACGGTAGGCTTCTCCCGCTTTGACGTAAGGATCGTGCCCTTCGCTATAGCGCCACTGCGTTTCCTTACCGTTAACCACCGGCCAGCGTAGCCCACGAACCTTGTGGTAGTCATCGAACGGCGCCAGGTCGTGACCGTGCCCACGGCCAAACGCGGCGTATTCTTCAAACAGGCCTTTTTGCAGGTAAAAACCGAAGTCTCGGGACTCGTCGTTCAACTGATTTTCCGCTAATTCACTGAGTGGGAAGCGCGTGGTGACATCGTTCGCAAATAGCACGTCGTAGAGCGTCTTGCCACGATAGGCCGGTTTCTGCGCCAGAAGTTCTTCCGGCCATACTTCTTCTACGGTGAAGCGCTTGGCAAAGCTCACCACTTGCCACAGATCCGATTTTGACTCGCCCGGCGCTTTCACCTGCTGACGCCAAAACTGCGTCCGGCGCTCGGCGTTGCCGTAGGCACCTTCTTTTTCCACCCACATTGCGGTAGGCAAAATCAGGTCAGCGGACAAGGCGCTGACGGTCGGGTAAGGGTCGGATACGACGATAAAGTTACGCGGATCGCGCCAGCCCGGCATACGTTCCTGATTGATGTTCGGGCCGGCCTGCATGTTGTTGTTACACATCACCCAATAGGCATTCAGCGTGCCGTCTTTCAGTGCCCTGTCTTGTGCGACGGCGTGCAGGCCGATCTTTTCAGGAATGGTACCGGCCGGTAGCTGCCACAGTTTTTCCGCAATCGCGCGGTGTTTCTCGTTAGTGACGACCATGTCTGCAGGCAGACGGTGGGCGAACGTGCCGACTTCACGCGCGGTGCCGCAGGCAGAAGGTTGACCGGTTAATGAGAACGGTCCGCAGCCCGGCTGAGAGATCTTGCCCGTCAGCAGGTGGATGTTATAAACCAGATTGTTCGCCCAGACGCCGCGCGTGTGCTGGTTAAAGCCCATTGTCCAGTAGGAGATCACTTTCTTCTTCGGATCGGCGTAGAGTTTTGCCAGCGCTTCTAACTGATCGGCGGGAACGCCGCTAATCGCGACCGTTTTTTCCAGCGTATAGTCGGCGACAAAGGCTTTGTATTCTTCAAAACTCATCGGCTCAGACGCATCGGAACCCGGGTTTTTCGCCGCTTTCTCCAACGGGTGTGTCGGACGCAGTCCGTAGCCAATATCGGTCACGCCTCGGCGCAGGTTTACGTGGCGGGTAAAGAAGGCCTCGTTCACCGCATTGTTTTGAATAATGTAGTTGGCGATGTAATTGAGAATTGCCAGATCGGTTTGCGGTGTAAACACCATACCGTTATCCGCCAGCTCAAAACTGCGGTGCTGATAGGTGGATAGCACGGCGACCGTAACATTGCTGTTCGACAGGCGGCGATCGGTGATGCGCGACCAGAGAATCGGGTGCATCTCCGCCATGTTGGAGCCCCACAGCACAAACGCATCGGTCTGCTCGATATCGTCGTAGCAGCCCATCGGTTCATCCATACCGAAGGTACGCATAAAGCCGACGACCGCCGATGCCATACAGTGGCGCGCGTTGGGGTCAATATTGTTGGAGCGGAAACCGGCTTTGAACAATTTGGCGGCCGCATAGCCTTCCCAAATCGTCGATTGCCCGGAGCCAAACATCCCTATCGCGTTCGGACCTTTCTCTTTCAGGGCGGTTTTGAATTTCTCCGCCATGATGTCAAAGGCTTTGTCCCAAGAGATCGGGGTAAATTCGCCTTCCTTATCGAATTTGCCGTCGCGCATCCGCAGCAAAGGCTGTGTCAGGCGATCCTGTCCGTACATGATTTTTGGCAGGAAATAGCCCTTGATGCAGTTTAATCCTCGGTTAACCGGCGCATCGGGATCGCCCTGACTGGCGACGATGCGGCCGTTTTGCGTCCCGACCAGCACACCACACCCTACGCCACAGAAGCGGCAGGGGGCTTTATCCCAGTGGATGGCTTCTGACTGCTCGGTCGCGGAGCGGACCGCGATAGGAATGGTGATGCCCGCGACCGCAGCGGCCGCTGCGACAGCGTTCGCCTTCATAAAGTGTCGTCGACTGAGTTTCATGGTATTTCCTCACCCTGAGCTTGTTGATCAAGAGGTTGTTCATCGAAAGTAAAAGACTGTTCATCACAAGACGGCTCATCAAGCTGGTGATAAACCAGCGAAACCGCCAGTACGCCCGTAAGGTCACGTATTGATGCTATTTGTTTTAACAGCGTGTCTTCTGAATCTGACTCCAGCACCACGGCCATTTTTCCGGTATCGCTATCGCTGGCACCCACCTCGACATTGGGCAGCGTCGCTAATACCTCGCCCACGGCCGCCATCTGTGCCGTATTGACGTGAACCACTACACTGCAAACATGCCAGACTGTGCTCATCGGTTTTCCTGTTGCGTCAGGAGACGCGTTGGTGCGGTGTGATGTCCCGCGGTGATCTTTTTCATCGATAGAGCGCCGACAGGGCACCCGGAAATACAGGCCCCACAGGTGGTACAGGCGTCGTTGTCGATGGTCGGTGCGGCAACGCGCCCAATGGCGGGATGAAACCGTATCGCCCCGGCGTCACACGCATCCTGACAGCTGCGGCATTCCACCTGATGCAGCGATAAACAGGCGTCCTGAATTGTCAGGTGGTATTCCCACGGCGGGGTGTGGCTCTCCGCGAACAGCGCTTGTGGACAGGCTCGCGCGCAGTCGTAACAGAACGTGCATTCGCCGCGCTGAAAATCGATGGTGGGAAAACCGCCCGAACCGCGTTGAATGATCCCCGAATCGCAGGCATCAATGCAGGCGTTACAGCGTATGCACTGGCTCAGAAACAGACTTTCTACGCCGCTCCACGGCGGACGCAACGCGTTGTCTGCCCGCTGTAGGCCACCAGTCAGTAGGGAACGCCGGGAGAGGTTAGTCATGGCAGTTTGTCGCTCTGGCACGCAATGAAATATCCAATAAAAAACACGCTGTTTTTGTAGGGGTTACACTATTCCTCTTAGGCTGTATGCGATAATCACCCTTTAGAGGTAAATGGTGGTGCCGGATCAAGCTTATGTGGGATTCGCGTCTCATTGGCTTGCCTGTTCGGATGGGGATCGCGATAGTGGCGCTGAGATGCTGCTCTACTTATTTAGAGTAGGTATGACGTTAAAGGGGATTGCTCGTTGTGATGGTTAAACGTCCTGTTTCTACCAGCCTGGCTCGCGCGTTTTTTTATATCGCGCTGCTTTCATTCTTGACGACCGGCATTGCACTACTAACGTTGGCCAGCGGTTTACGCGATGCTGAGGCGATCAACGTTGCTGGCTCCATGCGTATGCAAAGCTATCGTATGGGGTATGACCTACAGGGCGATCGCGCAGAATTAGCATCGCATCGCCGCCTTTATGCGCAAACGCTGGATTCCCCGGTTTTTCACCTGTTAGATCGCTGGTATGTGCCGCGCGATGTGCGCGATCGCTACGCTGCGCTGTTGCAAAGCTGGAAAACGATGGATGAGCGCCTGAACGCGGGGGATCGGGCGTGGTATCAGGACAACATTGTTCGCTATGTCACGCAGATCGATCTCTTTGTGCTGGCGTTGCAGCACTATTCTGAACGCAAGATGATGATAGTTGTTGTGACATCAATAATTGGTTCGATCACTATCTATATACTGATCTTCTTTACGCTGCGCCGCATCCGTCGTCAGGTGGTGGTGCCGTTGAATAAGCTCATGGCGGCCTGTGCGTCTATTGAAAAGGGACGTTTTACTCATTCGCGACTGGACGTCAATCTGCCTAACGAACTGGGCTTACTGGCGCAAACCTTCAGTAGCATGACGGATGAACTGCAAAAGCTTTATCGTTCTCTGGAAGACAAGGTACGGCAGAAAACGCTGCGTTTGCAGGAAGTGAACCGCATGCTGAAGGTGCTGTACAACTGCTCTCAGGCGATGAATGTCAGCACCATCGACAGGCATTGCTTTCAGCAGATTCTGCAAATTGTGCGCCGCTATGAAACGGTCGGCTGTCTGGAAATGCGGGTAGGAGAGAATTGGCTGTTATGTGAAGGCCAGCCGGATGAACAGGCTGCGTGGCAGACCTTGCCCATCCGTTTGCAAGAGGTTGAGTTTGGTCAACTGCGCTGGCAGGCATCAACGCAGCAGCCGTCGGCGCAGCTGATGGAAAGCGTTGCCAATATGCTGGGTCGCGGCCTCTATTTTAATCAGGCGCAGAAGCACTACCAGCAGCTATTACTGATGGAAGAACGCGCCACCATCGCGCGTGAACTGCATGACTCTCTGGCTCAGGTGCTTTCTTATCTGAATATCCAGATGACGCTGTTAAAGCGTGCGGTCGCGGAAGAAAATGCGCAGGCTCGACAGATTATCACCGATTTTGAACAGGCGCTCAGTGATGCTTATCGCCAACTGCGGGAACTGCTGGGTACGTTCCGACTGACGCTGCAACAGGCCGATTTGCCTGCGGCAATGCAGGAAATGATTGCGCCGCTGCGTGCGCAGACTCCGGCGGCAATCACGATTGATTGCCGGATTCCTACGCAAGCGCTGGATGCCTCACAGCAGGTTCACTTGCTGCAAATCATCCGTGAAGCGGTGCTGAACGCCATTAAACACGCGCAGGCGACGGCAATTACCGTTAACTGTCGGACACAGCCTGATGGCCGTCATTGTGTGGATATTCGTGATAACGGCTGTGGCATTATCAATCAGGAGGAACCGGCAGGACACTACGGTTTAAATATTATGCAGGAGCGTGCCGAACGGTTAGGTGGAAAGCTCTCTATCGGCCTCCATCCTGAAGGGGGAACGCAGGTTAGCGTCTGTTTTTCGACGCCAACGGCAGCGCGTGAACGCGAGAACACGAACACTCTCTACCCGGAATAAGTCGAGTGGAAAGCACGCTTGAAGTATGACGGGGATAAATCATAGATATAAATAAAATAATAAGATCCATATTACATTGGGGCTGGGCATGTCAGAAAAACCATCTTATCGTGTGCTGATCGTCGACGATCATCCGCTTATGCGCCGGGGAATCCGTCAGCTACTGGCAACCGATGCCATCTTTGACGTGATAGGGGAAGCCAGTAACGGCATGGAGGCGTTGAGCCTCGCGAACCGGGATTCTCCCGATATCATCTTGCTCGATCTCAACATGAAAGGATTGAGCGGGCTGGATACGCTTCACGCGCTGCGGCGCGATGGGATTTGCGCCCGCGTCATCGTGCTGACGGTCTCCGATGCGCCCAGCGATATTTATGCGCTGATGGACGCGGGGGCCGATGGCTATCTGCTTAAGGACAGTGCCCCGGAACACTTATTGGATGCCATTCGCAGCAGTGATGCTTTCAGCGAGCAAGTCAGGGACGTGCTACGCCACCGTATCGCCATACAGGAAACACCGTCGCCTTTTACCGTATTGACGGAGCGCGAACTGGATGTGCTGCAGGAAGTGGCGTCAGGATTATCCAACAAGCAAATCGCAAGTGTGCTGTATATCTCAGAAGAGACGGTAAAAGTGCATATCCGCAACATGCTGCGCAAGCTAAACGTACGCTCCCGCGTCGCCGCCACGGTGTTGTATCTGGAAACGCGCGGCCAGTAGGGCGCTATTCAGATTTGCAGGTTAGTGCCCAAAAAGCCTGTCCCAGTCTGAAATGACGCCCAACGCCACGCTCCAAGGCAGGAACTTGTCGACGGACGTGTACCATTCTGGTGTCGGGCTATTCGTGTTCTCTTTTTAGCATGACAATTTTCTTGAGAAGAGGTCAGTATATGGCCCAGGCCGTGCAAGCGAGCAGTGCCAAGATCACGGCAGGTGCTCCAACACGTGTAATCTCTCGATGCCATAGCACTGTTGCAAGCGCTGCCACCATAACTACGACACCCAAAGCCAAACCTGCCCAACGCGTGGACGAAAAACCAATAAACGCGGCGGCAAGCAGTTCGAGCACCCCAGTGATGCGGTGAAACCAAGCCGGGTAACCCCAGCGGGCGTAATCATCGTGGATGGATGGCGGGCATCGGAAATTGACGATGGCACCAACCAGAAAGAAAGCGGTCAATCCCCATACTAAGACGTTGGCAATACTTACTACACTCATGAACGAATCTCCTGTCAGACGATACAGGGAAGCGCTGGGGAGAGTGGAATATTGCCCCAGGCCATCCCTGGAACAATATTCCCAAAGAGGCCGAGGCTTTATGTAGAATCTGACCGAGCGGAGCGGCCAGACGCAGGAGACACCACCCTGCTACTCTATTTTCGACGCCGCACTTATATCATGCGAAATCCCTGATAGCTAGATGCTTGTGAAGCGTTTTCCTGATACGGTTTCTAAAGGGGGAAGTCCCTGATCCTTACAGAAGGCCTTCTGTGCGCAGTGCGCGCTCTACCGCTGGTCGCTTGGTGACACGCGTCATGAACGCTTGTAACGGATCAAGACCAGAGAGATCCAGATTAACCCAGGCAGCCCAGCGGGTGACAGCGTACAGGTAGGCATCTGCAATGGTAAAAGTGTTACCTGTCAGATATTCTTGAGCACTCAGGTTTTCGGAAATCCACTTGAATTTCTTGAGCAATGATTCAGCAAAAATGTTCTTGCTACTGACGTCTACCTCAGGATGGAACAATGGGATGAATGATTTGTGGATCTCGGATGAGATGTAGCTTTGCCATTCCAGGACGCGATAGCGTGCAAGCGATCCATCAACAGGTAACAGACTGGAGTCAGGGGCCAAATTGGCCAGATATTGGCAAATCACCGGCCCTTCGGAAAGCGTTTCACCATTTTCCATTTCAAGCAAAGGCACATAACCTTTGGGATTGATGAGGAAAAAATCTGCGCCATTGACCAGTTTATGACTGTGGGTATCCACCTGAACCAGATCAAGATGAAGGCCAATTTCCTGAGAAATGATATGTGGAGCGAGTGAGCAAGCTCCGGGTGAATAGTAGAGTTTCATATTAAATGAATCCTATTTATTGGTTTTTTGAAAGTGCAATGGAAAAACCTTGCGAAGGGCTTTCAAGATTTAAAAATTACCGAATCCAGTTTGCCTAAGAATTATCTGCTCATGAGGATTCAATTTGTACTATTCACCGTGAATTTCACTTTTTACATTATGGGTGGTAATGAACAGATCGCTTGATGACATCAGCATTGGCACTATCGGCGTTTTTTGCCTGGTCGCTGAAAGGAATGGCTTTACTCAAGCTGCCAAGATAGCAGGTTTGACCCCAGCAGCAGTGAGTCGTGCGATGAGCCGCCTTGAGGAAAAACTTGGTGCTTCGCTATTTGTACGCTCTACTCGCCATGTGCGTCTCACTGAGAGTGGGCAAAGGTATTACCAACAGTGCAGGATCGCAATGGACAGCCTGGCGTCGGGGGAACTTGCTCTTCATGGCGAGCTGGAATCATTGAAAGGACGAATCTCGTTGAGTATGCCAACGTCGTACGGGCATTATCGAATCATTCCTCTCATCGCTGAGTTCCAGGAGAAAAATCCAGATGTTGAAATAGTGGCTCACATAGAGAACGATAATGCTGATCTCATCGCTAGAGATTTTGATTTTGTGATAAGAAGTGGGGAAGCGCCCGACTCTGGATTAATCGCGCGGCCGTTGGAAAGGCCGGAGTTAGTTGTCGTCGCAACGCCAAGATATCTCCAGAAATTTGGGATGCCGCAGTCATTGGATGATTTGGAAAAACATCAATGTCTATCATTCTCTCTACCCAGAACGGGACGTATTGTGCCCTGGAGATTTCGTCTGGAAGGCAAGGATGTAGAGATGTCCCTGTCTGGTCGTACTCATTGTCATGGCGATGTTCTTGGTCCGGTATCTCTGGCCCGGCAAGGCGCAGGAATAACCCAAACGTATTTCTATGTTGTGGAACGTGACTTGCAGGAAGGGAGCCTGAAGGTTGTTTTAAAAGACTATGGTGGCAGGCGTGGGTTGATGTCAGTGATGTACCCAGCTCATCGTCACATGCCAGTTCGAGTGCGAAAATTCATTGATTTTCTGATAGAAAAATTATTGCTTAATAAGCCTTTTATAAAAAAAGAATCAAATTAATGAAATGATATTTCTCTTATGGGAAAACTCAATGAGTTCGATTGGTGAGAGGAACGTTACTTGACAGTGAAAATCGTGAAATTAAGCCAATTGTGTTCAAATGAACCCAAATATTTACTTGAGCATTATTGGATTTGAATAATTCTTCGCTATTTTTTACTGCAGGAGACGAATAGATATAAAAACATATCTATATAGCATGAATTGGTACGACCGAGTGGACTCGAACCACCGACCCCCACCATGTCAAGGTGGTGCTCTAACCAACTGAGCTACGGTCGTACAGTAGATAACATTTTAATCAGTAACATTTTGATTAGAATGCTTTTCTTCATTCCAGCGTTTGGAATGGGCGCTATTATGGACGGCTCCGACGCTGGTGGCAAGCGCTTTGTTTATCATCTTCTTCCAAGTGTCGAATGTTTAGCCGGATTTGCGTCCTGAGGTTAACTATTCAGCCAGAATCCCTGTGAGTCGTCCTGGCTGATACCTGTGATGCTCCATTCTTGCCGCGTTTGGCTTGCTATTAGCGAGCGGGGCGGGTCTCCTGAGTGAGGCGTGTATTGTCCAGTGCATTGTCAGGCTGAGGTGAATATTCACCGCACCATTTTGCAACAACGATAGTGGCCACGCTGTTTCCGATCGTGTTGCACAACGCAATCGCCATAGACATAAAGCGATAGACACCGAAAATTAACGCCAGTCCTTCTATCGGCAGATTACCCACCGTTGCCACCGTTGCCGCGAACACCACGAAGCTGCCACCAGAGACGGCTGCGGCGCCTTTTGATGTCACTAGCATGATGAGCAAGATGCCCATTTGCTGTTGCCAGCTCAGGTCGACGCCATAGGCATTGGCGATAAACAGCGTACACATCGACATGTAAATACTCGTGCCGTCGAGGTTAAATGCGTAGCCTGTCGGGAGAATCAGCCCCACACTTTGGCGTGAACAACCAAAACGTTCCAGTTTCTGTAACAGCCGAGGTAAGGCACTTTCGGACGAGGCCGTACCCAGCACGATGACGATCTCATCGCGGATGTATTTAAGAAAGCGAGTCAGGCTGAACCCGGCAAATCGGCAGATAGCGCCCAGGATAACAATGATGAAAAAGGCGACGGCGGCATAAAACATCAATACCAGATTCAGTAACGAAAGCAGCACGCTACTGCCGTTACTTCCTACGGCGTACGCTACGGAACCGAAAGCACCAATCGGGGCTAATTTCATGATTAAATTGATGAACTCGAAGAAGCACTCTGAGATACGGTTCATGCCATTTTCAATCACGCTGCGTTTTTCGTGAGGGAGCGCAAGTAAAGCGAAACCGAAAATCAGTGAGACCACCAGTACCTGTAAGAGCTGCCCGCCAGCAAAGGCGCCGATGAAGTTATCAGGGAAAATACCGTAGATAAAATCCATGGTGGTGGTAGGCATGTGGCCTTTTGCTATCGCAGAGTCAACGGCGGCATTAGCTGTCTGACTGATACTCCCGGCATGAATGCCTGAACCGATATCAATGATGTTTGCCCAGCCGAGACCGAGTGCGAGTGCGAAGGTAGACACCAGCTCAAAATAGATCAGCGCACGCACGCCGATTTTTCCTACTTTCTTGATATCCCCAGCGGAGGCGATGCCGTGTACCACCGTAAAAAAGATGAGCGGTGCGACGGCGGTTTTGATGAGTTTTAGAAAGATGTCACCGAGGATTTTAAACTTTGCGGCCAATTCCGGCGCGGCAAAACCGAGGGCAATGCCCAGAGCCATCGCGGCCAGAACCTGAAATGTCAGACCTTTCCAGATAGGTGTTTTTGTCGACATAGT
Organism: Pectobacterium sp. 1950-15; assembly: GCF_037136835.1. Lineage (NCBI taxonomy): Bacteria > Pseudomonadati > Pseudomonadota > Gammaproteobacteria > Enterobacterales > Pectobacteriaceae > Pectobacterium > Pectobacterium sp. 1950-15. The sequence goes on along the minus strand of NZ_JBBBQR010000004.1, from coordinate 169,850 downwards.
GTTGATCTCTTGTAGGTTGAACAGTACGGATAAAGGCTGAACCAGCAAAACTCGCCATCATGCAGTGAATGTCCCTAACGACATGAACTAACAAGATTTTTTTATTTTTAGCGATACAACCCGCGTGATGAGTCATGTGTCGTAGCCGCTGCCATATTCATATGTACGGACATTTTAACTTGTACGTACATATGAATATGGCGTTACAGTAATATTGTCAACGGTGGGATTTAATGAAATGTGAATAACATGATCTCGGTTGGATATTTAACTGTTGCGAAGATCGTTAGCGGTTCTGCCACGGTTTTATTCCTTTTGTGCTCATTATTGATTGATTTTGCTTCTTGTTGCTTGTTGTCAATAAGTGCTATGCTAATCCTCGCGTAATATCTCAATGAATCTGGCGTAACGTGATCCTCATCGTGCGCTACGTGCTCTTTTGGGTGTGTTTTACTTTTTATCGAGCTAGATCGAGCATTGGCGTTGCATCACCGCGTCAATCGCCTAACACACCGCACAAAATCGATATTTTCTTGGTTCAGGCAGGCTGTTACAGCCTGACTCACGGCTATCTGTATACGTACAATCTGAAAGGGGGAGTGGAATGATCAAGTTGGTAATTACCGATCTGGACGGCACGTTTCTTCACAGCGATGGCGATTACAACAGGACCCTGTTTGCTGAGGTTTATGCGTTAATGAAAAACAAGGGCGTGCAGTTTGCTGCCTGCACGGGTAAGCAGTGCGAGCGGGTCGAAGCGCTTTTTGGTGATGCTGCAAAAGACATCTGGATTCTGGGAGATAGCGCGACGCGCATCAAATATCAGGGAGAGTACGTTTACCAATCGCTTATCAAAAATCGTCTGGCCTTGAGCCTGATTGGCGTGCTGGAAAGTGTAGACGATCGGCACGTGGTCATCGGTTGTACCCCACATGGCGCAATGGTCAAGGAAACGATCGACTCGGCTTTACTGGAAAAGGTAAAGAAGTCGTACACCAACGTAACGCTGATCCCCAGTTTTGCCGCCGTGACCGATGATTTTGTGAAAATCACGGTTTATGACCCGGAAGGGCACTGTCATGAGACGGCGAAGTATCTCGATGCCTTTCACGACCATGTCTATATTGTGGTCTCTGAAGCGGCCTGGATCGATATTGCTAATGTCGGCGTGCACAAAGGGCACACCGTAGACATCCTGCAGGACAAATTGGCGGTGACGGCAGAGGAAACGATGGTGTTCGGCGACGGCTATAATGATATTGAGTTAATGGGTCGCGGGGCTTACAGCTTTGCGATGCGCAATGCGTTTGAGGAAACCAAAGCCGCGGCGAACTTTGTTGCCCGTAGCAATGACGACGATGGGGTACTCAATACGATAAAGCTGCTACTTTCATGAATCGAGCCGCATGAAACGGGTCGGCAGCCGTTGAGGCTACCGTCGTGCTATCTGGCAATAATCAGGTCCAGGTTTTTTTCGCTTAATGCGTCCTGACAGGCAGGGGCGATTTCATCATCGGTCACCAGTGCGGTAATATCCTCACACCCAGCGACGCGATAGCGAGCCAAAGTGGAGATCTTATTGGCGGTCAGCGCGACGATCACTTCGCTGCTGCGGGTGACCAGGCACTTTTTGAACTCTGCATCGTCATATTCAAAAACGGTCAGGCCTTCATTGGCGTCAAAGGCACAGCCTCCCAACAGGCATTGATCGAAATACATCTTCTCTAGCTGCCTGAGCGTATCGATACCAATCGCGCCGCCGACCTCTCTCTGGATCCTTCCGCCAAGAAAGATCACTTCTACATCCTGATGTTGCATCAGTTCTGTCGCGATAATGGGCGAATTGCACACGGCGGTAAACTTCAGTCCCTGCGGGAGCTGCTTCGCCACGGCCAGATTGGTGGTACCGGTGTCAAAGAAGACGCAGCCATTAGGTTTTATCAGCGGGATAACGGCCTGAGCGATGCGGTCTTTCTGAACAGCATCAATACTCGCTCGGCTGGCAAAATCGATGGCCTCTGGCGGCATGATGACCGCACCGCCGTAGACGCGTTTGCAGGCACCGGATTGCGCCAGCTCCTTCAGATCGCGCCGTATGGTGTGCTCGGATACGTTCAATTCGCGTGAGAGTTGGGCGCAGACGACTTTGCCTTCCTCGCTGAGGATCTGCCGGATTTTGGCTTGCCGTTGTTCGGGAAAGTCGGTGTAATCGAACATAAATGTCCTTTGTTAATCAAAATCATGCACCAGCAGCCGCAGATGGCTGGCTTCACTGTTGTCAATGCCGTGTACCCAGGGAATCGCGCCATGTTAATCCGCCACTTCTGGCAACACAACCTCTCTGCCGCGTTGCTCTGCAATGTGTGAGTCATAGTGTAAAATTTACGCGTTACTATACCAATATCACCGATAAAGAGAGAAAAATAGCCGTGTTTCATGTCATTACCGGGCTCATCGCCCTCTATGTTATCTGGCGTCTTGTTTGGCGACTGCGTGTTGGTGTGCCTGTAAAGCGCACGCTGGCGGTGCTAGTGCTGCTGGCTTCACAGCATCATCTGATTACGCGCACCTTTTTTGGCACGATGGCGTCGCCGGAAGTGCCCGCATTTGTCCTGATGTTTCTGGGATGGGCGTTTGGTGCGCTGCTGATAGCCGCATTTCTGCTGTTGGCGATCGATCTGCTCGGCGTTGTGGGGCGTTTTTTATCCCGGCCGGCGGGGAATGTTTTGCTGAACAATATGGCGCTGCGTGGCGGCATTGCCGTCGTCGCGCTGGGGTTAGCGGCTATCGGCGTGTGGGAGGCAGTGCGTGTTCCTGAAGTACGTACGGTAGAAGTTGAACTGAAACAGCTACCGCCCGAATTGGATGGTTTCCGGCTGGTGCAGCTAACCGATTTACATGCCAGCCGTCTGTTACAGCGTCCGTGGATGGCGACGGTGGTAGCTAAAACCAATGCGCTTAAGCCCGATCTGACGGTGATTACGGGCGATCTGGCCGATGGCACCGTTAGCGCCCGCTATGAGGATATGGAGCCGCTGCGTAACCTGAGCGCGCCACATGGCGTGTTTGCCATCGTGGGCAACCATGAATATTACGTGGAATATACGCAATGGGTGCAGCGGTTGAGTGCGCTGGGTTTACGCCTGTTGCTTAATGAACATGTGTCGATTGGTCGTGATAATGCCACGTTTGTACTGGCGGGCATTACCGATCGCACCGCCGCTGATTTTCAACAGCCGCTGCCAGATACGGGCGCTGCGCTCAACGGAATATCGCCGGATAGCGCCGTTGTTCTGCTCAGCCATCGGCCAACGGGAGCGAAAGAAAATGCGCGTGCTGGAGCGGATTTACAGCTCTCCGGCCATACGCACGGCGGCCAGATATTGGGTATGCACTGGGTGACACAACTGGCGAATGAAGGCTATGTGTCCGGCAGCTATGACGTGGATGGCATGCATCTGTACGTGAGCAATGGCGCGGGCCTGTGGAACGGCTTTCCGATCCGCTTAGGGAAACGCGCCGAAATTACCCAGTTCATACTCCGTTCCTCTTCGCTGTAGGTTGTTTGTTGGGTGCTAACAGAATCTGCGGCTTCCCCAAAGAGGCCGCAATGATAATCAGGCGCATTATCGCTAGCGGTTCTGGCGGCGAGATTATTGATGCAGATAGGAAAAATGTGCGATTAAGCCGCTTTTCATCAGCTTAAACTATCGCAGAAGTTAGCATATACAATTATAAATTATAGGGAGACTCTGGCACTGTCTTGCATCAAGAAGAGGGAATAGGTGAAGGCTCCGTTGCCACATGGCAAGGCTATCGGAGGACGACTCTGCCTTCTTGCGCAGCGATTAAGGCAATGCAACATACTGGGAGATAATGATGGACGAGAATAAAACGAAACCAGCCGGCAAGTGTCCGGTTATGCACGGCGGAAATACTGCTACTGGCTCATCAAACACGGACTGGTGGCCAAATGCCCTCAATCTCGACATTCTTCATCAGCATGACACCAAGACCAACCCGTTAGGCAGCGATTTCAGCTACCGCGACGCCCTCAAAACCCTCGATGTCGATGCCCTCAAGAAAGACCTGCATGCACTGATGACCGACAGCCAGGAGTGGTGGCCGGCGGACTGGGGTCACTATGGCGGGCTGATGATTCGTATGGCCTGGCACTCGGCGGGGACGTACCGCACAGCAGACGGTCGCGGCGGCGGTGGAACCGGTAACCAGCGTTTTGCACCGCTCAACTCCTGGCCAGATAACGTCAGCCTTGATAAAGCGCGCCGTTTACTGTGGCCAATCAAGAAAAAATACGGCAATAAACTCAGTTGGGCGGACCTGATTATTCTGGCGGGTAATATCGCGTACGAATCTATGGGGCTGAAAACATTCGGCTTCGCCTTTGGACGTGAAGATATCTGGCATCCAGAAAAAGACATCTACTGGGGTTCCGAAAAAGAGTGGCTGGCGAAGAGCACCGGGCGCTACGGCAGCGACGATCGTACCACGCTGGAAAACCCGCTTGCTGCCGTACAGATGGGGTTGATTTACGTTAACCCGGAAGGCGTCGACGGCAATCCCGATCCGCTGCGTACCGCACAGGATATGCGCGTGACGTTTTCCCGCATGGCGATGAATGATGAAGAAACCGTTGCTCTGACAGCGGGTGGACACACGGTAGGTAAAACCCACGGTAATGGCGATGCCAGCCTGCTGGGGGCGGCACCGGAAGGGGCAGATGTTGGAGAACAGGGCCTCGGCTGGCATAACCCGACAGGATCGGGCAAAGGGCGTTATACCGTCACCAGCGGGTTGGAAGGTGCCTGGACAACGCATCCGACGCAGTGGGATAACGGCTTCTTCCATATGCTGCTGAATCACGAATGGGAACTGAAAAAGAGCCCGGCGGGCGCGTGGCAGTGGGAACCTGTCAGCATTAAAGAAGAAGACAAACCGGTGGATGTTGAAGACCCGTCTATCCGTTACAACCCGATGATGACCGATGCCGACATGGCGCTGAAAGTTGACCCGGAATATCGCAAGATTTCCGAGCGCTTCTATCAGGATCAGGCTTATTTCTCCGAAGTGTTTGCCCGCGCGTGGTTCAAACTGACGCACCGCGATATGGGGCCGAAAACGCGCTACCTTGGCCCGGATGTACCGCAGGAAGATTTACTGTGGCAGGATCCGGTTCCGGCAGGCCGTACCGACTATGATGTCGATGTTGTCAAAGCACGCATTGCGGAAAGTAGCCTCTCCATTAGCGAACTGGTGGCCACCGCGTGGGATAGCGCCCGTACGTTCCGTGGCTCCGATATGCGCGGCGGTGCCAACGGTGCGCGTATTCGTCTCGCCCCGCAGAAAGAGTGGGTCGGGAACGAACCAGAGCGTCTGGCGCGTGTGTTAGTCGTGTTGGAAAATATTGCCGCGGCAACCGGGGCCAGCGTGGCCGATACCATTGTGCTGGCAGGTAATGTCGGGATTGAGAAAGCGGCGAAAGCGGCAGGCGTGAATATTACCGTGCCGTTTGCACCGGGACGCGGCGACACCACCGATGCCCTGACCGATGCAGAGTCTTTCGATGTCCTCGAACCAATCCACGATGGCTATCGCAACTGGTTGAAGAAAGATTATGCTGTGAGCCCGGAAGAGCTGATGCTCGATCGTACCCAACTGATGGGGTTAACGGCGAAAGAGATGACGGTGCTGGTTGGTGGGCTGCGTGTGTTGGGAACCAACTACGGCGGCACGAAGCACGGCGTATTTACCCATTGTGAAGGGGCGCTGACGAATGATTTCTTCGCCAACCTGACCGACATGAAATACACCTGGAAGCCATACCGTAAAGACCTGTATGAAATTCGCGATCGTAAAACGGGTGAAGTTAAATGGACGGCGACGCGTCTGGATCTGGTCTTTGGTTCCAACTCCATTCTGCGTTCCTACGCTGAGGTTTACGCACAGGATGACAATAAAGAGAAGTTTGTGAATGACTTTGTTGCTGCTTGGGTGAAAGTGATGAACGCGGATCGCTTCGATCTGGCAGAGTAAGGCGCAACGCTCTCCGTGCTGGCGCTTATAGAGCACGGGGAGCATCATTTTTTACTGCGGCCCCTTTGCGGATCCCTGCTTCTTGAGATTCAGCATAAATTCTTTGAACGGGGTGGCGAATTCCTTAAACAACGGATGCTTTCTATTTTGCATCATCACTTCACTAAATAGCTTCAGCCCCACCAGAAAAGCCTGCGTCTGTTCCGGCGTCATGTCCAGCTTGCCATCGACTTTCTCCAGTATTTTGAACAGGTCATCGTGAATCGAGCATTCAAACGACAGCGTGCGCTGCGGTTCTGCTTTTTCTTCCACCGTAATCTGATAGACGTTTCCCATCGTAGCCTCGGTAAATTGAACTCATGATAGATAGTTGATAAAATCAACTATATGATCATTGGTTGACTGAGTCAATAAAACATGATGAAAGCTCTTTTTGCCTTACTGGAAAGCTATAAGGCACAGATGCAGGAACAGATGAAAGCGCACGACATTAGTCTGGATGTGGTGCACATCCGGCTATGTAAGATCATCGCGCTGGAAGGGCGCATTACGCCCCAGTCGCTGGCGAAAACGGTGGGGCGGGATAAGGCGCAGATCACCCGTATGGTCGCGGAGTTGGTCAAACGCGATTATGTCCGCAAGATCGATAACCCGGATGACGGCCGCAGCGTGTGGCTCAGTCTGTCCGATAAGGGCGTCGCGTTTACGCAGGTTTTTCTGCATCAGGAAAAACAGATTGAGGCGCAGATGCTTCAGACGCTCTCCCGTGATGAACAAGCCACGTTCAGCGCGCTGCTGGAAAAAATAGCGGCGAACCGTTCTGCACGCTAAGCCTCGCATCCGTTAACCTGCACTGCCGTGAAGCGCACTCGCTGTGCTACTGCACCGAGATGGCGCGAGAGCGGCATGCTTCTCCCTATCATTCTCCCTATAAACTACCGCCGTACCGGCATTTTTGGTGCTGGCACGCATCTTGCAATTCTCTATTCGGGACAGCACCACATAGGGCGCTGAACAACCTGAATAGCTGGCTAGGGTTCCGATCCATGCAATATGGATGTCTGGTCCGAGAGCTGGCGACCTCCAGTTGAGGTTACACGGCGGGACAAAAGCCCGGGAGACAGCAACACCCATGGTGTCGCGCTGTTCCCGCTTTTTTCCTACTCAACCGGAGGTCTGGCATGAACCTATCTCGTTTACTGGGCGTTTGCGTCCTCAGTCTCTCAGCGCTGCTGAGCTTCCCTTCTCAGGCGGCGCCTAAAACGCAATTTAACGTGTGCTGGACGATCTATGCCGGATGGATGCCGTGGGGGTTCATCGGCACGCAGGGCATTATCGATAAATGGGCCGACAAGTACGGCATCAAGATTAAGGTCACACAGCTTAACGACTACGTCGAGTCGATCAACCAATACACCGCCGGACAGTTTGACGGCTGCACGATGACCAACATGGATGCGCTGACTATTCCGGCCGCGGGCGGTGTGGATACCACGGCGCTGCTGCTCGGCAGTTTCTCTGCTGGCAACGATGGCATTGTGCTCAAAGGCAAAGGGAAAACACTGAGCGATTTGCGTGGGATGAAGGTCAACCTGCCTGAACTCTCCGTCTCGCATTATCTGCTGGTGCGCGGTCTGGAAACCGCCGGATTACGGGAACGGGACGTCACGGTCGTCAACACGTCGGATGCCGACATTGTCGCCGCTTTTGCCACCCGCAGCGTGCAGGCGGCTGTCGCCTGGAACCCACAGCTTTCCGCGATTAAAAGCCAGCCGGACACCACGGAAGTCTTTCAGTCCGGTCAGATCCCCGGTGAGCTGATCGACATGATGGTCGTGAACACGCAGACGCTACAGGACAATCCGGCGTTGGGCAAAGCGCTGGCTGGGGCCTGGTTTGAAATGATGGCGCTAATGAAAGCGGGCGACAAACCGGCGCTGGAATCAATGGCTGCGGCTTCCGGTACGGATTTAGCCGGCTATCAGGCCCAGTTAAAAACCACCCATCTGTTTTATTCCGCGCAGGACAATCTGGCGTTTCTGACCAGTTCGGATCTTCCTAACACCATGAAGCGCGTGGCGGATTTCTCCTTTGATAAAGGGCTGCTCGGTGCAGGCGCACAGAGTGCGGATTTTATCGGCATGACGTTCCCCGGGCTGGTCACACAGGGTGACAGCGCCAATGTGAAACTGCGCTTTGACGATACTTTCGTGCGTCTGGCCGCAGAGCACAAACTCTGATCCCACAGACTGGAGAGACTACCGTGCGCTTGATCAATCGCTCCCCCAGTCGGGGCGGACGGCTGTTGCTGGTTCTGCTGCCGTTTGTCGCGCTGCTGGTGCTGTACCTCATCGGGTCGGCGCTGCGGCTGGAAGCTAACCCGAATGACAAACTCCTGCCGAGTCTCGGGCAAATGGCCGAGGCGATGCAGCGCATGGCATTGACCGAGGACAAACGCAGTGGTGATTACCTGTTCTGGTTGGATACGCAGGCCAGTCTGGTGCGTCTTGCGCTGGGGCTGGGGATCGCCAGCCTGTTGAGCCTGCTGTTCGGGGTTGCGGCAGGAGCCTTTCCGCTGTTCCGCGCGTCGCTCTCGCCGCTGATGACCGTGCTGTCGATGATCCCGCCGCTGGCGATTTTGCCCATCCTGTTCATCGTCTTCGGGCTGGATGAGCTCTCGAAAGTGATGCTGATCGTCATTGGCGTTACGCCGATGCTGGCGCGGGATCTCGAACAGCGTGCCCGCAACATACCACAGGAAACGTTGATTAAAGCTCAGACATTGGGGGCGAACAGCTGGGTTGTGGTACTGCGCGTCATTCTGCCGCAACTGCTGTCGCGACTGCTGATTTCACTGCGGCTGCTGCTGGGCGCGGCGTGGCTATTTCTGATTTCTGCCGAAGCGATTTCAGCAACGGCCGGGCTGGGCTACCGCATCTTTCTGGTTCGCCGCTATTTGGCGATGGATGTGATTCTGCCGTATGTCGTGTGGATCACACTGCTGGCATGGCTCATGGATATGGCGCTGCGCTGGCTGCATCGCCGCTGGTTCCCGTGGTCAGAGGAAAGCAAAGCATGAGTTTTATCGAAATCGATAACATCTGGCAGGAATACGGCGACCACGTCGTGCTGGAACGGCTCAACCTGAACGTTGAGGAAGGGGAATTCTGCACGATGGTTGGCGCATCCGGCTGCGGTAAATCCACCTTTCTGCGTCTGCTGCTGGGGCAGGAAACGCCCAGCCGTGGCGAAGTGCGGCTCGAAGGGAAGCGGCTGCCCGCTGAACCGGATGCCAGCCGCGGCGTGGTGTTTCAACGCTATTCGGTTTTCCCACATTTAACCGTGCTGGAAAACGTGGTGATTGGGCTGGAGATTCCGCATTCCCCCTGGTTCGGCAGGCTGTTTGGGGCGCGCAAGCAGGCGGCGCGAAATGACGCTGCGCGGATGCTGGCGCGCGTCGGGCTTGGGCATGCGATGCACAAATACCCCAACCAGCTTTCCGGCGGCATGCAGCAACGGCTTGCCATTGCTCAGGCGTTTATTGTCCAGCCGCGCATCCTGCTGCTCGATGAACCGTTTGGGGCACTGGATCCCGGTATTCGCGGCGATATGCATACGCTGCTGCTGGAGCTGTGGCGGGAAACCCGCTTAACGGTCTTTATGGTCACCCACGATTTGCCGGAAGGTTTCCACCTCGGTACGCGTTTGCTGGTATTCGACAAAGTGCGTGTCGATCCGCATGCGCCGGAAGCCTATGGCGCACGCATTACCTATGACATCCCGCTAAATCAGGAGCGTCTCGCCACGCGACAGCGTGCGCTTACGCTGGTGCCTCCTGTCGTCAGTGCGGCGATATCCCCTCTTTAAGGAGCTTTCGGTTATGACAGCGATACAGACATCGACAAACACGTCGACAGATCGAACGACGTTTGATGAAGAAATAGTGCCGGGCGGAGGACATACCTCTTTCATCCTCAAGCGTGGACAGATTCTGCGTATCGAAGATGTGGAAGGCGGCGGCAATGTTGGCTTGTTGTTGTTCAACGCGCACCAGACCAGTGAACGTTTGAACCTGCCGGATACCCTGAAAGGGCAACATACCGCCAGGCTGACGGTCGGGCACTGCCTCTATTCCGATATGGGACGCGTGCTGGCAGCAATCATTGCCGACACGTGCGGTTGGCACGACAGCTTTGGCGGCGTGCTCAATGCGCAGGAAGTGCAGGAGAAATACGGGCAGGGGCGCTATCAGGAACGGCGCAACGGCTTTTTTCGTAACGGCATGGATAACCTGCTGGTCGAGATGGGGAAATGGAACCTCAATCTGCAAGATCTGCTGATGACGATCAACCTGTTCAGCAAAGTCACCGTGGATGGACAGGGGCAATTTCATTTTCACGCCAATCATTCTCAGGCGGGGGACTACATCGAGCTGTATGCGCCGATGGATACGCTGGTGGTGCTGACCGCCTTGCAACACCCGATGGATCCTAACCCAGCGTATGCACCGCGCCCGATTGCGCTCACCTGGAGCCGAGCGGAAGGCGAGGATGTTGCCGCGTACTGCCGTGCGTTCCGTGAGGAAAATGCGCGTGCGTTTCACAATACCGAACGCTTTTGCCTGTAAGGAGGCCGGACATGACGTTAATTGCCAGCAATAAAACGGCCGAGGACGCGGTATTCCGCCATGTGATCCCTGCCGGAGAACCCTATCTGTTTGAGGTCAAGCAGGGGCAGACGCTGCGGCTGCTGGATCTGGAAGGCAATCAGGCGGTGGATACGCTGTTCTATCGCGTCGATGATCCGCGTGAACGCTACGACCCGCAACGCACGCTGCGTCGCCAGAATAGCGTCTACCTGACGACGGGCAGCGTACTGTATTCCAACCTTGGCAACCCGCTGCTGACCATTGTCGCCGACACCTGCGGTCGCCATGACACGCTGGGTGGTGCCTGTGCGCAGGAGAGCAACACCGTGCGCTATGCGCTCGACCGACGCTACATGCATAGCTGTCGCGACAATTTTCTCTGCGCCTGTCTGCACGATGGCCGCCTGAATAAAAAGGACATTGGCGCGAACATCAATTTCTTTATGAACGTGCCGGTGACGGCAGAAGGCGGGCTGACCTTCGAGGACGGCATTTCTGCACCGGGGAAATACGTGGAGCTGCGCGCCGAAACGGACGTCATCGTGCTGATTTCCAACTGTCCGCAGTTGAATAATCCGTGCAACGGTTGGAACCCGACGCCAGCGGAGGTGCTGGTATGGAACTGACGCCGGATCGCGGCGGTGAAAAACGTACGCGCTGGCAGCGGGTGAAAATGTGGCTGGTGAGCGCGCTGGAGGCAAGGGCAAACCGGTATTTTCTGCCGTCGACGAGCCGTTCTCCGTCTGACGAAACCTGATGATTTCGGGGGTAGCATGCCGCTACATCCTTTGACCGTTACCGTGATGGACGACCATCATGCGGATCGCATTCTGGCGGGACGACCTGCCCTTGCATGAGTCTAGCGTATGTTCGACAAACTTCTGATTGCCAACCGTGGCGCGATTGCGTGCCGTATTCTGCGTTCGCTGCGCGAGATGAACGTCCGTGGCGTCGCGGTCTATTCCGATGCCGATATCAGTAGCCTGCATATTCAGGACGCCGATGAAGCCATGAGCCTGGGCGAGGGCGCGGCGGCGCACACCTATCTGGATGTAGACAAAATTCTCTCTGCGGCTCGGCGTAGCGGCGCGCAGGCCATTCACCCCGGCTATGGTTTTCTGTCCGAGAATGCCGCGTTTGCCGAAGCCTGCGAAGCGGCGCAGATCGCCTTTGTCGGGCCGACACCGCAGCAGCTACGGGTATTTGGTTTAAAGCACACGGCGCGCGCGCTGGCAAAACAGCACAACGTACCGCTGCTGGAAGGCACCGAGCTGCTGGAAAATATTGATGCGGCACTCGGTGCGGCGGCGGCAATCGGCTACCCGGTCATGCTTAAAAGCACGGCAGGTGGTGGCGGGATCGGAATGCGCGTCTGTTATAGCGCGACAGAGTTGTCCGACGCGTTTGAAACGGTAAAACGTCTTGGGCAGAACAATTTCAGCGATGCAGGCGTATTCATCGAAAAGTATATCGAGCGCGCCCGGCATCTGGAGGTACAGATTTTTGGCGATGGGCAGGGCGGCGTGCTGGCGTTGGGCGTTCGGGACTGCTCGGTACAGCGTCGTAACCAGAAAGTGATTGAAGAAACGCCCGCGCCCAACCTGCCGGACGGGGTCGCCGATGCGCTGTGTGCGGCGGCGATCAGTTTGGCGCAGGCGGTGAATTACCGCAGTGCCGGAACGGTGGAATTCGTTTATGACAGCGCGACGGACCGTTTTTACTTTCTGGAAGTGAATACGCGTCTGCAAGTGGAACACGGTGTCACGGAACAGGTCTGGGGCGTGGATCTGGTGCGTTGGATGATCGAACTGGCTGCGGGGGATTTACCACCGCTGCACGAGCTGTCTGCCGGATTGAAGCCGCAGGGGCATGCGATACAGGCGCGTCTGTACGCGGAAGATCCGGGCAAGCAGTTCCAGCCGTCGCCGGGGTTACTGACGGAAGTTGCGTTTCCTGCCGCAGAAGGACAGAGCCTGCGTATCGATACCTGGGTGACGGCCGGGTGCGAGATCCCGCCATTTTTCGACCCGATGCTGGCTAAGATTATCGCCTATGAACCTACCCGCGAGCAGGCGATGGCTGGGCTGGATCGGGCGCTGGCGGACACGCGACTCTACGGCGTGGAACACAACCGTGACTATCTGCGTCAGATTTTGGCGGCAGAGCCGTTTGCCAGCGGCCAGCCGTGGACGCGCTGTCTGGATGCGCTGGTCTATCAGGCGACAACCTGCGAAGTGGTGATCGCCGGAACGCAGACCACCATACAGGATTATCCCGGACGCCTCGGGTACTGGGCGGTCGGCGTGCCGCCATCGGGGCCGATGGACGATCGCGCACTGCGTTTAGGCAACCGTCTGGTAGGGAATCCGGCGGGCACGGCTGCGCTGGAGATCACGATGAATGGGCCGACGTTGCGTTTTAATACGGATGCGGTGGCGGCGGTCACCGGTGCGGCTATCGCTATCGAATTAGACGGCAAACCTGTCCTGATGGATAGCGTATTTGCGATCCCGGCGGGTGCCACGCTGCGGTTAGGTGCGATGAATGCGCAGGGAGTACGCAGCTATCTTTGCCTGCGCGGTGGTCTCGACGTGCCGGATTATCTCGGCAGTAAAAGCACCTTCACACTGGGGCAATTTGGTGGTCACGCGGGCAGAGCGCTGCGGGTGGGCGATGTATTGCACCTCACGCCGTTGGCTGATCGACGTATCGGCGACAGCCTGCCGGATGCGTTGCGTACTGCGTTGTCTACGGTACGCGAACTGCGTGTGATTTACGGCCCGCATGCGGCACCGGACTATTTCACGCCTGCCTATATGGAAACGTTCCTTACCACCGAGTGGGAAGTCCATTTTAACTCCAGCCGCACGGGCGTTCGCCTGATTGGGCCAAAACCGGAGTGGGTGCGCGACAGCGGCGGAGAGGCAGGGTTGCACCCGTCGAATATTCACGATAACCCGTATGCTATTGGCGCGGTGGATTTCACCGGCGATATGCCGGTGATTCTGGGGCCGGATGGCCCGAGTCTGGGAGGCTTCGTTTGCCCGGTGACGGTGATTGAGGCCGATCTGTGGGCGCTGGGGCAGCTCAACGCCGGTGACCGCGTACGCTTTATTCCTGTCGATCTCCCCACGGCGCGCGCGCTGGCGCTGGCACGTCAGGCGGAGGTGGATCAGCTTGCCCCGATCGCAGTCGACTGGTCGCCTGCCGCACTGATTTCCCCGGTGGTGTTGGATACCGGTGACGCGGATAAACGCTTGGTTGCACGGCTGTCCGGTGATACCCATTTACTGCTGGAAGTGGGGGCGGCGGAACTGGATGTCGCGCTGCGTTTCCGCGTCCATGCGCTGATGCTGGCGCTGGAACAACTGACGCTCGATGGCATCGTTGACGTGACGCCGGGTATCCGCTCGTTGCAGGTACATTATCGCCCTGAGGCGCTTTCGCTGTCGCACCTGCTGGACGTGCTGTCCACGCTATGGCAGGACGTTTGCACCCAACAGAACCTGACCGTGCCGTCGCGGGTGGTTTATCTGCCGCTATCCTGGGACGATCCCGCTTGCCAACTGGCGATCCAAAAATACATGACCACGGTACGCAGCGATGCGCCCTGGTGCCCGAGCAATCTTGAATTTATCCGGCGTATTAACGAGCTGGATAATCTCGATGAGGTTTACCGCACGGTTTTTGACGCCAGTTATCTGGTGATGGGGCTGGGTGATGTTTATCTCGGTGCACCGGTGGCAACGCCGCTGGATCCGCGCCATCGGTTAGTCACCACCAAATATAATCCGGCGCGCACCTGGACGGCGGAAAACTCGGTGGGTATCGGCGGCGCGTACTTGTGCGTTTACGGTATGGAAGGGCCAGGAGGCTACCAGTTTGTCGGACGTACGCTGCAAATGTGGGATCGCTACCGCGGTGTTGACGCGTTTGACGGTAAACCGTGGCTGCTACGCTTCTTTGACCAAATTCGCTTCTATCCGGTGTCGGCCGACGAATTGTTATCTATCCGACGGGATTTCCCGCTCGGGCGTTATCCGCTGCGGATTGAGCAAAGCGAATTGGCGTTAAGCGCCTATCAGGATTTTCTGTCACGGGAAGCGGAGGGCATCGAGGCATTCCGCGTGCGTCAGCGGGCAGCGTTTGAGGCGGAGCGCGAGCGCTGGCGTATTGCCGGTCAATCGGTGACGGATAGCGTCGACGTGGTGATTGAGGAGACGGACGACGCGCCGATCCTGCCGGGACAGGTCGGCGTAGAAAGCCCGATTTCCGGTAATCTCTGGCAGGTGACGACGGAAATCGGCAAGACGGTAGCCGAGGGAGAAACGCTGATGATTCTTGAATCCATGAAAATGGAAATCCCGATTGTGTCGCCACAGCGTGGCACGGTGCGGGATATTCGCTGTCAGCCCGGTGCATCCGTGCGCGCTGGGCAGTGCGTGGTGGTGATCGAACCGCTAACGGAATAACGGTGCCTGTCGTTTGATTCATCAATGAGCGGATTCGTTAATCACCCATGCTGAACACTCAGGTTGGAGGAATAAATAGCCTCTGACCTGTGAACAAGACGACAATGCTAATTGGGTGATAGTCGCTACGGAGAATATTGTAGTTTGAACCAAACACAAGAGAAGATAAAAAAGAAGAATACATGGAGAAGCGAGATAATGGTGCGTTCAATTGGACTCGAACCAACGACCCCCACCATGTCAAGGTGGTGCTCTAACCAACTGAGCTATGAACGCATTGAGATACCGGGCTGCCTGTCTGACAGCGAGGCGAATAGTAGCGAGCGAGGGGAAAGCTGGCAAGAGGAAAAATGCAATTTTGTGCTCTTGCCAGCGCGATTGCTGGGGTTGTATCCATTCCGTCGCTTTTTTCGACGATACCGCCTCACGCCACAGGGTATAACGCAGGGTAAAATGTTATCTAGCGAGCGGCCCGCGCTAAAATCTGTGCAGCAGGCTGACGCTGAAGAAAACGGATCCGCGTCACCATCATCACTGCCGCTGCTGTCAGGCCAATGATGAAGCCACACCAGAAACCCGCAGGCCCCATGCGTGGCACGATGATATCCGTCAACGCCAGCAGGTAGCCGCTCGGTAACCCCAGCACCCAGTACGCGGTGAACGTAATATAGAAAATTGACCGGGTATCTTTATAGCCGCGCAATACGCCACTGCCGATGGCCTGAACGGCATCGGAGATTTGATAAACGGCAGCCAACAGCATGAGCTGAGAAGCCATTGCCACCACCAGCGGATCCTGATTGTAGAGCAGGGCGATAGGCTCGCGCAGCAGCGTGGTGAAAATGGCTGTACAGCTGGCTAAGGCCACGCCGGCCATAATGCCGGTATGGGCGGCAATGCGGGCGTTCTCAACTGAACCTTCGCCTAAGCGATGCCCGACTCGAATGGTGGTGGCAACGCCAACCGAGAGCGGAAGGACGAACATCAGCGAACTGAAGTTCAGGGCAATCTGGTGACCAGCCACATCGACGACGCCTAGCGGTAATACCAACAGTGCCACCACGGCAAACAAGGTGACCTCGAAAAGCAGTGCCAGTGCGATAGGTAAACCAAGACCAAACAAACGCTTTAATACGGAAAAATCCGGGCGGAATGTAGGACGATGCCGGCGGATATCGCGTAGCCAGGAAGCGTGTCGGGTATAGAACATCATCAACAGCATCATGATCCAGTAAACTGACGCGGTCGCGACGCCGCAGCCTACGCCGCCCAGTTCGGGCATGCCAAATTTACCGTGGATAAAGATATAGTTGATCGGGATATTGATTAATAACCCGATGAATCCAATCATCATGCCGGGGTAGGTTTTGGACAACCCTTCGCACTGGCAGCGCAAAACCTGATAGAACAAATAGCCAGGTACGCCCCACAGCAGCGCATGCAGGTAGCCAATCGCCTTCGCGGCCAGTTCAGGTGAATCGTCGCTCATCAGATTGATAGCATATTCCCCCTGATACAGCGCCAGCATCGTAAATACAGAAATAATGGCGGCCAGGAAAAAGGATTGTCGCACCTGATGCGAGATGCGATCGCGTCGGCCGGAACCGTTGAGCTGTGCGACAACGGGCGTCAGCGCCAACAGCAGACCGTGACCAAAAAGAATGGCGGGTAGCCAGATAGAGGTCCCTACGGCGACAGCGGCCATATCGGTGGCGCTATAAGCGCCTGCCATGATGGTGTCAACGACACCCATCGACGTTTGAGACACTTGCGCAATAATGACAGGAACAGCAAGCGCCGATAATTTACGCGCTTCTGTCAGATACTGTTGCACGGATACCTTCCTTGAATGACTTAATTTTGCTAGCGGGATGAATAGTCTGGATATGAAAAACGTCAAGAATAAAACGAGAACGTTATTGTAACGACTTAATAAAAGTAAACCAGCTTGAAAGAGAATATATTCTTTTTGTTACGCTGCGGTTTCGATAATGTCTGACGCACCGTATTCCGGTTTGGTTTTCCGCGGAATATCGGGCACACTGCACAACGTCATTTCTTTGTTTTTAAGAGGCAAACCGCATGTTTACCGGTATTGTTCAGGGCACCGCGCCGGTGGTGTCGATTGAAGAAAAATCCAATTTCCGCACGCACGTTGTCCAACTCCCGCCTGACCTGCTGCCTGGACTTGTGCCCGGTGCCTCGGTGGCGCACAACGGCTGTTGCCTGACAGTAACTGCCATTGATGGCGATCGTGTCAGCTTCGATCTCATGAAAGAAACGCTGCGACTAACGAATCTGGGCGATATTCATGAAGGCGATGTTGTGAATATTGAACGTGCCGCGAAATTCGGTGACGAGATTGGTGGACACGTCATGTCGGGCCACATCATGTGTACGGCGGAAGTGGTGAAGATTCAGGTTTCAGAGAATAACCATCAGATTTGGTTCCGTCTGGCAGACGAAGCGCTGATGAAATACGTGCTGCATAAAGGCTTCGTCGGGATTGATGGCATCAGCCTGACGGTAGGGGAAGTGACCCGCGGACGTTTCTGCGTACATTTAATTCCCGAAACGCTGAACCGCACTACGCTAGGGCAGAAACGTCTGGGCAATCGCATCAATATTGAAATCGATCCGCAGACACAGGCCGTAGTGGATACGGTCGAGCGCGTGTTGGCGAGTAAGCAGGCGAGTGACCTGGGCAAAGAAGAGTAGTTTTCGCGTTGCCTGTACTTGTAAACCGGACGAATAGCCTCGTCCGGTTTTTCTTTTCTGTCAGCGTGAAACGCGTAATCCACCCTCGATCCCATTCAGGCTGAACACGACTTGCCAGAGCTGGAGCGTTCTTGCTCTGAAAGCGCCGGCACAAAGGTTGAGATAGTAGCTGAACATCCGGCGGAAACGGACAGGGTAGCGTGTAGAAAGCTGTGGCCAGCTTTGCTGAAAGCGCGTATGCCACGCCATTAATGTGCGATCGTAATCGGCCCCGAAATTGTGCCAGTCCTCCATCACCATGTAAGGCTCACTCGCCTTCGCAATGTGCTGTATGGAGGGGATGCAGCCGTTGGGGAAGATGTATTTATGAATCCAGGGATCGACATGCGGATCGGTCTTATTGGCCCCGATGGTATGTAGCAGAAACAGCCCGTTAGGCTTTAGGTTACGCCGTACGACGCGAAAATAGCGGTCATAGTTGCGCGGCCCGACGTGTTCAAACATGCCAACCGATACCACGCGGTCAAATTGCCGATCGAGATCGCGGTAATCCTGTCGTTCAATGGTGACGTTCAGATTCTGACAGCGCTGCTGTGCCAGCACTTGCTGCTCTTTGGAAATGGTGATGCCATAAACCGAAACGCCGTAGTGACGCGCCGCGAACTCGGCAAGCCCACCCCAGCCGCAGCCGATATCCAGCAGCGTCATCTCCGATGTGAGCTGGAGCTTTTCGCAGATCATGGCGAGTTTATCTTCCTGCGCCTGTTCCAGCGTTTGTGCCTGTTTCCAATAAGCGCAGGAATATTGCATATAAGGATCCAGCATCAGGGTAAAGAGGTCATTACCTAAGTCGTAATGGGCTTTACCGACAACCTGAGCACGCCTGCGGGATTGCAAATTCGTGACGCGGGAGAGGGCGACCCTCGTGAGATCGTGCAGGCGACGGGGTAATTTAGCCTCCAGCCCCGCCCGCAGGACGCGATGGGAAAACATATCCAGCCGTTCACACTCCCACCAGCTATCCATGTAACTTTCTCCCAGTCCCAGCGATCCCTCGCGCATAACGCGTTTAAAAAAATCGGGATGGGTCACGCGGATGTCAAAAGGGCGGGGGCCGTTGATGGTGATATCCGCTGCATCCAACATGTCTTGCACGATGTGGAACCAGGGCGCGATATCGTCATCCCATTCTTCTGTATAAGGTAAACCCATCATGTCTCCTTAACTTTATGTAAAAGTATCGTAAAACATACTGGACAGCACTTATCGCAGCCGACGTATCGACTATCACCAGAGAAAATGAAACGCGGTATTAAATTTAGAACTACTTCAGCCAGCATACAAGGGAATTGGCTGAAGCAGGGAGGGAAAGCAGACAGGAATAAGAAAATTGTCTGTACAGAATTTGTGGCTAGCGGCGATAGTCGAGGTAAGGGCCGTCTGCGACCGAGCGGCGCTCAATCAGCGTCGGGTGTACTTCGATGACGTGCGCATCTTCCCGCTTACTGGTAATACGATCCAGCAACATCGCAAAGGCGGACTGCCCCAGACGCTCTTTCGGCTGATGGATGGTGGTCAACGCAGGCGTAAAGAAACGCGCGTGGCGCACATTGTCATAACCGATCACCGAAATATCTTGCGGCACGCGCAGACCCAGTTCGTCTGCCGCACAGATGGCGCCCATCGCCATAATGTCGCCACCGCAGAATACGGCCGTTGGCCGCTGTTTCTGCGCGAGAATTTGATGCATGGCTTTATAACCGGATTCCGGCTCAAAATCGCCCTGAACAACCCACTCTTCACGCACGGTGATATCGGCTTCTTTCAGCGCTTTTAAAAAGCCGAGGTAGCGTCCGCTGCCGGTGTTACGTTCTTGAATACCGGGAATGGCACCAATATCCCGATGGCCGCGTTCGATCAGGTAGCGGCCTGCCATATAACCGCCTTCAAAGGCGTTATCGATAATCGTATCGGTAAAATCGCTGTGCATCTGGCCCCAGTCCATCACGACCATTGGGATGCTGCGATAATCTTCCAGCATAGCCAACAGCTCAGGTGGATATTCGGCGCACATTACCAGCAGGCCGTCGACGCGTTTTTGCGCCAGCATGGAGAGATAAGCGCGCTGTTTACCGATGTCGTTATGCGAATTACACAGTACCAGCGTGTAGCCTTTGGCATAGCAGCTGTTTTCGACGGCTTCGATGATCTCAGCGAAATAGGGGGCTTCGCTGGATGTGGCCAGCAAACCGATTGATTTGGTGTGATTAACTTTGAGGCTGCGGGCGACGGCGCTGGGCGAATAGTGCAACTCTTTGATTGCCGCCCTGACGGCTGCCTTAGTCTCTTCGGCGACGAAACGTGTTTTATTGATCACGTGCGATACGGTTGTGGTAGAAACGCCAGCACGCTTTGCCACATCTTTAATCGTTGCCATCTAAAAATGACTCCTGAACTTACCTGTTACAGACGTAAGTATATTGTTAATCGTTTGCCTACGTTTAATGTTCTTCTTCTAAGCTAAAAAACAGGATTTCAGAAGGAGAATGCCGAATGTTATACCGAAGGGATCTGGGTTGACGTTTTTCGACTGATACGCAGCGCTTTCATAAACAGCGGATTGTGTCCGATTTATCATGAAAGGGAAAGGGCTAATTTATACTATTAGTGATGCATTCGTCCGAGATTTTTCACTGGAATTATGAAAGAATCGTAATAACCCTATTATTTGTAGATTTAATTGCCTAAATGGGTTCGGCTGTGAATGGCGGTGTCTTTTTTCAGATGACGCTTTCAGGTGAAATTTTCAGCTAAATTTATTCGCTAATAAGGAGTGGTTTATGGATACAGATCTGAAGATGTCTTTGCTGACAACCGTTGGCTCGTTGGCTGTCATCATCGCGTTTAGTTTTATTGCGGTGCTGAACTAACCGAACGGTGTCTTTGCACCGGTGAGGTATTCGGACACGTTTATGCTGCATAAACGTGTCCGAGTCGCTGTTCTTCACATCGTTTTTCTTTACTACGTACAACCTGTCTTTTAACGAATTGTCTGCGGTGTGACCACGCGACGCGCGCCAACGTAGTGTTCCTGCCAATAATCTTCACTCAGCTTGCTGATTCGAATATCTGAACCTGTACGCGGAGACTGGATAAATTTCCCTTCTCCCAGATAAACCCCGACGTGATCGGCCGCGCCACGATTATTGATGCGGAAGAACACCAGATCGCCGCTTTCCAGTTCGCTCTTTTTAATCGGAGCGGCATCACGTAGGTGATACATTTCGTTAGCAGTGCGTGGAATTTGGATCTTAACGACATCTTTATACGCATAATAGACCAGTCCACTGCAGTCGAATCCGGTAAAAGGAGATGAGCCGCCCCAGTGGTAAGGCTTGCCTATTTGGCTCATCAGCTTATTCATTGCTGTCGTTTTGGCATGTTGATAACGTTTTTTATGCGCTGCGCTCAGTGCCATTCCTTTTTCAGTGGGCGCTGGATTTTTATCCGTTTTTCCCTTGAGCGCGGTTTTCTTCAGCCCGGTTTTGACTCTGGCCTGTGCCGTTGTCTGTTTATCTTCTTCAGGCTTCAGCTTTTTGAGATTTTTTTTCACTAGCGCGGGCGTGCTACTTTGCGTCCGGGACGGCTTTTTTTCTGTTGATTTGTTCGCGCTGCGGGGTTTGGTTTTGGTGCTAGCTGCGGTAGGTTCTGGTTTTTTGCTTTTGATCGGTGTTGGTGATTTGGCATTACCCTTTGTCTGACGGCTTTTCTTATTGGTTTCTTCAGCGGTGCTTTTCTTCGGCGCTGAATGCGGGGTATGCGGCGCAGCCTGAACGACATTCAGGGATAGATTGCTGAAAAATAATATAAAAAGAGTAATAAACAAGCGCATAATAAAAGTGACCGAACATAATCCTTAACTCGCTCAATCCGCACAGTATTCCTGAAAACGGCGGCATAAAAAAGTGGGCATGGCCGCTTTATTCATACAGAATAGTGAAAAAACGTTAATAGTTGTTTTTTTGATTGATTTATCAACGCTTTCTGGTGTTGATTTCATCAAGGGCGAATAACTTGCAGGGAAAATACCCTTACAAAAAATGGCGTTTTTTTGTGGCTAGTGGCATCGGTACAATATCACTGAGTCAATGTCGCTGTCGTAGTATCTCTGACGGCGGCTCATGGCTAGCGTTTTGGGCGTTAGCCATCCTATAAGATTTAAGGAAGCAAGAAGATGACGACACCGACAATTGAAAAAATTCAGCGCCAAATTGCTGAAAACCCGATTCTGCTGTACATGAAAGGCTCCCCGAAATTGCCAAGCTGCGGTTTTTCCGCACAAACGGTTCAGGCGTTGTCTGCATGCGGCGAGCGTTTTGCGTATGTTGATATTTTACAGAACCCGGATATTCGCGCTGAGCTGCCAAAATACGCGAACTGGCCGACATTCCCGCAGCTGTGGGTTGACGGTGAGCTGATTGGCGGTTGTGATATCGTGGTTGAAATGTTTCAGCGTGGCGAACTGCAACCGCTGATCAAAGAAACGGCCGACAAATACAAAGCGCAGCAGGCCGATCAAGAGTAATGCTTTCTTTTGACGTAATGACGATGCCAAATGTTGTTACGATGCGAGCGTAAATCCTTCCAGCGGGTGCCTTATGGCACCCGTTTTTTGATCTCTGGCTTTCCCGTTTTTTCAGTCTTCAGCTGACGCGTCTTCCAGCGAATTTTCTTCCAGCGCAATCGGCCACCCACCCAGACGTTTCCAGCGGTTAACCAGCTCACAGAACAGCAATGCTGTCTGATTGGTATCATACAGCGCGGAGTGTGCCTGGCTGGAGTCAAACGCAATACCCGCAGTAATACAGGCTTTAGCAAGGACGGTTTGGCCTAACACCAGCCCGCTGAGTGCCGCGGTATCGAAGGTGGCGAAAGGGTGGAATGGGTTGCGTTTTAGGCTACAGCGCTCCGCTGCCGCCATCATGAAACTGTGATCGAAGGTGGCATTATGCGCCACGATAATGGCGCGGTTGCAGCCTTGATCCTTGATCCCTTTACGCACGACTTTGAAAATTTCATGCAGCGCATCGTATTCGCTCACGGCGCCGCGCAGCGGGTTGGTGGGATCAATGCCGTTAAACGCCAGCGCGGCGGGTTCGAGGATCGCGCCTTCGAATGGTTCAACATGAAAATGTAGCGTTTCATCTGGCTGTAACCAACCGTCTTGATCCATTTTTAATGTTACCGCCGCAACTTCCAGCAAGGCATCGGTTTTCGCATTAAATCCGGCGGTTTCAACATCAATCACTACCGGGTAAAACCCACGAAAACGGCCGCTCAGGGCGTTCAGATCACTTTTATCAGCCATTTGTCTCTTAGTTGTTAGCAAAACGCAGCGCGCATTATTGCAAATTTTGACTGGAGATGCAGCATGCTGTTGCCGTTCAAACGGCGGAGGTGGCAGAAGAAAGGGAGAGAACAGGTGCCGATGCAGCACCTGTGGAATGACCAGAGATTAGTGGCCGATGCCGTTACCCGCGTGGGCGTTTTCGATCAGTTCGATTTTATAGCCGTCTGGATCTTCAATGAACGCGATGACGGTTGTGCCGCCTTTGACCGGGCCAGCTTCGCGCGTGACATTGCCACCCGCTTTGCGGATACGCTCACAGGTTGCGGCAACATCGTCGACGCCCAGTGCGATGTGACCATAGGCGTTGCCCAGATCATAGCTGTCGACGCCCCAGTTGTAGGTCAGTTCGATAACTGCACCTTCGCTCTCTTCGGTATAACCGACAAAAGCCAGCGTGTATTTGTATTCGGTATTCTCGCTGGTGCGCAGCACGCGCATTCCCAGAACCTGAGTATAGAAATCGATAGAACGTTGTAAATCGCCAACACGCAGCATGGTGTGAAGTAAACGCATAGTGTCCTCGTTAAAAAGTGCAACAAAAGGGAAGTATAGCGTTGTGGCTCTGTCGAGTCCAAGCTGTTGGGATGATGCTAAAAATGCGACACTATGGTGAGGTTTGTGTTAAAACGTACTAACAGGAGGGGTAAATAGCGCGTTGGGTCATTTTTAGACCGCCTGGCGTGTAAAAAAAATCGTCAGTTATTACAATGGTTACCTAATTATTTTCATTGTGACTGTCCGTTTGGGCTTGCCAGCGGTAAAGAACAGGGCTTCAATAAATAGAGTTGTAGCGGGAGGTGTTGTGCCAGAGCAACTTGAACTCTTTGTTGTCCCTAATCCATGCCGTGGTATTTGTCAGGCGGATGAAGGCGGGTATTGTCGCGGTTGCTTTCGCAGTCGTCATGAGCGCTTTAGTTGGGGCCAAATGAGTGATGCGCAGAAACAGGATGTACTGCGTTTGTGTCGGCAGAGAATGAAACGCTCACAGCGTTCAGAGAAAACCGATACGCCAGCAGAATCCCGTCAGCCATCGTTGTTTTAAGTCATCTTGTCTTAGATGATCTATTTACGTGGAATTTTGTTTAAGCAACGCAGGAGCGTTCGATTGAATAAAATAAGCCCGAGATCATTTTTAAAAGACTTTTATTTGATAGAATCTATTCTTTGATGGTTCTATTTTTACAACAATAAAGTCGTTTCTTATTTTATAAATCAGAGTTGATTGCAATCCAGGGATATAACTTAGCGTGCTAACAATAAGGAGAGGTGATGGAATTGCCATTAGGATCTGATTTAGCCCGTCTGGTGCGCGTGTGGCGTGCGCTGGTCGATCATCGATTAAAACCACTTGAGCTGACCCAGACGCATTGGGTTACGCTGCATAACATATACCATTTACCCCCTGGTCAATCGCAGATTCAATTGGCCAAAGCGATAGGCATTGAGCAACCCTCATTAGTCCGAACGCTGGATCAGCTTGAGGAGAAAGGGTTAATCACTCGCCATGTTTGTGCGCACGATCGTCGGGCAAAACGTATTATGCTGACCGAATCAGCAGAGCCGATCATACAGGCAGTCAATGGCGTAATTAGTCATACACGTAATGAAGTATTATTTGGAATTACGCCGGAGCAGGTTGATGAATTAGCGCTGCTGGTTGCGCGCCTTGAGAAAAATATATTGGCATTACATGAAAATCAAGCGTAGCTAAATTTGGGTTACGCAGAGGGAGAATTAAATCCCGGTAATATTACCAGTATCTGTTATTGGTTATTCATTCCGGGAATTGATTATTCGTTGTGACGCTCGCCACAGACCGTGGCGAGCGTCACACAGCATCACCGTGGGGAAACGGTGATATTGCGGCCGTTGCTGGCCATAGCAACGCGTTGACCTACGCTGAATTTCGTATCGCCTTGTTTCTGTACCACCATAATGGTACTGCCGTCATCACGACGAATTTCCAGTTCTACGCCTTGCGTGCGGTTCAGTGCGCCTGTGGCGCTTTGACCTGCTACACCGCCGGCTACTGCGCCCGCTGCTGTTGCCAGACTACGACCGGAACCGCCGCCGATAGTGTTACCCAGGAAACCACCCAGAACAGCACCGCCGAGCGCGCCGATCACGTTGGAATCTTCTCCCGCCTGAATCTGAACCGGGCGCGTGGAAACAATTGTACCGTAGGTCACGGTCTGCACCTGTTTAGCTTCAGACGCACTGTAAACATCACCTGAAAGTGTACTGGTATTAGCACAACCAGCCAGCGTGATACCTGCAAGGGTAACCACAAGTAAACGCTTCATCATATACAAACTCCTTAATCGCGAATATGTCGGGCTGGCACAGCCGCGGCCGACGCAGTGTTATACCAATA
Source organism: Pectobacterium sp. 1950-15 (assembly GCF_037136835.1). Lineage (NCBI taxonomy): Bacteria > Pseudomonadati > Pseudomonadota > Gammaproteobacteria > Enterobacterales > Pectobacteriaceae > Pectobacterium > Pectobacterium sp. 1950-15. Next base: position 144,174 of record NZ_JBBBQR010000004.1, on the reverse strand, counting down.
AATTATGGTCTGGCTAAGTGTAGCATGCCACTCTTTTTACTCTTTTTTTCAGAATATAATAGTGCGCTTAAATTGCGTATAAACAGAGGAGTAAATAGCACGAGAAGTGGCTTTTTTTGTAGCAAATATTATCAAAAACCCTCATTTGGTTAAAACCTAGCCCGTGTGGCAAAAACGCAAAAAATTTAATAATTCAGCGTGTTAACGTGCTACTTTTATTCTCGATGTAACGGTTGTTATCGGTGTTCTCTTTTTATCCCACAGGGGCAAAGGCTAGATAATGAGATCAGGCAGATATATTGGCGTAATGTCCGGCACCAGTCTGGATGGTGTGGATGTTGTGCTAGCCGCGATTGACGAACATACGGTTGCTCAGCAGGCCAGCTACTGTCACCCGATCCCGCAGGACATCAAAATGGCCATCCTGGGGATGTGTCAGGGACAGGCGGTGACGCTGTCGGCGCTGGGGCAGTTGGATACGCGTCTGGGTATCTTGTTTGCCGAAGCGGTACTGGCGCTGCTTAAAGAGACGGAATTGGGGGCTCAGGATATTACAGCGATTGGCTGCCACGGGCAGACTGTCTGGCATGAGCCCACGGGTGAGGCGCCCTGCACGTTGCAGATCGGTGATAATAATCGTGTCGCCGCATTGACGGGTATTACGACCGTAGGGGATTTTCGTCGCCGGGATTTGGCTTATGGCGGGCAAGGCGCGCCGCTGGTGCCATCGTTCCACCATGCGTTGCTGTTACATCCTGTCGAACGGCGTATCGTGCTCAACGTTGGGGGGATCGCCAATCTGTCGCTGTTGGTACCGGGTGCGCCCGTACGCGGTTACGACACTGGCCCCGGCAATATGTTGCTGGATGCCTGGATCTGGCGGCACTGCGCACAACCGTATGATAAAGACGCCGCGTGGGCGATGAGCGGGCAGGTTAACCCGTTATTACTTCGTCGGATGTTGACCGATCCTTATTTTGCGTTACGGGCGCCAAAAAGCACCGGACGTGAATATTTCAACCTGGGTTGGTTGGAAAGAATGCTGGCTGGCCTGCCGCCGATGGCACCGCAGGATGTTCAGGCAACGCTGGCTGAGTTAACCGCGATGAGCATCGCAGAACAGGTGCTGCTGGTCGGCGGATGCGAACGTTTACTGGTTTGTGGCGGCGGGGCGCGCAATCCGCTCATCATGTCACGTCTCTCGGCGCTGCTGCCGGGTATCGAAGTCAGCACGACGGATGAATGTGGCGTGAGTGGTGATGATATGGAAGCGCTGGCATTCGCCTGGCTGGCTTCACGCACGCTGTCGGGACTGTCGGGCAATCTGCCGTCTGTTACGGGAGCAAGTCAGGAAACGGTGTTAGGCGCGATTTATCCAGTCAACGCGGATTAATCAGATTTTGCCGAGAGGTTCAGGTTTATCCTCTTGTTAAACTTCAAGGTGCGGCAGCGTCAGTTGTCGCCATTGACAAGAATGACAGGAGAAAAGAATGAAACGATTGCTGACGGGGACAGCGCTGATTCTGCTGAGCGGATGCAGCTATTTTGGTCATAAACAAACGGTGGAAACGCTGCATTATCAATGTGGCACCTTACCGCTCACTGTGACATTACAGCAGGGCGGCGAAACGCCTTCGCAGGTGAGTTTCCTGCTGGACGGCGAACGTCTGGCTCTCCCTCAGGTGGTGTCCGCTTCTGGCGTCCGATACAGCAATGGCACCTACACATTCTGGAGCAAAGGCGATCGCGCATTTATCCAACGTGGTGAACGGGTTATCGTAGACGACTGTGTGTTGGCACCGATGTAACTACGTCGCACGGTCGCGGTGTTACTGCTGATTGCGATTTTTCGGGTACGGGAGCAAAATGGGATTTTCGCCCGCTTCTGGCCCGACATTGCGACAGCAGGACATTATGACTCAGGAACGTTCCCCCTCTGATAGTACTCCTCTTCAACACGCCGATATCGCCGACATCCGCCGTGAATACACGCGTGGTGGGCTTCGTCGTAGCGATCTTCCGGCTAACCCGCTGGATTTATTTGAACGCTGGTTGAAGCAGGCCTGCGACGCGAAACTAGTGGATCCTACCGCGATGTCCGTCGCGACCGTTGATGAGCACGGGCAACCATACCAGCGTATCGTTTTGCTGAAGCACTATGATGAGAAAGGCATGGTGTTTTATACCAATATGGGCAGCCGCAAAGCCCATCATCTGGAAAATAACCCACGCATTAGCCTGTTGTTCCCTTGGCATATTCTGGAACGACAGGTGATGGTTTTGGGACGGGTGGAGAAGCTCCCTGCGCTTGAGGTACTGAAATATTTCCACAGCCGCCCGAAAGACAGCCAGATTGGCGCGTGGGTATCCAAGCAGTCCAGCCGGATTTCAGCGCGCGGCGTACTGGAAAGCAAATTTTTGGAATTGAAGCAAAAATTCCAGAATGGCGAGGTGCCTTTGCCGAGCTTCTGGGGGGGCTTCCGCGTTGTTATCGACTCTGTTGAATTTTGGCAGGGCGGTGAGCACCGCTTGCACGATCGATTTTTCTATCAGCGGCAGGAAGAAGGCTGGCAGATTGATCGTTTAGCGCCTTAATCGCGAAATATCCGTGTTAAACGCTGGCGCTCCTATCATCAGCACTTTATCCTATGAAGTTTCGTGTTGACTGGGCATTGCACAGCGATATGGCGTTTATAGCGTGTTGCGTAAGGTAATACGACAGCGAAATCATCATGCGACAGCAGGCAGGTATGCTGCGCATTTCTCACGGCGTTGTACGTGCCCTAAATAAGGGGCGTAACAGCCTGTTTTTTATAAAAATGGAGTTATCGATGGCGAGTAGTAACCTGATTAAACAATTGCAAGAGCGGGGCTTGATTGCCCAGGTGACGGATGAGGGTGCGTTAGCAGAGCGGCTGGCGCAAGGGCCAATTGCACTGTATTGCGGCTTTGATCCCACCGCTGACAGCTTGCATTTGGGGCATCTGGTGCCGCTGCTCTGCCTGAAACGCTTCCAGTTGGCCGGCCACAAACCGGTGGCACTGGTAGGCGGCGCCACGGGGTTGATCGGTGACCCTAGCTTTAAAGCCACGGAGCGTAAGCTGAACACGGCTGACACCGTGGGTGAATGGGTCGAGAAGATCCGTCGTCAGGTGTCTCCATTCCTGGATTTTGACTGCGGTAAAAACAGTGCCATCGCGGCCAATAACTACGATTGGTTCGGCAGTATGAACGTGCTGGATTTCCTGCGTGACATCGGCAAACATTTCTCCGTTAATCAGATGATTAACAAAGAAGCCGTCAAACAGCGTTTAAACCGTGATGACGTCGGTATTTCGTTCACCGAATTTTCTTACAACCTGCTGCAGGGATATGACTTTGCCTCGCTGAACAAGCAGCATGACGTCGAACTGCAAATCGGTGGTTCTGACCAGTGGGGTAACATCACCTCCGGTATCGATTTGACGCGCCGTATGAACCAGAAACAGGTTTACGGTTTGACTGTGCCGCTGATCACCAAATCTGACGGAACGAAATTCGGTAAAACGGAAGGTGGCGCGATCTGGCTGGATGCCAGCAAGACCAGCCCTTACAAATTCTACCAGTTCTGGATCAACACGGCGGATGCCGATGTGTACCGCTTCCTGAAATTCTTCACGTTTATGAGCCTCGAAGACATCGACGCGCTGGAAGAAGAAGACAAAAACAGCGGCAAAGCTCCACGTGCTCAGTATGTTCTGGCGGAAGAAGTGACCCGTATGGTGCATGGCGAAGCGGGCCTGGAAGCCGCTCGTCGTATTACGCAAAGCCTGTTCTCTGGCGCGTTGCAGGATATGACGCAGGACGATTTTGCCCAACTGGCGCAGGATGGTATGCCGATTATTGAACTGGAAAACGGCGCTGATTTGCAACAGGCGCTGGTGAGTGCCGAGCTGGTGCCGTCACGCGGCCAGGCTCGTACGATGATCTCCTCGAATGCGGTAACGATTAACGGCGAAAAACAGGCCGATCCTGAGTACACCTTCAGTGCTTCTGACCGTCTGTTCGATCGCTACACCTTGCTGCGTCGCGGTAAAAAACACTACTGCCTGATCTGCTGGAAAGCATAAGCATTACCGATAAGGGAGCCTTAGCTCCCTTTCTTCTTGTAAGTTGAGGCGCACAGGCGCTGGCAAGGATTTGAGTTGTATCTAATGAAAAATATACTTTCCATCCAATCCCATGTCGTTTTTGGTCATGCTGGTAACAGCGCGGCAGAGTTTCCAATGCGTCGGATGGGCGCAAACGTTTGGCCGTTGAATACGGTGCAATTCTCGAACCACACCCAATACGGTCACTGGACGGGATGTGTCATGCCTGCCAGCCACCTGACCGAAGTGGTGCAGGGGATTGCGAATATCGACAAGCTGAAGACCTGTAATGCCGTGCTGAGTGGCTATATTGGCTCTGCCGAGCAAGGGGAGCATATTCTGGGTATTGTGCGTCAGGTGAAAGCGGCTAACCCTGATGCGCTGTACTTCTGCGATCCGGTGATGGGTACGCCGGAGAAAGGCTGTATCGTCGCGCCCGGCGTGTCTGATTTCCACTGCCAGCAGTCGCTGCTCGCGGCCGATATTATCGCGCCGAATCTGCCTGAACTGGAACTACTCGGTGGCCGTACCGTACACAGCGTGGCGGAAGCCGTCGAAACTGCGCGCGCACTGTGTGAAAAAGGGCCGAAAATCGTTCTGGTCAAACACCTTAGCCGCGCGGCTGCGCGTGAAGACAGCTTTGAAATGCTGCTGGTCACGCCGACAGATGCCTGGCATATCAGCCGTCCGCTGGTGGAATTTGAGCGTCAACCTGTCGGCGTGGGCGATTTAACCAGTGGATTGCTGCTGGTTAACTTGCTGAAGGGCGTAGCGTTGGATAAAGCGTTGGAACACACCACGGCGGCCGTCTATGAAGTCATGCTGGTGACGAAAGAGATGAATGAATATGAGCTGCAACTGGTGGCTGCTCAGGATGGAATTGCCAATCCGCGTCATCATTTCCAGGCGATTCGCCTGTCGTAAAACGTATAACGCCCCACGTGTCGGGGCGTTATTGCGTATTATTTTTTCAACCTTTCAACCTTTCAACCTTAAGCGCGGTCACGACGGAAGGGCGTTCGGCAATATGGTCGAGGTAAGCCGCCAGCGCAGGGTAGCGGAACATATCCAGTTTTAGCGACTGCGCCCAGCGCATTACGGTAAACAGATACGCATCGGCGATACCGAAACGGTTGGCGACCAGATAGTTCTGTTCACTCAGCACCAGATTGATATAACGGAACTTAACCTGCAGATATTCCATCAGCAGCTCTTTATACGTTTCCGGCGTGCCGGGGCGAAAAATTGGTGTAAACGTTTTGTGTAGCTCAGCAGAAATGTAGTTCAGCCATTCGACCGTATGGTAGCGAGCTATACCCCCGGTAGGAGCAATAAGGTTACAGTGCGGAACCAGATCGGCGATGTATATGGCGATAGCGACACCTTCGGTCAGGATAGATCCATCATCCAGCTCTAGTGCCGGCACCATCCCTTTTGGGTTGATGAGTGTATAGTCGGTTCCATGTTCGGTCTTTTTCGTGCGTAGGTTGACCTTCTCCAGCTTGAATTCCAGTTTGGATTCGACCAAGACGATGTGTGTAAATAGGGAACTGCTTTCAGCTTTGTAAAACAGTTTCATGGAAACCCCTTTCTATTATTATTTTTCCATCAACACATGCGCTGATGATTGTTGAATGGCTACATGTCGTTTTTTTACAACAAAACGTAACGGGAGAGTGTGAGGCTTCTTGCAAAATACTCCTTATGTGTGACTGCAGCATGAAATTTAGGCGATTTTGACGGTTCAGCGTCAAATTTTCATACGTCATTCCGAGGCTGCTTTACTGGTGTAAACGGCGAAGGTAAGCAGAACGATGTAGCGGCACCCTATACCGCTTTTGGCTGGGGTTGAAGCATCGGTGTGGCGGATCGTAAGGGGGATTTCTGGGGGGAGCGAGATCGCGATAGCCTGGAGAAGAGCTGGAATGTGCTAAATAAAATGGCGCTGTTGTTTTTTTAAGCGCATGCGGTTAAATCAGCGGCGTGAGTGATATTTTTCGACGCGAAGCTTATAGATGTTAATTAATGATTACTAAATCTCTTGATAAGAAAAATTTCATTAGTGACAGGTTTCGTATTTTTCATGATACCGTCAATTTAAGTTATTTCCCCAAGGCTAGTGCCTCATGGATATTTAAAAATGAAAATAGGAGGGGAGATGAAGGGACGCAGTTTATTGTTATGTCGATTAAATTACCCCTTTATTTTTCTCATGTAACAAAAGAGGAGTAGTTATGTTGAGTGACACTTGTAGAGAAAGAATAAAATGAGTTAGCCATGAGGTTCTCAGTGATATCCTCCGTGTTACTGCTCGATTTCTATTATTGATGGGAAGGTAATAATATTCCCGGTTAACTAGTATTCTGCATCAAGATACAGACAATATTACGACAAAAATGGGATAAACCGTAGGGTGATAGCGAGAATGCATCGAGCGGCGAATTCTTAAGAATAATGCGTATTGTCTGACGCTATTCATTACCATGAGGTTACTATGAAAAAGAACAGCTTATTGTTTTTTATCGCCTTAGCTATTGTTCTCGGAATTATTGTCGGTGGGGTTTGTCATTCTGTATTAACTGAGCAGCAAACCAAAGAAGTCGTTTCCTACTTTAATTTAGTGACCGATGTCTTTCTTCGCCTGATAAAAATGATTATTGCGCCATTGGTATTCGCAACATTGGTCTCTGGTCTTGCCAGTATGGGGAATTCTTCTTCCGTCGGCAGAATAGGGCTAAAGGCCATGGTATGGTTTATTTGTTCTTCAGTCGTTTCCCTTTTTATTGGCATGCTATTGGCAAATATCTTCGAACCTGGCGTTGGCATGAATCTCGCCGTTCCGAGTACGCCAATAGCGGTAGATACCGGCGTAAGCACTGGCGGATTTACGCTGAAAAGCTTCATTGCTCATATATTTCCACGCAGTATCGTCGAAGCCATGGCGAATAACGAAATATTGCAGATTCTGGTGTTCTCAATGTTCTTCGGTTCTGCATTGGCTTTTGTTAAAGGCCAAAACAAGCATGCCGTTACCATGGAGACGATGGTAGAAGAACTGGCGAAAGTGATGTTTCGGGTGACGGACTACGTCATGCGATTAGCGCCTTTGGCCGTATTTTCCTCGCTGGCGTCGTCTATTACCACCGAAGGACTGGGGCTTCTCCTCGACTTTGGCAAAGTCATCGGCGAGTTCTACCTTGGGCTGGCGCTGCTATGGGGGCTAATGTTCGGTGCCGGGACGCTGTTCCTCGGTAAGAAAGCAACCTGGGGCCTGATCAAACTGCTGCGCGAGCCCAGTATGCTGGCGTTTGCCACGGCCAGTAGCGAAGCGGCCTATCCGAAAACAATGGAAGCGCTGAGCGAATTCGGCGTTCCTAAAAAAATTACCAGCTTCGTACTCCCGTTGGGGTATTCCTTTAACCTTGTCGGCTCCATGATATATCAGGCTTTTGCCATTCTGTTTATCGCGCAGGCTTACAACATCCACTTAAGTTTGACGGAGCAGACCCTGATTCTGCTGACGCTGATGATCACCAGTAAAGGTATGGCTGGCGTAGCGCGTGCCGCAGTCGTTGTGGTAGCAGCGACACTGCCGATGTTCAGCTTACCCGAAGCGGGCATTTTGCTGATTATTGGTATCGATCAATTTCTGGATATGGGCCGTACGGCAACCAATGTCATTGGTAACGGCATGGCGACCGCGGTTGTGGCCAAGCTGGAGCGAAACCACGATCTGGAAGAACCCGATCATGAGCATGCCGACGAAGAAACACCGGTGATGGCATCCGGGAATGTCTAAATTCGCTTCAGGTTAATACATTGAGACAGACGGCCTTCGGGCCGTTTTTCTCTTTTGTCTTCGCCATCCTTTGGTCGCGGTTCTCACTGTCTTCTATCCTCTTCACGTTCCCATTGACGCTTATTCCGACTTGCCTCTTTTCAATAGCTAACGACTATCGCAGCGTTCATATCGCATATCGCATATCGCATATCGCATTGTTGCAAAAACGTTATTTTTTGTTTGTGTTATCTTTAAATAAGACCGCAAGATCAGGCTGGTTATTCATTAATCGCCCGATGCAGAATAACGAATATCCCCTAAATAATTCGAGTTTCAGGAAGGCGGCAAGTGAGGGAATCCCGATGAGCTTACTCAAGTAAGTGATTCGGGTGACCGAATGAAGCCAACGCACATGCAACTTGAAGTATGACGGGTATAGCGAGTTAATTTGGGAGGAAGCATGTCATCACACCTTCGCGACACTTGTCTGGACACACTGACGGTACAACAGCAGATTTACCATTACTACAGCCTGCCAAAGGCGGCAAAAACGCTCGGCAGCATCGATAAATTGCCGAAATCACTCAAAGTGCTGCTGGAGAATTTATTACGCCATCAGGACGGCGACACGGTCGAGCAGGACGATCTTCAGGCGGTGGTGGACTGGCTGAAGACCGGCCATGTTGATCGGGAAATTGCCTATCGTCCTGCGCGTGTATTAATGCAGGATTTTACCGGCGTGCCTGCCGTGGTCGATCTGGCGGCAATGCGAGCGGCGGTGAAACGACTGGGCGGCGATGTGAATAAGGTTAACCCACTGTCGCCAGTCGATTTGGTTATCGACCACTCGGTGACGGTGGATCACTTCGGCGATCGTCAGGCGCTCACGGATAACACACAACTGGAAATGGCACGTAACCGTGAACGTTATGAATTTCTGCGCTGGGGGCAAAATGCCTTTAGCCACTTTAGCGTTGTGCCGCCGGGAACCGGGATTTGCCATCAGGTGAATCTGGAGTATCTGGCTAAGGCCATCTGGTATGAAAAACAGGGCGACAAACAGTTTGCCTACCCTGATACGCTAGTGGGGACAGACTCACACACCACAATGATTAACGGTCTGGGTGTGCTCGGCTGGGGCGTCGGCGGGATAGAGGCTGAAGCAGCGATGCTGGGGCAGCCTGTTTCGATGCTGATCCCTGATGTCGTCGGCGTCAAGCTAAGTGGCAAGATGCGCGAAGGGATCACGGCAACCGATCTGGTGCTGACGGTTACGCAGATGCTGCGTAAACACGGCGTGGTCGGCAAGTTTGTGGAGTTTTACGGCGATGGGTTGGATTCGCTGCCGCTGGCGGATCGCGCGACCATCGCCAACATGGCACCGGAATATGGTGCGACCTGCGGTTTTTTCCCTATCGATCAAATCACGCTGGATTACATGCGGTTGACCAACCGTGCGGAAGAGCAGATTGCGCTGGTGGAAGCTTACAGTAAGCAGCAAGGGCTGTGGCGTAATACCGGGGACGAACCGGTATTTACCAGCCAGCTTGCGTTGGATTTGGCGACGGTGGAAACCAGTCTGGCAGGGCCAAAACGTCCGCAGGATCGCGTGCCCTTAGCGGGCGTACCGGAGGCTTTCAACGCCAGTCGGGAACTGGACGTCAGCACGGTGAAAAATCGCTCTGACTATGAAGAATTCACGTTGGAAGGCGAAACGCACCGTTTACAGCAGGGGGCCGTCGTGATTGCTGCGATCACCTCCTGTACTAATACCTCCAACCCGAGCGTGCTGATGACGGCCGGACTGCTGGCAAAAAATGCCGTAGAGCGCGGTCTGAAAACCAAACCGTGGGTGAAAACCTCACTGGCGCCCGGTTCGCGGGTCGTAACCGATTACTATGCTAAAGCAGGATTGACGCCGTTCCTTGATGCGCTGGGGTTCAATCTGGTGGGTTACGGCTGTACCACCTGTATCGGTAACTCCGGGCCGCTGCCGGATGCGATTGAAGCCGCGATAAAAGCCGGCGATCTGACGGTTGGCGCGGTGCTGTCAGGCAACCGTAATTTTGAAGGTCGTATTCATCCGCTGGTGAAGACGAACTGGCTGGCATCACCGCCGCTGGTCGTCGCGTACGCGCTGGCGGGGAATATGAACGTCGATCTGACGCAAGAACCGCTGGGGGAAGATCGTGACGGAAAAGCCGTCTTCCTGAAAGATATCTGGCCGTCGACCAAAGCGGTGGCAGACGCGGTATTGAATGTCAGCGCGGGCATGTTCCATAAACAGTATGCGGCGGTGTTTGAAGGAACACAGGAGTGGCAGGACATTGAGGTCGATGACAATCCCACCTATCAATGGCCGGAAGAATCGACCTACATTCGCCAGACGCCTTTCTTCCTAGATATGGGGAAAGAACCTGAACCGGTTCAGGATATCCACAACGCGCGTATTCTGGCGATGCTGGGCGATTCGGTCACCACCGACCATATCTCACCAGCAGGCAACATCAAGCGCGATAGCCCGGCAGGGAAATATTTGCTGGATCGCGGCGTCGAAACGGCGGAGTTCAATTCTTACGGTTCACGGCGCGGTAACCACGAAGTGATGATGCGCGGGACGTTTGCCAACATCCGTATTCGTAATGAGATGGTGCCGGGTAAAGAGGGCGGCTATACCCGCCACATCCCGTCGCAGAATGAGATGACAATCTATGACGCGGCGATGCGCTACAAGGACGAGAATGTCCCGCTGGCGCTGTTTGCCGGGAAAGAGTACGGTTCCGGTTCCAGCCGGGACTGGGCAGCGAAAGGCCCGCGCTTACTGGGCGTTCGCGTGGTGATTGCCGAATCGTTCGAACGTATTCACCGTTCTAACCTGATCGGAATGGGGATTCTGCCGCTGGAATTTCCTGACGGGGTGACACGTAAGACACTACAGCTCACCGGAGACGAACAGATTTCGATTACGGGATTAAATCAGCTGACGCCGGGGGCCACGGTTGAGGTCAACATCACGGATGGCAGCGGTAGCACGCAGACCATCAGCACCCGCTGCCGTATCGATACCCGCAACGAACTGACCTACTACCAGAACGACGGTATCCTGCACTACGTTATCCGCAATATGTTGTAATTGTATGTCTGGGCACCGAGGGCAGAAAACTTGCTCTCGGTGGATTCGTTCAACTTGAAGAACGAGTGCATCAATAATAAGCGGCTTCATCCTTCCTCAGCGGTACGTTTCGTACGCTGCCGTTCGTAAAGGCTATCGCAGATACGACACTTCTTCTTGAATCGCTGTTTTTTTTCGATTGCAGGATATACCTGACAACGTATGTCCTGTCGTCTGAAAATCGGTAAAAAGAAGAAGGAATGCACAGTTCGCCTTGTATAACGGCGATGTTGGGATTTTCATACAGCGTCCATTCCTGTGGCGGGGCGGCTCTTGCGCTAATCGTAATAAGAGTTGGTTGGTAATCCTGAGCATTACTCACTAAAAAACAGAGATCGCTTCCTGTTTGTCTGACTGACGTCAGTTCATCTGGCTGCAGATGATCGCCTGAACTGGGGCAACCAACAAGAAGAACGCTCGCCGCGATAAGCAGAAACGTAGACAATTTTGCAGTAAGTGTCATCGCTAATTCCAGGGAAAGAATTGCATGGTTTTTTGATATTGTTGCCGTATGACGGCCTCAGAAATATCGCCATCAAGGGTGACATCCCCTCGCGCCCTCAACATTTTCCACGCTTGATAGCCGTAGGTTTTTAAAACGAAATAATCAGCGATTATCTGTGCCTGCTGTTCCATTGCGTAGGAGCGTAATGTGCGGTTACCAAACTGGTAGCGATAACTGACGGCCCAGCTTACTAAACCTCTAAATATGACATTCATACCTCGTTCACGTTGCCAGACATGGCTCATTTCATGAATAAAGAGGTGTTGGTTGGAGATACTCGTGAAGGAAAAATCGTTGCTATACCATGCCCGAAAGTACAGTTCACCATTCGGGCTCATCGCCGTATTTTTATCCTGAAGGCCGAACGGAAGGTAACTGTCGTGATGAATCCAGACTTTGTGGTAGTGGATAGAATCGCCAAAAATAGATCTCACTAGCCTGATTTCACCAGACGTAAGCAATCGTAAGCTTCCTTCTTTTGAATTATCCATAACAATCTCCATTTGTTATAGCCATGCGGGCTTATAGCTTGGACTATCGACGCTTAAAAATGAAGCATTAATCAAAACCGCGTCGCTTTGATTTCTGGCGGCTAGGCATGACATATCCATCATGATGCACCGGCGCACGTTTTCCCACATTAAATGCTCGAATCCTCAGGTGAATTGTGGTTAGGTTGTGGTGACGCTAACTACATGGGGAATAAGTAAAAATTATTGCCCAGCCATACCCCGGATACAGCGTAAATACCGCTAAGAATGACGGGGATATAACAGGAGGTTATATGAATGAGTTGATTAAAAAACGCTTCAAACACTCGCTTCTGCTGATCACGCTGTGTACCGCAGGGGCGATGACATCGGTCTTTGCTGCTCAGGTTCCTGCCGGGACAGTGCTGGCGGATAAACAAGAACTGGTGCGAGGCAACGGCTCAGAGCCTGCATCGTTGGATCCGCATAAGGTGGAAAGCGATGTAGAAGGCCACATTATCAATGATTTCTTCGATAATCTGGTTCGTGTGGGCGATGACGGTACCATTGAACCGCGACTGGCGGAGCGCTGGGAGAATAAAGACAATACGGTATGGACCTTTCACCTGCGGCCTGATGCCAAATGGTCTGATGGTTCGCCGATTACCGCTGACGATGTGGTTTACAGCTGGCGACGCCTTGGCGACCCGAAAACGCTGTCGCCTTACGGTAGCTATGTCGCCAGTATGTATGTGAAGAATGCGGCAGATATTCTGGCTGGCAAAAAAGCGCCGGATTCTCTGGGCATTAAAGCGTTGGATAGCCACACGCTCGAAGTCACGCTGGAGCACCCGCTTTCTTATTTCCTGGAAATGTCGGCTTACCATGTTCTGGTGCCGCTGCCGAAAGCGGTGCTTGAAAAGCATCCTGATAACTGGACGCAGGTCGGCAATTTTGTCAGCAGCGGTCCCTATACGCTGAGCGAGTGGGTCGTTAATGAACGTATCGTCGGCAAGCGCAATAGCCAGTATTGGGATGATGCGCATACCGTCATTAACAAAGTCACTTACCTGCCGATCAGCTCGCAAGCGGCGGAGTTAAATCGCTATAAATCCGGTGAAATTGATGTCACGGGTATCTTGTCGCCAATTCAGTTTGCGTCACTGCAAAAAGAGTATCCGCAGGAGGTGAAAGTATCTCCGCTGCTCTCTACCTACTTCTACCAGTTCAATACTCAGAAACCACCGTTTAATGATGCGCGAGTGCGTCGTGCGTTAGATCTCAGCCTGGATAAAACGGTGATTGCGGAAAAAGTCATGGGCATGGGGCAGAAACCAGCATATAGCCTGATTCCTCAAAATACCGGTGGCTATACGCGGCAGGAGCCTGAATGGGCGGGCTGGACGCAGGAACAGCGCAATGAGGAAGCGAAAAAACTGCTGGCAGAGGCTGGTTTCAACGCGAAAAATCCGCTGCGTTTTAACCTGCTCTACAACACGTCTGAATCCCATCTGCGCGTTGCGATTGCAGCCAGTTCCATGTGGAAGAAGAACCTCGGTGTCGAAGCCACGTTACAGAATCAGGAATGGAAAACCATGCTGGACACGATCCGCTCTGGCAACTATGAAGTTGTTCGATATTCATGGAATGGTGATTACAACGAACCAAGTACCTTCCTGGAGATTCTGCAATCGGGTAACAGCAACAATAACTCCAAATTCACTAGCCCGGAATATGATGCCCTGTTGCAAAAAGCGCTAACGGTAAACAGCAGGCAGGAAAGGCAGGAGATTTATCAGCAGGCAATGACGATTCTGAATCAACAGATGCCGCTGTTGCCGATTTACTACTATGTTCAACCGCAGATGGTGAAGCCGTACATTGGTGGTTTTTTGCCGGATATCCGTGGCAACTACTACACGCAGGATATGTACGTCACTAAACATTAAGCAAAAAGATACAGCCGGTTAAAAACCGGCTGTAGGCATAGAAAGAAACGATCCTGACGCGACGTGGGATCGTTATTTCATATCCAGCAGGTGCCCCATTTTGGCGGCTTTGGTCGCCAGATAGTTCTCATTCTTCGGGTTACGCCCAACGAGTAATGGCACGCGCTCAACGATATTGATCCCTGCTTCGTTGAGTATTTTCACTTTCTGCGGGTTATTAGTCAGCAGGCGAACTTCATCAACGTCCAGCAGCTTGAACATGTCGGCACACAGTGTGAAATCACGCTCGTCGGCGGCGAATCCAAGCTGATGGTTGGCTTCCACCGTATCGGCTCCCAAATCCTGCAACGCATAGGCGCGGATCTTATTGAGCAGCCCAATGTTACGGCCTTCCTGACGGTGGTATAACAGCACGCCACGGCCTTCTTCGGCGATGTGGCTCAGTGCCGCTTCAAGCTGGAAACCGCAGTCACAGCGCAGGCTAAATAACGCATCCCCTGTCAGACATTCGGAATGCACGCGGGCAAGTACGGGAACTGAACCGGAAATATCACCATAAACCAGAGCAAGGTGATCGTGGCCTGTGGCAATCTCTTCAAAACCGACCATCAGGAAATCGCCCCACGGGGTGGGTAACTTGGCTTCCGCCACCCGTTTTAGCTGCATACTTTTCTCCAAAAATGCTGTATCCAAAAAGCTGTGTCCAAAAGACTGCCTCCAAAAAACAAGAGTGCTGGGGCGAATCCTACTGCGACCCATCACGCTTGACCAGCAAAAAAGCCTGTCTAAGAACGTCACAAAAATTGAATTACAACGTCACCAGACTGCCATCTGGTTTCAGGTTCGTTGACAGAACTGAGCGCTATTTTACGCCATACTGACAGTTCGTGTCGGATTTTCTGATAGAATTGTGAAAGTTTTGTTGCAAAGCATCATGCTGAATTATGGGAAGAAATTATGTACGAAATTGCCAAACGAACAACCATTGGTGCTGCGCTACTACTGATTATGCCAATGATTATCTGGATGAGCGGTTGGCAGTGGCAACCGGAGTATGACGGGCTCTGGTTACGCGTACTTTTCTGGATTACAGAAACGGTGACGTCGCCGTGGGGCATTCTGACCAGCATCGTGCTGAGCATCTGGTTTCTCTGGTGCCTGCGTTTTCGTCTGAAGCCCGCACTCGGTCTGTTAGTCATCATGGCGATTACGGTACTGATTGGGCAGGGCATTAAATCGGTCATTAAAGAGTGGGTGCAGGAATCTCGGCCTTATGTCGTCTGGTTGGAGAAAAATCATCAGGTGGACGACAGCTATTTCTATTCGCTGCCACGCAAGGAACGTTCGGAACTGGTGAAAACGCAGTTGCAGGATCAAACACAGATTCCACAATGGCTGCGCAGCCACTGGCAGTTTGAAACCGGCTTCGCTTTCCCTTCTGGGCATACCCTATTTGCTGCGACTTGGGCACTGCTGGGTGTTGGGCTGCTGTGGGCGCGTCGGCATTACAAAACGGTGGTGATCCTGATGCTGTGGGCCAGCGGCGTCATGGGTAGCCGTCTGGTGCTCGGCATGCATTGGCCGCAGGATCTGGTGGTGGCGACATTAATTAGCTGGTTGCTGGTGGTGGTCGCCAGCTGGTTGGCGCAGCGCTGGTGCGGCCCGCTCTCGCTCCAGTATGAAGAAATTAAAGAACAGGCGGAGGAGGACGCCGCCGAAAATAAATCCTCGTAGACCTTGAGTTGTTGTTCCTGCTGTCTGTCATACCCCGTAGATATTCCCCTGTAGCGTGTACCCTGCGGATGGCATGAGTCATCCGCATTTTTTATGACGGATCGCCTTATCCATCACCCTGTGTGCCGTTGCTGACGCAACGTTAAAAATGTCTCCCGGTAATTTTTATCTCTCTTGTTTCTGTTTTTCTCCGACGCTTACCGCTATCGCCTCGCGCAAAATGTAAACAATTTGTGAGCTGCTTCGCTATTCCTGTTTTTGCTGTTGGACAATTTTTCGGTTGGTTGTAAAACTTCATTTGAATGTTAATTCAGTATTGAATATATATTCAAACAGGAGAATAACAATGAAACCTTACCGTCTGAAATCCTCCCTGCTGGCCGTCATGTTTTCCTTCTCTGCCGGTGCGTTTGCCGCAGATAACGGGTTGATCGCCATTATTACCCCTTCACACGACAACCCGTTCTTTAAAGCGGAAGCCGAAGGTGCCAGAACCAAAGCCATTGAACTGGGTTACACCACGCTGGTGGCGT
Organism: Pectobacterium sp. 1950-15; assembly: GCF_037136835.1. NCBI lineage: Bacteria > Pseudomonadati > Pseudomonadota > Gammaproteobacteria > Enterobacterales > Pectobacteriaceae > Pectobacterium > Pectobacterium sp. 1950-15. The sequence continues at coordinate 127,900 of NZ_JBBBQR010000004.1, read as the reverse complement.
CGCATGACGATGACGTCAGCAAACAAAATCAGCTGATTGAAACCGCCATTGCCCGCAAGGCGAAGGCCATCATTCTGGATAATGCCGGGGCCGATGCCACCATTGGCCCCTTGAAGAAAGCGAAAGCCGCCGGTATTCCCGCTTTCCTGATCGATCGTGAAATCAATGAAACCGGCGTGGCCGTGGCGCAGATCGTTTCCAATAACTATCAGGGCGCGCAGCTCGGTGCGGAGAAATTTGTCGAGCTGATGGGGCAGAAAGGCAAGTACGTCGAGCTGATTGGCCGCGAGTCAGACACCAATGCGCACGTCCGTTCGCAGGGTTACCACGATGTGATCGATCAATATAGCGATATGAAGCGCGTCGCCAGACAAACGGCGAACTGGAGCCAGACGGAAGCCTTTACCCGCATGGAAGCCATCTTGCAGGCAAACCCGGATATTACCGGTGTGATTTCCGGCAACGACACGATGGCGTTGGGGGCGGAAGCGGCGCTGAAAGCGGCGGGGCGTCACGACGTGATTGTGGTGGGCTTTGACGGCAGCGACTACGTGCGCGATTCCATCATCAATAAAGGCAATATCAAGGCTACGGTACTGCAACCCGGCTGGCAGCAGGCGCAGATGGCGGTCGAACAGGCGGATTACTACCTGAAGAACGGCAAAGCACAGCATGAAGAGAAACAGCTGATGGACTGCATTCTGATCGATGAGTCTAACGCGACCAAACTCAACACCTTTGCGTTGAAACCGTAATTAAGGCGACAGGAGCGTCAGCTCCTGCTGATAAAGGAGTCGTTATGCTGTTCGATGAACGATACCGTGCCTGCTGGGTTGGGATCGGTGCCTTGCTGCTGTCGGCCTGCACGGTGGTCGATCTGGATGAAAACGGTAAACCCATCATTCCGGTCGACCCAGCCTCCACGCCGGGCTATAGCACCATGACGCCAGAGAACATCGCGACAGCGCTGTGGCAGCCAACGCTGCTCCCAACTGCGCAGCAGCAGGCGTTGTCTTGGGATGACGTGAAGAAAACGCAGGCAACGCTGGAGGGTTCAGCGCGTAAAACCGTCTACGCCCGGTTTCAGGGCACGGTCAGCGGGATTGATCGGGAAAGTCGTGAAGGGAAATTGATGCTTGATGTGCAAGGTGACGCCGTCACGCTTCAGCTCGGGCCGATCGTCAAAGGCAATGCCATCCGCGATGCGGCTGGGTTTATCCGCTTTGAGGATTTCAAAAATCAGGTGCAGTTTGCCCAATTGGCTCGTGCGCTGAATAACAAAGCCCTCGCGTCGTTGCCGGCGCTGGAGGCGGGCGTGCAGGGTAAACCGGTCAATGTTCTGGCGGCACTGGTGATAACGAAACAGGGTGTCAGCGATGCGGTGCCGATGATGCTAAACCTGACCGAAACGAGCGGCGGAGGGGCGCAATGATGGAAAAACCAGACGTTTCTCTGCAATCAAACGCGGTGAGCCGACCCGATATCGTCATGGCGACCCGTGGCATCACCATGCTGTTTCCCGGTACCAAAGCGCTGGATAACGTCGATTACAACGTGTATCGCGGCAAGGTTAACGTGATTATCGGTGAAAACGGCGCGGGTAAATCGACACTGATGAAGATTCTGGCCGGCGTGCAGCAGCCGACGTCCGGCCAGATTCTGCTGAATGGCGAAGTGGTACGTATCGCGGATACGCGTGATGCGGCGGCAAAAGGCATCGGCATGGTGCATCAGGAACTCAACCTGTCCGAGAACCTGAGCGTGGCGGAGAACATCTTTCTGGGGCGGGAGCTGCAAAAGGGTGTTGCACCTATCGATTATCTGGCGCAGGAGCGGATTGCGGCGGAACTGATGGCGCGTCTCGATCAGGATATTTCGCCGCGTACCGAGGTCGCCAGCCTGAAAGTCGGCCAGCAGCAATTGGTGGAAATCGCCAAGGCGCTGGCGGATCAGGCCGACATTCTGATTCTGGACGAACCCACCTCCGCGCTGAGCAAAACTGAGGTAGAGATTCTGTTTCGCGTGATCCGCGAACTGACGCGCCAGAATGTTTCCATTATCTACATTTCACACCGGCTGGAAGAGCTGATGGCGATTGGTGACTACATCACCATCCTGCGCGACGGGTGTTTTCAGGCGGAAGCCGCCGTCAGTGACATCGACGTACCGTGGATCGTGCGGGAAATGCTCGGCGGTGACCCTGTCACCAGCTTCCTGCATCCGGGCAGAACGTTTGGTGCACCCGTGTTGGAAGCGGAGCACCTTACCTGCCTCAATGATGCTGGGCATCAGGTGGTCAACGATGTGTCGCTGATGGTGCGCGAAGGGGAAATCGTCGGCATTTATGGGCTGATGGGGGCGGGTCGTACCGAACTCTTCGAGTGTCTGCTCGGTATTCAGAATGATTATCTGGGCAAGATTTATCTCGATAGCAAACCGGTTAATCCGCGGCTTTCTACCGCACAGCGCATTCGTATGGGCATGAGTCTGGTGCCGGAAGATCGCAAGAAAACCGGCATCTTTCCGCTGTCGTCGGTGGCCTCCAATCTCACTATCGCCAGCCTGTGGAGACGGCTGAAATACGGCATGGCGATCTTCCAGCGGCAGGAGCAGGAGGTGGTTGCCAGCACGATTGGGCAACTGGCGATCAAAGTCTCTTCGCCCGAGGTGGAAATTCAGGCGCTCAGCGGCGGCAACCAGCAAAAAGTGGTGATTGGCCGCTCGTTGCTGACCAGCCCCAAGGTACTGCTGCTCGACGAGCCGACCCGGGGCATCGATGTAGGTGCCAAAGCCGACGTATTTGAAATGATGGTCGGGCTGTCCGAACAGGGCATCGGTGTGCTGTTTTCCACCTCGGATCTGAAAGAGATTATGGCGGTATCGGACCGTATTTTGGTGATGTCGAATGGCAAGCTGACGGCGAATATCGTGCGTCAGTCGGCCAGCGAGTCGGCATTGGTTTCGGCAAGTGCACAAGGGTTCTGACATGAAAACGACTCACCTTCCGGCGGCGTCAGGCGCGCTCTCACCGGGTAAGTTTGTACGCTCACGAGAGAGCATCCTGCTGTTGATTCTCAGGCTGCGCACGTTTATCGCGCTGTTCCTGATTCTCGGGTTTTTTGCCTTCACGGTGCCCGGATTTTTGGCCACTGGCAGCCTGATCATCATGGTGAAGCACATTGCCATCAATGCGTTTCTGGCGCTGGGGATCACGTTTGTCATCATTACCGCCGGAATTGACCTGTCAATCGGTGCCACGTTAGGGCTGTGCGGCATGGTGGCGGGCTACATGATTACTCAGGGAATCGTGCTGCCGATGTTCGGCGTCGCGATTTTCCCCAGCGTGTGGGTCATTGTCCCCGTTGTGCTGCTGATAGGCGCGCTCATCGGTGCCATTAACGGCTGGATCATCACGCGGTATAACGTTGCGCCCTTTATCTGCACGCTCGGAACGATGTACATCGTGCGTGGGGCATCGATGCTGATTTCCGGTGGGGAGACGTTCCCCGGCTTGGGCGGTAACCCGCAGTTGGGCAACACGGGTTTTGAGCTGATTGGCTCTGCCACGATCCTGGGGTTACCGCTGGCCATCTGGTTGATGCTGGTGCTGGCCGTGGTGATTGCCTACGTGGCGCGTCGCCTGCCGTTTGGCCGTCATGTCTATGCGATTGGCGACAACGAACGGGCCGCTGAACTTTCCGGCGTCAAAGTGCGTCAGGTTAAAGTCTGGGTTTACACCATTTCCGGTTTCTGTGCGGCTATCGCGGGCATCGTGGTGTCCTCTCAACTGGTCGCCAGCCATCCGGCAACGGGCACCGCTTTTGAAATGAATGCGATCGCTGCCGTTGTGCTTGGAGGAACGTCGCTGGCTGGCGGACGCGGTACGATTTTGGGCACGCTGATTGGCGCGTTTGTTATCGGGATTCTTGCCGACGGGCTGGTGATGATGGGCGTGAGTGAGTTCTGGCAGATGGTGATTAAAGGCATCGTCATCATTGTGGCGGTCATTATCGACCAGATGCAAAACCGTATGCAGCACAAGGCCGCCATTGTGTCACAGAAGGCCGCAGCGGAAGGGACATAAGCTAAGGGTAGATAACCGTTAAGTGTAAGTAGCCGTCAATAGTAAACAGCAAGGGGCGTTGAGTCGCGGTGGGAATGCTATCGGTAGGTATACCGAGGCCCGATTTGAGCGCAATTTTTTTTGATTCAATATGAATAAATATTCGTTTTTGAGTAAAAATTCAAGTGAGGTGAGGTATGAATCCGTACTCCTTGTCGGTGGAGGCGCTGACGCAAAAAGCTCGCGCCATTCGTCGCCGCATTATTCATCTGAATGCCAATAGCCCGGCTGGCGGGCACACGGGGGCAGACCTGTCACAGGTTGAGATGCTGACGGCACTGTATTTTCGCATTCTGAACTGTGCGCCGGATCGGCTACAGGACCCGCAGCGGGATATTTACATCCAGTCAAAAGGTCATGCAGTCGGCGGCTATTACTGCTGTTTGGCGGAAGCGGGCTATTTCCCGGAATCGTGGCTGGCGACCTATCAGCACCCTGATTCACATTTGCCAGGGCATCCGGTCAAACACAAAACGCCAGGGATTGAACTGAACACCGGCGCGCTAGGGCATGGGTTGCCGGTTGCCGTCGGCATTGCGCTGGCGGCGAAGCGCGATAACAGCCCGCGTCGGGTGTTTGTCCTGACGGGCGATGGCGAGCTGGCAGAAGGCAGCAACTGGGAAGCGGCGCTGGCGGCGGCGCATTACCAACTGGATAACCTGATCATCATCAATGACAAGAACAAGCTACAGCTGGCCGGGCCGACGCGTTCCATCATGAACACCGATCCGCTGGCGGAAAAGTGGCAGGCCTTTGGCTTACAGGTCACGGAGTGTGCGGGGAATGACATGCGCTCGGTAGTGGAAACGCTGGAGAACCTGCCGCGCACCGGCAAGCCGAATGTGGTGATTGCAAATACGGAAAAAGGCGCTGGCGTGTCGTTTATTCAGGGACGGGCTGAGTGGCATCACCGCGTGCCGAAAGGCGAGGAAATTGCACTGGCGTTGGAGGAATTAAAAGATGAGTAACGCAGAGCATTTGGCAACCGTCATGGTCGAGCAGTTCATCAAGGCCGTCGAACAGGGAATTGATGTCGTCCCGGTCTTGGCGGATTCAAGCTCAACGGCGAAGATTTCGCCTTTCATACAGCGTTTCCCCGACCGCATCGTCAACGTGGGAATTGCAGAGCAGAGCATGGTGGGGACGGCGGTGGGCTTATCCATCGGCGGCAAGATTGCCGTGACCTGTAACGCGGCGCCGTTTTTGATCTCCCGTGCGAATGAGCAGCTCAAGGTCGACGTCTGTTACAACAACAGCAACGTTAAGCTATTCGGGCTGAATGCCGGCTGTAGCTACGGTCCACTCGCCAGCACGCATCACAGTATTGACGACATCGCCGTGCTGAGAGGGTTTGGCAATATTGAGATCTACGCGCCGTCCAGCCCGGAAGAGTGCCGCCAGATTATCGATTATGCGTTTGAACATCAGGGGCCGGTCTATATCCGCCTCGATGGTAAACCGTTGCCTGCCTTGCATGATGAGCAGTATCGCTTTGTGCCGGGGCAGATCGATGTGCGGCGCAAAGGCCGCGATATTGCGTTGGTCGGGTTGGGGTCGACCGTGCATGAAATTGTGACGGCGGCTGAATTATTAGCAGAAAAAGGACTTTCCGCTACGGTGGTTAATCTTTCCTCTATCCGCCCATGCAATACTCAGCAATTGCTTGAAATTCTGAGTGAAACACCTCGAGTCATCACAGTCGAGGAACATAACGTCAACGGCGGTGCAGGCAGTCTGGTAGCGGAAGTGCTGGCGGAAGCGGGCTGCGGAATTCCTCTTGTACGGTTGGGGATTCCCGATGGTCAATACGCGATTGCCGCCGATCGGAGCGCGATGCGAGCGCATCACGGGCTGGACGCGACGGGCATTGTCAACGCAGCACTGCGTCTTTGCCTGGGAGGCTGATGATGTTTACGCCGGTTATTTTGGCAATCGATGAAGGGACGACGAACGCCAAGGCGATTGCCGTCGATGAGCGAGGGCGCATTCTGGCTAAAGCGGCCATCGCTTTACAGGTGATGCACCCGCAGCCGGGCAGAGCCGAGCAGGATGCGATGGCGATTTGGCGTGCGGTTTGTCAGGCGGCAGAAACCTGCCTGTCGTCATTACACCGGGCTCAAGTGGTGGGTGTGGCGATCAGTAACCAGCGTGAGTCGGTGCTGATTTGGGACCGGCGAACCGGAAAACCGCTGACGCCGCTGGTCAGCTGGCAGGATCGCCGCGCCGAGAAATTCTGTCAGGCATTGCAGGGCAGTGCAGAGGCGCGTCTGATCGAATCCCATACCGGGCTACAGGTCGATCCACTTTTTCCCGCCGCCAAGCTGCACGCCATGCTGGCGGAATTACCGGATGGTGCCGCCCGGGCGATGCAGGGGGAGCTGTGCATCGGAACGGTGGATTGCTGGCTTAACTGGCAGTTTAGCGGTGGACGAGCGTATTCCACCGACTATTCCAACGCGGCAAGAACCCAACTGTTCAATATCCACCGCGGCTGCTGGGATGAGGATCTACTGGCGCTGTTCGGGATTCCCAGCGTGTGCCTGCCGGCCGTCACGCCGTCCTCGGCGCTGCATGGCCACACGGGTGTGACGGGCATCAGCGGGCTTGCTGCTGGCGTACCGATTGTGGCGCTGATTGGCGATTCACATGCGGCGCTGTACGGTCAGGGCATTACTCAAAGCGGTGAAATCAAGGCGACATACGGCACCGGCTCGTCGCTGATGACCACTATCAACACGCCGCATCAACATGCTGCGGGGCTGAGTACCACGATTGCCTGGCACGATGGTGAATTGCGCTACGCGCTGGAAGGCAACATTACCCACACGGGATCGGGATTTGCCTGGATTGGTCAGATGCTGGGCATCCCTTCTGTTACGCAACTTACCGAGCTGGCGCTCAGCGCCGAGTCTAATCAGGGCGTCTTTTTTGTTCCGGCCCTATCCGGGCTGGGCGCGCCCTATTGGGATGTGCAAGCGCGCGGCCTGTTGTGCGGCTTATGCGATGCCACCACGCCTGCCATTATCGCCCGTGCGGGGCTGGAAGCCATTGCGTACCAGATTGCTGATGTCTTTTTCGCGATGGAACAGGCGTCGCAGGCTGCGTTACCCGCGCTGCGTGTGGACGGCGGTGCGACGCAAAACCGCTGGCTGATGCAGTTTCAGGCTGACCTCTTGCAGCGCCCGTTAATTCGCAACCATAACGCAGAAGTATCCGCGCTGGGCGCGGCGTATCTGGGCGGAAAAATGTTGGGGTGGTGGGAGCACAACGAACAGATCGCCGCGCTACCCAGAGAAGTGGAGGTCATCGAGCCCTCGACGACCAACCACGGGGTTTTGGAGAGCTATCAACAGTGGCGAATGGCGGTGGCGCGTGCGCGTCTGCGGCCCGAGTCATAAGCATTTTTAACCATAAGCATTTTTAGCAGTAAGAACCTATCCGATACGAAAGAAAAGATAAGCAGCTCAATACCATCAGAAATCAATGAGGTGACTTTTATGGCAACGTATACCTACCCTGAATTTGGTGCCGGTTTGTGGCATTTCGCGAATTATATCGACCGCTACGCGGTAGACGGCTATGGCCCAGCATTGAGCACGATCGATCAGATCAAAGCGGCGAAAGAGGTCGGCGAGCTTTCCTACGTCGACTTGCCTTATCCCTTCACGCCGGGCGTGACGCTCAGCGAAGTGAAGGATGCGCTGAAGGATGCAGGGCTGAAGGCGATTGGCATCACGCCTGAAATTTATCTGCAAAAATGGTCGCGCGGTGCCTTTACCAACCCCGATCCGGCGGCACGAGCGGCGGCGTTTGAATTAATGCACGAATCTGCTGGCATTGTGCGTGAGCTCGGCGCGAATTACGTCAAAGTCTGGCCAGGTCAGGATGGCTGGGATTATCCGTTCCAGGTCAGCCATAAAAACCTGTGGAAGCTGGCGGTTGACGGCATGCGCGATCTGGCGGGAGCTAACCCCGATGTGAAATTCGCTATTGAGTACAAGCCGCGTGAACCGCGCGTGAAAATGACCTGGGATTCTGCCGCGCGAACGCTGCTGGGGATCGAAGATATCGGGCTGGATAACGTCGGTGTGCTGCTGGACTTCGGGCATGCGCTGTATGGCGGTGAATCACCGGCCGACTCGGCCCAGTTGATTATCGATCGCGGTCGGCTGTTCGGCATGGATGTAAATGACAACCTGCGCGGCTGGGATGACGACCTGGTGGTTGGCACGGTGCATATGACCGAGATCTTTGAATTCTTCTACGTACTGAAAATCAATAATTGGCAGGGCGTCTGGCAGCTCGATCAGTTCCCGTTCCGCGAGAATCACGTTGAAGCCGCGAAGCTGTCCATTCGTTTCCTGAAACACATCTATCGCGCGCTGGACAAGCTGGACATCCCGGCGCTTCAGGCGGCGCAGGAAGCACAGAATCCGTTACAGGCGCAGCGGATTGTGCAGGATGCGCTGCTGTCATCCATTAACGTTAACGAGTAATCACGCCACGATTCGTCAGGCGCGGAGCAGGGGAGGCATTCCACGCCTGACGTTACTCTTATTGCTCACCACGAGTGGTGAGTACGTTAGATCAACGTCTCAGCGGTTAATCGATCGGTAATCAATACATCAACGTAGTGCCCGGTTAATGCACCGCGAATCGCGGCACTTTTCTCGACGCCGCCCGCTAACGCCACCACGCGCGGACACTGACGCAGCTGTGGCAGCGCCATACCAATCACCGGATCTTCATCGTCCTGCAACACCGGTTCGCCTTCCGCATTGTAGTAATGCAGGCACAAATCGCCTACGGCACCGCGTTCCGCCAGCTGTTGCAGCATCGCTTCGTGATAGTAGTTACCGGAATTTTTCAGCAGTTGCGACGGTTCCAGTACGCCAATACCCACAAGCGCCAGACTCACCTCGCTGAATTTATCGACCACGTTAGAAACCTCATCGCTGGTCACCAAGCGGGCGCGATCTTCTACCGACCGCTCGATGCTCTGCGCGGGTAAAAGGTAAGCGGGACAGCTGAGCTGATTGGCTAAGGTTTGCGTCAGAATCGTCGCCTGCACGTTGCCGTTCGGCCCCACGCCACCTAACAGCTGGATGACGCCCTGAGCCTTGACGCTCTGCGGATGCAGGCTGTCCACCATCGCCCGCAGCGTGCTGCTCCAGGATGAGATACCCACCAGATCGTCAGGACGGATACTGGTTTGGACATAGTGCGCGGCCGCAGAGCCAATTGCCTGCTTGATTTGCGTCAGCGTGGCGTTATCGGCGACATCCACCACGATAGCCTGATCGATGCCGTAGCGTTTCTGAATTGCCGCTTCTAACCCCATGAACATGTTCGGGGGTTGAATTACGCTGATTTTGACCACACCTTCTTTAACACAGCGCGTAATGGCGCGGGAGACAAAAGACTGTGACAAATGGAGTGAGGCAGCAATTTCTGCTTGTTTCATCCCTTCGCTATAATAGAGCGTAGCGATCTTGACCAATAATCGCTGTTCGTCCTGCTTTGACATGACTTTTCCCCTTGCTGGCATGCTACTGTCATTTTTATTCAGCACAGAATAAATAACAAGCGTAGACGGCAGTGGAGCGCGGTTCTTGTTTTTGGTTTTTTGTACAGTGGAAGTGTGGTGATAAGTGCGGCGACAAAAATCGGGCTGACGCCGTGATTTCCCTGTCCATGCCGGACATGGTAATTTAATGGGGTTTGTCGCCAAAATTTGGCATAATTCATCCGGTTAATGGATATCACAGGAAGGACAATGTGAAATATTTGCTGATTTTTTTACTCGTGCTGGCGATATTCATCATTTCTGTCACACTGGGTTCGCACAACGATCAGGTTGTGACATTTAACTACCTGCTGGCACAGGGGGAGTATCGTATCTCCACACTGCTTGCCACGCTGTTTGCTCTGGGCTTTGTCCTTGGCTGGGTTATCTGTGGTCTGTTTTATCTGCGTCAGCGCATTGCGCTTGGCCGTGCACAACGTAAAATCAAGCGTCTGGAACAACAACTTTCTACCTCCACCGAGGAGAACGTGGCGCCAGTGCAGACGGTCACCCACTAAGGAATTCTCTCTATGTTAGAACTGCTGTTTCTGTTGCTGCCCGTGGCCGCCGCGTACGGCTGGTACATGGGTCGCAGAAGTGCGCAGCAGGACAAAGAGCAGGAGTCCAACCGCCTGTCCCGTGAGTATGTCACCGGGGTTAACTTCCTGTTGTCGAATCAGCAGGATAAGGCGGTTGAGCTGTTCCTCGACATGCTCAAGGATGACAGCAACACCTTTGAAGCCCACCTCACGCTCGGTAACCTGTTCCGTTCGCGCGGCGAAGTGGACCGTGCGATTCGCATCCATCAGGCGCTGACCGAAAGCGCATCCTTAACCTTTGAACAACGTCTGCTGGCGGTGCAACAGCTGGGCCGTGACTACATGGCCGCCGGGCTGTACGACCGTGCCGAAGAAAGTTTCAACCAGTTGGTGGATGAAGAAGATTTTCGGCGTAGCGCCTTGCAGCAGCTTTTGCAGATTTATCAGGCGACCAGCGACTGGCCAGCGGCGATTGATGTCGCGGAAAAATTGGTCAAGATGGGAAAAGATCAGCTCCGCGTGGACATCGCCCATTTTTATTGCGAATTAGCGCTCTTGGCGATGGGCAGCGACGATCTGGATAAAGCATTAACGCTCCTGAAAAAAGGCGCGGCGGCGGATAATCAGTGTGCCCGCGCGTCTATCATGATGGGGCGCATTTATATGGCACAGCAGGATTATGCGCGCGCTGTGGAAGCGCTGCGACAGGTTCTCGATCAGGATAAAGAACTGGTCAGTGAAACGCTGCCGATGCTACAGGAATGCTATCAGCACTTAGATAAGCCCTTGGATTGGGCGAATTTCCTCAAACGCTGTGTAGAAGAAAATACCGGTGCGACGGCGGAATTGATGCTGGCTGACATCCTCGAAAGAGAAGAGGGCGCAGAGGTTGCACAGGCTTATATTAACCGTCAGTTGCAACGTCACCCGACAATGCGCGTGTTCCATCGCCTGATGGATTTTCACCTGCATGAAGCGGAAGACGGACGAACAAAAGAAAATCTTCAGGGGTTGCGCGACATGGTGGGCGAACAGATTCGCACCAAACCCCGCTACAGCTGTCGCAAATGTGGCTTCACATCGCAATCACTCTATTGGCAATGTCCTTCTTGTCGCACCTGGGCCAGCATAAAGCCGATCCGTGGGCTCGACGGCCAGTAACGTTTCACGATATCGCGCGAATGTTATTTAATGCAATTTAGTTACAACATACTAATGGTGTTCGCTGATTTCCGTTCCAGCCCGCCGCTTTAACCGCATTGGTCTACAGGCGGCTGGGATTTCAGGGGCGGGACATGTAGAATGCGGCGGGAATTTTTGGCTTCGCAAGAGACTGGGTGACGAATGAAAAACGAGAATCTACAGCAAAAGCATCAAACGGTATCCTCCCCGATTGTGGTCGCGCTGGACTATGCCAGTCAGCAGGCGGCGCTGTCGTTTGTTGACCGTATCGATCCGCAGGATTGCCGTTTGAAGGTAGGCAAAGAGATGTTTACCTTATTCGGCCCACAGTTCGTGCAGACGCTACAACAGCGCGGCTTTGATGTATTTCTCGATCTGAAATTCCACGATATTCCAAACACCGTCGCTCACGCCGTTGCGGCAGCGGCCGATCTTGGCGTGTGGATGGTGAATGTCCACGCCAGCGGTGGCTCACGCATGATGGCGGCGGCGAAAGAAGCGCTGGTGCCGTTTGGTAACGATGCGCCGTTGCTGATTGCCGTAACCGTGTTAACCAGTATGGATGAAGACGATCTGCGCGGGCTTGGCATTACCGTCAGCCCTGCTGAGCAGGCGGAAAGGTTGGCGGTGTTAACGCATAACAGCGGGCTGGATGGCGTGGTGTGTTCTGCGCATGAAGCCCAGCGATTGAAGCAGGTATGCGGTCAAGCATTTAAGTTGGTCACGCCGGGTATTCGTCCGGCTGGCAGCGATGTTGGCGATCAGCGCCGCATCATGACGCCGGTTCAGGCGCAGCAGGTTGGCGTAGATTATATGGTGATTGGGCGTCCGATCACCCAATCGGCAGACCCGGCACAGACGCTGAGCGAGATTCGCGCTTCACTGTTAAACGGTGCAGCCTCATGAACCTGCGTCGTGACGAAAATAGCCAGCTGGTTTACTCCACGGAAACCGGGCGTATTAAGCCGGAAGAAGAAAAAGCGGTTCGGCCAAAAGGTGATGGCATCGTGCGTATCCAGCGTCAGACCAGTGGACGCAAAGGAAAGGGCGTATGCCTGATCAGCGGTCTCGATCTTGACGATGCGGCTTTGGATAAGTTGGCGGCTGAATTGAAGAAAAAATGCGGCTGCGGCGGTTCAGTGAAAGATGGCGTGGTCGAAATCCAGGGAGATAAACGCGATCTGCTAAAACAGCTGCTGGAAGCGAAAGGAATGAAGGTTAAGCTGGCTGGCGGCTAATCATTGTAGATATACTCTAAATAATTCGAGTTGCGTGAAGGCGGCAAGAGAGGGAATCCCGATGAGCTTACATAAGTAAGTGATTCGGGTGACAAATCTGCCGGGAGCAGATTTGAACGCTGCTTGCAGCGGCCCTTCAGGGCGAGGCTCACGACGGGCCGAGTATTTGAACGTAGCCAACGTACATGCAGCTTGAAGTATGACGAGTATAAAAGCAGCAGGTTTACTCCCGTTAACCTGCTGCTATCAATTCGTTATTTATCGACCTGACGGCCAATCAGCCCACCGATAGCGGCTCCGCCCAGCGTTCCTAATGTTCCGCCATCCGTTAAGATAGCCCCACCTACCGCACCGGCACTGGCACCAATCGCGGTATTACGATCACGTTTAGACATGTTTGAACAGCCTGCGAGCGTAACAGCAAGCGTAATTGCCAGAGCGGCTGTCGCAAAACGTTTGTTTAATTTCATCTTTTTTCCCCTTCTGCTCTTGGTCTCACGTTTCTTGTGAGGAAATATCGAACAACGTGCTTTTTACGGTATTAAATAAACAAACCGAGCCTTTTACCGCTTGATGACAAGTATAATCATCGGAAAAAACTGCAACAGGTAAAAACTCTTAATTCCCCTGCGTTATGTTAACGATAGCAATAATTGATAAAGCTGGCGGTTTTTTACACAATTCTGTGGTGTGTCTCTTTCTTTTTCCCATAGCAGAACACCGCTAGGTCTTTAGCGATTTAGCCCATAGCGACGCGCTCGTCAGGCCGCGAAAATGGTGTCATCTCGCCGATGGGAGGCCGACATGTTAGAAACGCTAAAAAAACAGGTGCTGGAAGCCAATCTGGCCTTGCCGCAGCACAACCTGGTGACGTTTACGTGGGGAAATGTCAGCGCGGTGGATCGGCAGCGTGGCCTGATGGTGATCAAACCCTCCGGCGTGGAGTATTCAGCCATGACGCTGGAGGATATGGTGGTCGTTGAGCTGGAAAGCGGCAAGGTGGTAGAAGGCACGAAGAAACCGTCGTCAGATACCGATACCCACCGTGTGTTATATCTGGCGTTTGCCGATATTGGCGGTATTGTGCATACCCATTCCCGCCATGCCACGATCTGGGCGCAGGCCGGTAAAGATATTCCCGCCTGGGGAACCACACACGCAGACTACTTTTATGGCCCTATTCCCTGTACACGCCTGATGACGGATGACGAAATCAATGGTCGCTACGAGTGGGAAACCGGGCAAGTGATCGTCGAAACGTTCCAGCAGCGTGGCATTTCTCCGGTAGATGTCCCCGCCGTATTAGTTAACTCGCACGGCCCCTTTGCATGGGGGAAAGATGCCGACAACGCGGTGCACAATGCTGTTGTTTTGGAGGAACTGGCCTACATGGGGATTTTCTCGCGCCAGTTAACGCCTCAACTGGGCGAGATGCAGCAAACGCTGTTGGATAAACACTACTTACGCAAGCACGGTAAGAACGCGTATTACGGACAATAAACCATCGTGCTGTCGGGATCATCGTTTGGATATATCCCGGCGTTTTAAATAATGAAAGGATGTTCTTACCCTGCCAGCATATTGCTTGCGGGGTGTTATCCTATTTTAAAATAAAATTTTTTTATTTTTCCGGCAGGCAGTAATAAAATGTGAGCACTCTCACGCCGCGCAGGGAATAGCAGATTATTACTGGTCGCTAGCGAGACATTCATGACTGCGCTTTCTATTACAGGGTAACGTTGCTCGCATCAATACGGGCATATTTCCGGTAATGAGAACGCGAGGGTATCATGATAGATTCAAATAAAAATTATTACATGAGCTGTTTGTTTTTCCTTTTTTTCTTCATCGGTTGGGGGTGCTGCTTCCCTTATTTATCATTATGGCTAACGGAGACCATTGGCATTAGCTATGGAGATGTTGGTCTGGTGTACTCCTTTACTGCCATTGTGGCGGTATGTGTTCAGCCATTATTTGGTTTTATTTCTGACAAACTTATTTATCGTAAGCATCTTATGTGGATGCTGGCTCTTATCATTACGTTTTTCGCACCTTATTGGATATTCGTCTTTGCCCCGCTATTGAAATTTAACATTATTCTCGGTGCGTTTGCGGGCGGGATATATATCGGTATGGCTTACGGTGCAGGCTGCGGAATTTGTGAGGCGTATATTGATAAAGTCAGCCGGGCATCGGGTTTTGAATTCGGCCGTGCGAGAATGTTTGGCGGTATTGGTGCAGCATTAGGAACCTTTATTGCAGGGAAACTTTATGGCATCGATCAGAACTTGATCTTCTGGACGGCTAGCGCAGCGGGCGTGTGCTTATTGTTTGTTGTATGGAAAACGCAGGTCAGTTCCTCGCATCAGTATTCAAAGCAAATACGTATTCAATCGCCTGTTACACTCAATGATGCGGCCGCACTACTAAAACTAAAACAATTCTGGTTCTTCGCCATCTATATGATAGGCGTAGGCGCCGTTTATGAAACTTATGACCAGCAGTTTGCGATTTATTACACCCACTTTTTTGAAAACAAGGCACGTGGTGCGGAAGTCTTTGGTTATTTAACCACTGGACAGATTTTCCTGGATGCCGTGGTAATGTTCTTCGCCCCGTGGTTTGTGAATAAGATTGGACCAAAAAATGCGTTACTCTATTGTGGGTTTATTATGAGTTTTCGCATTATGGGTTCCGCATGGGCTATTGGTCCGGTATCTATTAGTTTAATCAAATTACTCCATGGGTTCGAAAGTTCAGTGCTGCTGGTTGCGGCGTTGAAATACATTACTGCGAATTTCAATCCGCTGCTTTCCGCTACGGTCTATCTTATTGGATTCCAATTCTCTAAAAGTTTCAGCTCGATTTTCCTATCCACCGGGATTGGCCATTTGTATCAAAAAATGGGATTTTCCAGTAGCTACCTGGTACTGGGAAGTGTCGCCTTGTGCTTCACCGTTATTTCATTCTTCACACTGGATAAAAATAGAGTGTTTGCCCATAAGCCTGGCTTGGTTTATTAATTTAAGGAGGAAGGCGTATGTCAAAATTATATTATGGTGTTGCCTATTACGATGAGTATATGCCGGAAGAACGTCTGGAAAAAGATATTTCACTCATGCTGGAAACGGGGATCAATGTTGTACGTATTGCAGAATCGACATGGAGCACGTTAGAACCGACAGAAGGTGAGTATAATTTTTATCACATCGATCGTGTTTTGGATGCGATGCATCGTGCAGGGATCGCTGTCATTATCGGCACGCCAACCTATGCGATTCCGTCGTGGCTTGCTCTCAAGCACCCCGAGGTCATGGTGACGACCGTCGAGGGTCAGCAAAAATACGGGCCCCGGCAAGTCATGGATATTGTTAGCCCTGTGTTTCGCCGTTATGCAGAAAATATCATCCGCGTGTTGCTGGAACATGTGCAGCATCACCCTGCGATCATCGGATACCAATTAGATAATGAAACTAAGCATTACGATAATATTGGACGCGACATGCAGGAAGGTTTTATTCAGTATTTGCGCGAAAAATACGTGAGTCTCGATAGGCTTAATCATGATTTCGGCCTCGATTATTGGAGCAACCGTGTCGATCGCTGGGAAGATTTCCCCCCCGTTGAAAACACCATTAATGCCAGCCTCTCTTGTGCTTTCAGTCGCTATCAGCGGCAGCAAGTGACGGATTATTTGGCCTGGCAGGCCAATCTTGTGCGGGAATATGCACAACCACATCATTTCATTACGCACAATTTTGATTTTGAATGGCGCGGTTATTCATTTGGCGTACAGCCTCGCGTCGATCATTTTGCTGCAGTGAAATGTCTGAGTGTTGCGGGCGTCGATATTTATCACCCAAGTCAGTCATATTTAACCGGGAGAGAAATTGCCTTTGGTGGTGACGTTGCGCGGAATCTGAGACAGGGGCGAAATTATTTTGTCCTCGAAACGCAGGCACAAGGGTTTCCGCAGTGGACACCTTATCCAGGGCAATTACGGCTACAAGCCTTTAGCCATATTGCCTCGGGGGCGGCGATGGTGGCGTACTGGCACTGGCATTCCATCCATAACTCGTTTGAAACCTACTGGAAAGGGCTACTGAGCCATGATTTCTCTCGCAATCCTACCTGGCAAGAAGCCACAACGATTGGGGCTGATTTTGCCCGGTTGTCTTCGTCTCTTGAATCATTACGGGCAGATCATGATGTGGCATTATTGGTCAGTAATGAAGCGATGGATGCCCTAAACCAATTCAAACCTGGAGACGCAAAAACTAACGTTTATAACGATATTATTCGTCGGTTTTATGATGCGCTGTATGATCACAATATTTCTCTCGACATTATTAACGATGTGGACGAAAGCACGGCGCGCTATAAGGCTGTGATTATTCCGGCGCTCTATGCCGCTGATAATGGGCTGTTGGAAAGGATTAATGGTTATATTGAACGGGGTGGCCATGCGTTGATTGGCTTCAAGTCGGGGTTCAGTGACGAAAATGTAAAAGTTCGACACAGCACCCAGCCAGGGTTGCTCAGCCGTGTTTGTGGCGTGAGCTACAGTCAGTTTACGTTGCCGGATGCGGTCACCGTTGCCGCCTGCTTGCCGGATATTGATTGCAGCCGTGATAATCGGGCTGATTTATGGATGGAGCTACTGACGCCTTTATCTGAAACTCGCACGTTGTTGCGTTACCTGCATCCGGCCTGGCGTGATTACGTTGCCGCAACCGAGGCGGATTATGGCGATGGACTAGCGATGTATGTAGGATTTCTGCCGCAACCTTTTCTTATTTGCCAGTTATTTGATCATTTGACGCGAGGCATATCGCTTCGTTCGCGCACATCACGCTATGCATTTCCGCTTATTGTGAAACGAATGAAAAATGCTCACGGTAAGTCAATTTCTTTTGTATTTAACTACTCAGGGAAACCCCAATCTTATCACTGTGAAATGGGTGGTTACGCTTTATTAACTGACACTGAGGTTGTAGAGGGTTCATCGTTACTGCTTAACGCTTGGGATTTTATTATTATTGAAAGCTAAGCCTATGCCAGCGGCCATATCGAGAGGTTAATATGGAACTCAATATCAATGAATTATTGAATTTTTCTCCGTTGATGAAAACCTTTACCTTTAATGCCTGGATGGTCGCTGGTTTCACTCCGATATCTCGTGGTTCGGTACTGGATTATTATATTAATCGGCCACAGGGAATGAAGGGATATATTATTAACCTGACGCTGCGCGGACAGGGATGTGCCAAAGTAGGGGAAGGATCGTTATTGTCCAAGGAGAATGAGTTATTGCTTTTTCCGCCGGGAGTTCCACACCATTATGGCCGAGATAAACACAGCGATCACTGGGATCATGTATGGATTTATTTTATTCCCCGGCCTTACTGGAATGACTGGTTAAAATGGGATGACAAAATGCAGGGTATTGGGAAAACAACCATCCAATCCGCTGCAATGAGCCAGAATATACAAGCACTTTTCTATGAGGCGATCCGCCATAACGCCGATTCAACGCCGCTGTCAGAAGCGTTGGCGATGAATGCGCTGGAGCGGTTGATCCTCGCCTGTTTTCAGTTACAGCCTATTAGCAGCCGGTTCGCGCACGATCCAAGGATAAATACGGTATGCACCTACTTAAACGAACATATTGCTGAAGAGCTGAAAATTGAAGCACTGGCGGGGATGGTATTTCTTTCTCCTTCTCGGCTGGCGCATCTGTTCAAAATTGAATTGGGGCAAACTATTTATGCCTGGCGTGAAGTTCAGCGCATCAATTGTGCCAAGCTCTTGATTCAGTCGACGCCATTGCCCATATTTAAAGTCGCGCAGTCAGTGGGGTACAGCGATCCGGTCTATTTCACGCGCTTATTTCGCAAGCATAATGGAATTCCACCGGCGGAATATAAAAAACGCTATGAAAGAATGGGCAGTCTACACGAACCCTGAAGCTGTTGGGCATTTCTCATGACCCCTGCTGGGTTTATCGAAAGGGATAAAAACCACCGTATACCATTACAGAAGTGCTTATTCCGGGCAAAAAAATCCCTCCGCGAGGGAGGGAATGAAGGGGGTACGCCGATGGCGTTTAAGGCTGAGCGCCGTCTCGTAAGACAATCGGGCTCTCTTTTGCCGTTGGGACATCGCTGTTCAGTGCACGACGAATGACGAAGAATGCGGAAACCAGCATTGTCACCGCCACCAGCATGAAGAAGCCACACAGCGCGGCGTTGATCTGGTTACTGAAGACGATGGTTTCCATGTCTTTAATCGATTTGGCCGGTGCGATCAGCGTATTTTGCTCAATACCCGTCGCGAAGCGTTTCGCCTGTGCCAGAAAACCGATGCTAGGCTTTTCATGGAAGATTTTTTGCCAACCCGCCGTCATCGACGTAATAAACAGCCAGACGGTAGGGACGATCGTCACCCACGCATAGCGCTGTTTCTTCATCTTGAACAACACCACGGTACCGAGAATTAACGCCATTGAAGCCAGCATTTGGTTACCGATACCGAACAACGGCCAGAGCGTGTTGATACCGCCCAGCGGATCGATGACACCCTGATACACGAAGAATCCCCAACCGGAAACGGCGACGGTCGTACCGGCCAGATTCCCCAGCCAGGAGTGGCTGTTGGCCAGTCTGGGAATCGCAATCCCAACCAGATCCTGCACCATGAAGCGACAGGCGCGCGTTCCGGCATCTACTGCGGTCAGAATGAACAGGGCTTCAAACAGAATCGCGAAGTGATACCAGAATGCCATCATCGCCCGGCTGTTAAAGATCTCGGTGATGATGTAGGCCATGCCTACTGCGAAGGTCGGCGCACCGCCAGCGCGGGAAAGAATAGAAGCTTCGCCAACGTCATGGGCAATCGCGCTCAATTCCTGCGGGGTAATCACAAATCCCCAGCTATTGATGGCCTGCGAGGCGCTTTCAACCGTGGTGCCGATCAGCGCGGCAGGTGAGTTCATGGCGAAGTAGATGCCTGGTTCGATGACCGAGGCACAAATCAGCGCCATGATGGCGACGAAGGATTCCATCAGCATGGCGCCATAGCCAATGAAGCGGATGTGGCTTTCACGTTCAACCAGTTTCGGCGTGGTGCCACTGGAAACCAGCGCATGGAAGCCCGAAATCGCGCCACAGGCGATGGTAATAAACAAGAAGGGGAACAGCGTACCGGAGAAGACCGGGCCGGTGCCGTCAATAAAGCGGGAAACGGCGGGCATTTTCATTTCCGGCATCGCGAACACGATACCGAAGGCCAGCCCGATAATGACCCCGATTTTCAGGAAGGTGGAGAGGTAATCACGCGGCGCCAGCAGCAGCCAGACCGGCAGCACGGAGGCGATGAAGCCGTAAATCACCAGAACCCAGGTGAGCGACGTGCCTTTCAGCGTAAAGAACGGCCCCCAGTAGGGGTGTGCGGCAATGTTACCGCCATACACAATCGCCAGCATCATCAGAACAAAACCGATGATGGACACTTCCGCGATTTTACCCGGACGTAAAAAGCGCATGTAAACGCCCATAAAGAGCGCGATAGGGATAGTGGCGGCAATGGTGAACAATCCCCACGGACTTTCTGCCAGCGCTTTAACGACAACCAGCGCCAGCGCCGAGAGAATGATGATCATCACGCCCAGTGCGCCAAGCATGGTGATAATACCCGCGAACGTGCCCAGTTCCTGTTTTGCCATCTCCCCCAGAGAGCGACCGTCCCGGCGGGTTGAGATAAATAGCACCAGAAAATCCTGTACGGCACCCGCCAGCATAACGCCGACCAGAATCCAGATCGTGCCGGGGAGGAAGCCCATCTGTGCGGCGAGGATCGGCCCGACCAGCGGTCCGGCCCCGGCGATGGCGGCGAAGTGGTGGCCGAACAGGACCCATTTATTGGTGGGAACGTAATCCAGACCGTCGTTATGACGCTCCGCCGGTGTCAGGCGGCGATCGTCGAGCTCAAAAACTTTTTTGGCGATAAACAGGCTGTAAAAGCGATAGGCAATGCTGTAACACGATACAGCAGCGACGACTAACCACACGGCATTGACGTGTTCACCGCGGCTCAGTGCCAGCGTGGCGAACGCAAAGGCGCCCGCCAGGCCGACTAGCAGCCAGATCACAATGCTCTTTACGTTACTCATAACAACGGCTCCTTCGTTATTCAGAAAGGGTGTAGCGCGAGTGTTAATGCAATTTAACAATAGTGGGTTTAATGGCGAAGAGAAGGGAATGGATGAGAAAATGTGAGCGAAGGTGAGTTTTTGTAAAGAAAATTAAAGCCCAAACAAGGGCTAACGAAATGCGCGGACATAACCCGCGCATTTTTGTATGTGCTGTTTATTTCATCAATGGCATTCTACTGATGCAGTCAACGGGCTGCTTCGTTTATCGACCACACCAACTGCGATAGCAAGGATCAGCGCACTCAGCGACAGGATCCCGCCAGCCCAGTTTGGTGCCGTGAAACCGAAGCCGTTGGCGATAACGCTCCCGCCTACCCAGGCACCGAGGGCATTACCAAGATTAAAGAGACCAATATTGACTGCGGAAGCCAGCGTTGGCGCACCTGCAGCTCGGGCCTTGTCCATCACCAGCTTCTGAATGGGAGAAACGGTCGCAAATCCAAAAGCCGCCATCAGGAATATGCACAATACTGAGGCAATCTGGCTGCTGGCCGTCAAATGGAAGATGAACAAAATGGCAGCCTGTCCAAACAACGTGATGTACAGCATGGGCATTAACGCTCTGTCAGCGAAACGGCCACCCAGCCAGTTGCCAACGAATAAGCCCAAACCAAATACCATCAACAGCCAGGTAATCGATCCTTCTGAGAAGTGGGCGACCTCCGTCATCATGGGCGCGATATAGGTAATTGAGGTAAAGAAAGCCGCGGGACCCAGAATAGTGATGCCCATTGACAACAGGACTTTTGAGTTTCCGAATGCGGCAAACTCATGCCCGATATGCTGTGCTTTGGGTTTGGCGGTGGGAGGAATAAGCATAATTACGCCAACCGCCGTGGCGACCCCAATCACCGTGATGACGTAGAACGTGGCTTGCCAGGAGAACTGATGGCTAATCCAGGTTCCCACTGGGACGCCGATAAGGTTCGCGACCGTAAGGCCGGAGAACATAAAGGCGATGGCACTGACACGTTTCTCTTTAGGCACCATTTCCGCGGCGAGTACAGAGCCAATCCCGAAGAAGGCACCGTGTGTCAGAGACGTGATAATGCGTCCAACGATCGCTATGCCTATAGACGGTGCGAGAGCGGTGACCAAATTCCCCAGAACAAAGAGCCCGGCAAGAAAAACCAGCATGGTTTTTTTGGGTAGCCGGGAGCCCAGAATAATAAGTACAGGCGCGCCGACAAAGACCCCAAGCGCATAGCTTGTCGCCATATACGCCGCCACAGGGATCGTTACTCCGTAATCGGCAGCGATTGCCGGCAGCAAACCCGCGATGATGAATTCTGTCGTTCCAATTCCAAAGGCGCCAATAACCAGGGCCCATAAAGCAATAGGCATGATATCCCCTATGTCTAACAATTTTTGCATGTGATAAATTATGCCTAATACCATTAGGGCAAGGAAACAAAATGACTAATGAAATAGAAAAAACGAATGTGCTTAGGCAGGAAAGACACATCCCCGCAAAACTGGATGATGTGGACCGAAAAATATTAGCCCTTCTGGCCACCGACAGCAGTCGGAGCTATGCCGAGTTAGGGGAAGCGCTGCACCTTTCTGCGCCGTCCGTGCATGAGAGAGTGAAGCGACTAAAAAAGGACGGGGTCATCAAGGGGACCATTGCAAAGATTGATGGCTGTAAGGTCGGTCGGACCTTATTAACCTTTGTGCTGGTAAACACGAAGAATGTCGTGAGTACCAAACGTTTACTGGCACTAAGTCATTTGCCGGAAATTGAGGAGTTTCATACTGTCGCCGGAGATTGTGGCGTCATGCTCAAGGTTCGTGCCCGGGATACGGAAGACTTAGAGGAACTGTTAGGTAAGCTACAGGAAGTGGAAGGTGTCGACAGCACACGTAGCTATATTGTCCTGTCGACCTTTGTTGAACGTGGCCCTATGCCTAGTTTGTAACGCGTTCCCGTTACCCGAGACGCAGGGCCTGTGCGCTTAAGACAACATGTGTCTTAAGGCAGAACGTTTCCGGCGGCACGGTAAATCTCGTACCATTCTTCGCGGCTGAGCGACAGGGTGGACGCCGCCGCGATGTCACGGATACGTTCCGGGCTCATGGTGCCGATAACTACCTGCATCGCGGCAGGGTGACGCAAGATCCACGCGGTGGCGATCGCGGTGTTGGTGACGCCATGCTGCTCGGCAATGTGATTAATCGTCGCGTTCAGCTTGGGGAATTTCTCATTATCGAGGAAAACGCCCTCAAAAAAGCCGTACTGGAAGGGTGACCAGGCCTGAATGGTCATGGTATTCAGGCGGCTGTATTCCAGAATGGCGCCATCGTGATTCACCGATGCCGGGTTCGTCATATTCACGTTAAAACCCGCATCAATCATCCCTGTGTGCATGATACTGAACTGCAATTGATTGGCGATAAGCGGCTGGCGCACGGATTGTTTCAGTAGCTCAATCTGCAACGGGTTCTGATTGCTGACGCCAAAATGGCGCACTTTCCCGCTGCTTTCCAGCTCATCGAAGGCGGCGGCAACCTCATCGGGTTCAAACAGCGTGTCTGGGCGATGCAGCAGGAGCGTATCAAGATAGTCCGTTTTTAAACGCTGTAGGCTGCCTTCAACGGAGGCGATGATGTGTGCTTTAGAGAAGTCAAAAAATCCCTTACGAATTCCGCACTTGGATTGCAGAAAAATCGTGTCCCGTTGGATGGACGTCTTTTGTAAACCGGCGGCGAAAATCTCTTCCGACAAGCCGGAACCATAGATATCCGCGTGATCGAAGAAATCGATGCCTGCCTCGACGGAAGCATTGAGGATCTCAGCCGCTTCATTCGTGCTTTTCTTCGCCATTCGCATACAGCCCAGCGCAATGTTGGAAGCCTGTATCGCGGATGTGCCGATTGTTATTTTTTTCATCGGGAACACTCCTGTTAGTAGGGTTGCCGCCTGCCGTTGACTGCTCTTAAAACGGTTCAGGCGTGGCTATTTCGATAAACAAATCATTGATCAAAGTCGGTGGTAAAGCATATCGCGGAATAAACGATGATGACGCGCGGAGTCGTTCGCGATGAACGCCCGCGCGGAGATGCTGTCCGCCGAGATGAATCGGCGGTATGACGCTTAGGCGGCTGGTTTTGCCACGACGCTGCGGGTTTCCAGACGCACTTCCGCGATGACGACGTCCAGCGTATCCCCCTGACGATAGACGACTTCGCCTTTCACTGCGAGCGTGCCCATTTCCTGGCTGCACACCAGTTCATCGCGCACGGCGTGGATAAAGGAGGACGGGATAAAGGCGACCGCGCCGTTATCCAACAGACGGACACGCAGACCGCCGCGTGTGACATCAATGATTTCCGCATTGAAGCGCACATCGGTACCCGCTTTGTCGCTGAGGTAGCGAGCATATAACCAGTCGCCGACATCACGCTCGGCCATACGGTTAAGGCGACGGCGTTCTGCCAGCTGTACCGTAACATCGTCCTGCGGTTTTTCCGCAGCCTGTCCGGTGATAACCGCTTTCAGCAAACGGTGATTCACCATATCGCCGTATTTACGGATAGGGGATGTCCAGGTGGCATAGGCTTCCAGCCCCAGACCAAAGTGCGGCCCCGGCGTGGTGCTGACTTCCGCGAAAGACTGGAAGCGGCGAATGCGACTATCCAGGAACTGTGTCGGTTGGGCATCCAGCTCGCGACGCAACTTACAGAACCCTGCCAGCGTCAACAGCGCCTGCGCATCGGCCTGAATACCGTGGGTGTCCAACACGGCAACGGCTTGGTCAATCGATGCCGGATCGAAGCCGTTATGGACGTTATAGATACCAAAGCCCAGTTTGTCGCGCAGCACAATGGCCGCACAGACGTTGGCGGCAATCATAGACTCTTCAACGATACGGTTGGCGATGCGGCGGTGTTCAACCACGATATCCAATACATCGCCTTTTTCACCCAGCAGGAAGCGGTAATCAGGACGATCTTTAAATACCAGCGCATGGGTGGTGCGCCATTCGCTGCGGGCCAGACAGACGCGGTGCAGCAAACGAATTTGTTCAGCAATCGCGTCATTTTGCGGCTGCCATTCGCCTTGTTCTTCCAGCCAGTCGGAGACATTGTCATACGCGAGCTTGGCTTTGGATTCGATCCAGGCGGCAAAGAAGTGAATATCTTCACCCAGCGCACCATCGGCGGCAATCGTCACGCGGCAAGCGAGGACAGGGCGACGTTCGTCCGGACGCAGGGAACAGATATCATCGGACAGCGAGCGCGGCAGCATCGGGATGTTGAAGCCGGGCAGGTAGTTGGTGAAGGCACGCTGGCGTGCAATCTTGTCCAATTCGCTACCCGCGTCGACATACGCGGTCGGATCGGCAATCGCGATAGTTAATTGTAGAGAACCATCGCCGTTGTCCTGTACGTACAGCGCATCGTCCATATCTTCAGTGCTGGCGCTGTCGATAGTGACAAAGCTCAGCGCGGTCAGATCTTCGCGGATGAGTTCACCGTCATGGCGCTCCGTTGCTTCAACGTCCGGTGCAGCACGCTCCAGATTATGCCGTGACAATGTCACCCACCACGGCACCAGCGGGTCATCGCCCGTGGTGATGTACTGCGTCAGTTCTGCATGAAATCCACGGTCACCCTTCAGCGGGTGACGGCGCATCTCTGCCACCGCCCAATCGCCGTCCTGAAAATTGTGCGTCACATCGCGCGCGGCACGGCAGGGAATCGCATCTTTCAGCAGCGGATGGTCAGGCGTAATGGATAAACGATCGTCTTTTTTATGAATGCGGCCAACAAATCGGGTCAGGAAGGGTTCGATTAGCGTTTCTGGCTCGACAATTTCCCGCTCTTTTTCTGTATGCAGGGTGGCGGTAATCCGGTCACCGTGCATCACTTTTTTCATGTGCGGAGGGGGAATGAAATAGCTTTTTTGTCCGTCAGCTTCAAGAAAGCCAAATCCTTTATCGGTGCCTTTGACGACACCTTCAACACGCGGTGTCTGAGAGTGAAGTTGCTGTTTTAGCTGTGCAAGCAGCGGATTATCTTGAAACATAGCGTCCAGAAATACGGTTGTGAATGGCTCAATTAGCGGTTCACAGTTTTACTCGAATCGGGTGCTGGCGGCAAGAATAATCGGGGGGAAGGTGGGCGCAGAGCGGCGGCCAAAGCGCGGATAAATTCGAGTCACGTCAGGGCCGACTTGAACACGTCCCCCTGCCGTACACGCTATCGATTTTACGGCACGGCAGGGGGAGCTTTTGATGCGGCGGCTAGAGGGCAGATGCCTAGGCGATGCGCAGCAGAGATTCAGTTTGCATACTACGACGAACGCTAACTGGTACCGATTTAGACGTCGGCGTGTGCGTTTCATCCCCGAAGCTAGACAGCGGTACCAGCGGGTTGGTTTCCGGGTAATACGCTGCCAGATTGCCGCGCGGAATGGCGTAGCTCACCAGCTTGAAACCGTTGACGACGCGGGTGATACCGTCGTTCCACAACGTTTCGATATCGACCCGATCGCCATCTTCCAGCCCCAGCGCGCGGATATCATCCGGGTGCATGAACAGAACTTCCCGCTGCCCGTACACGCCGCGGTAGCGGTCATCCAGCCCATAAATGGTGGTGTTGTACTGGTCGTGCGAACGCAGGGTTTGCAAGGTAAAAGGCACGTCGCTGCCTTGTAGCTGTGGGAACAGCGTATCGGGCAGCGCGACATGGCTGAATTGCGCTTTCCCGTTGAGGGTATTGAAGCGCAGCTCGGCGGCAGCGTTACCGAGATAGAATCCGCCCGGGAGGTCGCAGTTGGCATTGAAATCGGTAAAGCCGGGAATGGTCGCGGCGATGTGATCGCGGATGCGTGAGTAATCGTCCGCCAGCGCCAGCCAGTCGATCTGTTCATGACCGAGAACCGCATTGGCAATCCCGGCAACAATTGCTGTTTCCGAGCGCTGCAACGGCGAAAGCGGCTGTCCGACACCCTGTGACGCATGCACCATGCTGAAAGAATCTTCGACGGTAATAAACTGCGGGCCGCTGGCCTGCATGTCGAGATCGGTACGGCCAAGCGTCGGCAGAATCAATGCATCAACCTTGCCCGTAACCAGGTGGCTGCGATTGAGTTTGGTACTGATATGTACGGTCAGATCGCAACGGCTGAGCGCCTCTTCGGTACGCGCTGAATCCGGTGCAGCAGCGGCGAGGTTACCGCCCAGCGCGATGAGCACTTTTATCTCATCACGCAGCATCGCTTCCAGCGCTTCTACCGTGTTGTGGCCTGCGACGTAAGGCGGTGTGAAACCATAATGCGCCGCCAGACGATCGAGAAATGCCGCTGTCGGCTTCTCATCGATCCCCATGGTCCGGTTACCCTGCACATTACTGTGGCCGCGCACTGGACACAGACCTGCACCCGGTTTCCCTAACTGCCCGAACAGCAGTTGCAGGTTTACGATCTCCCGCACGGTAGCGACGGAATGCTTGTGCTGAGTAATGCCCATCGCCCAGGTGCAAATCACCCGCGGAGACTGCTGATAAATCGCCGCCACATAGCGCAGTTGCGCTTCGTTCAGGCCGGACTGCTGTTCGATTTTCTGCCAGCTTGTCGCGTCGACAACGGCCAGATACTCGTCCACCTGTTGGGTATGCGTAGACAGGAAATCCTGATCGAATAAACCCGCTTCCCCGGCAGACAGACGCTGGCGATGCGTTTCCAGCAGCGCTTTTACCATGCCGCGCACGGCGGCCATATCGCCGCCCAGATTAGGTTGCAGGTAGGTTTCACTAATGGTGCCGGACAGTGGCGTGAGCAGCTCCAGCGGATTCTGCGGATTGGCAAAACGTTCCAGACCGCGTTCGCGTAGCGTATTAAAGGAGACGATATGCGCGCCGCGATCGGCGGCGTGGCGCAGGCTGTGCAGCATGCGTGGGTGATTGGTGCCAGGATTCTGACCAAAAACGAAGATGGCGTCAGCGTGTTCAAAATCATCCAGCCGGATCGTGCCTTTCCCCACACCGATACTCTGTTTCAGGCCAATTCCGCTGGCCTCATGGCACATATTCGAGCAGTCGGGAAAATTGTTGGTGCCCAACATGCGGCCAAAAAGCTGATACAGATAAGAGGCTTCATTACTGGCACGGCCGGACGTATAAAGCTCCACCTGATCGGGATGAGCCATATTATTGATGTGCTGAGCAATCAGCGCAAACGCCGCGTCCCAGTCGATGGGAACATAGCGGTCGCTGGCGCGGTCATAGCGCATCGGGTGGGTTAAACGCCCCTGATACTCAAGGAAATAGTCGCTTTGCTGGCGTAGCGTCGTGACGCTATGGGCGGCGAAGAAATCCAGATCGACCGCTTTGCGCGTCGCTTCCCAACTGACCGCTTTCGCGCCGTTTTCGCAGAAACTGAACGTGCTGCTGTTGTCATCACCCCAGGCGCAGCCGGGGCAGTCAAAACCTTTCGATTTATTGACCCGCAACAAGTTTCGGATATTTTTCAGCGCTTGCTTGCTGTCGAGCACAAAACGCGTGGTGGCTTCCAACGAGCCCCAGCCGCCAGCCGCATTGCGGTATGGCTTGATGGATGGTTTGAATTTCATAGCATGTTCCGCAGGTGAATAAACCCGTCATACTTCAAGTTGCAGGTGTGTTGGCCGCCTCAAATACTCGGCCCGTCGTGGGCCTCGCCCTGAAGGGCCGCTGCAAGCAGCGTTCAAATCTGCTCCCAGCAGATTTGTCACCCCAGTCACTTACTTGAGTAAGCTCCTGGGGACTCGCTGCGTTGCCGCCGGCCTGAAACTCGAATTATTTAGGGTTTTGTTTTTTTTATGTGAACAAAATTTTAAATATTTGCTCTTGAGGGAAGTTTAGGTGCCGTCGGCGATCCCGTCTAATCAAATGCGGCTATGGTGGGATAGAGGTTATTTATCAGAGTATACTTATGGCTTACCCACTACAGAGTCTGACGATGGATATTAAGCAACTGCAATACCTGTGCAATCTGGAGAAAGAGCGCCATTTTGGCCGGGCAGCGGAAGCCAGTTTTGTCAGTCAGCCAACGCTCTCCATGCGGTTGAAGAATCTGGAAAAAGAGCTGGATCTGGCGCTAATCAACCGGGGTAACAATTTTGAGGGCTTTACCGCCGAAGGCGAGCGCGTGCTGGCCTGGGCACGGGAGATCGTCTCGGTGTATCAGGGGCTGAAGCTGGAAGTGGCGTCGCTGAAGCGTGGCGTGAGTGGCGTATTGCGCATCGGTGCGGTGCCGCAAAGCAGCATCGCGTTATCGAGCCTGCTGGCCGCGGTCAATGAGGTTTACCCGCAGTTGGATTTTCAGATTTCTCTGTTCAGTGCGGATCAACTGCTGGAAGCGCTGAATGCGCACTCGGTGGATGTCGGTATCGGCTTTTTTGAGTTTTCGACGCTACAGGAGCTGCACTTTCAGGCATCGCCGCTAATGGAGCAGGGCATCGATCTGTTGTTTCATCCTCACCATTTCCCGCAGTTAGTGGGTGACACGCCGCTGCCTCTCACCGCACTCTCCGATGTGCCGCTTTGTCTGGCGGAGGCCAGCCGTTATTTCCGTCGCTATCTGGATAGCCATTTCCGCGAAATGGGTGTCTCGCCGTGGGTAAAAGTGGAAAGCGCTTCTGTCCTGCAACTGATCCAAAGTACCTATGTCGGGCTGGGGTGTGGGATTGTTCCCCGCGGCAGCTTGATCTCGGAAATGACGCCCGCGTTAACGCTGCGGCCGCTGCACTTTCCGCCGATGCGCCGCCGCGCCGCGGTTGTTGTCGCACAGGCAGGCAGAGCGACACCGCTGGCGCAGAATTTCTTTGATGCGGCACAGCAGTGGTTGCAGGCTCAGTCGTAAAGGCTTTCGTCCTGTACGGGTGCTACCGATTTACTGGCGCGCAGCCGCCTGACGGATTGGCGAACGACCAGCGTACCGTTGAGTAGCGTGTTGCCAACCGGGGCTTCGGGACGGATCAGGCGGTATTGCAGCAGCCTGACGGCCTCTTCGCCCAGCGCTTCACGCGGCACGTGTACCGACGTGAGCGGCACATCGTGAATGGCCGACAGATTGAAGCCATCCATACTCATCACCGAGACGTCCTGCGGTACGCGCAATCCTGCCTTATGCAGCGCATTGACCACCCCGACCGCGATGAAATCACCGCCTGCCAGAATAGCCGTAGGCCATTTATCCTGCGGACAGCGGGACAAAAAGGCGTTCATCGCCTGTTCCGCATCTGCCGTGCTGAAATTATCTAACGACAGCAAGTTCTCCCCACTGGAAAACGGCAGATTATGGTACTGATAGGCATCCCGGATACCGTCCAGACGTAGCTCCATGGTGTAGCGACGCAGGCATAACAGCGTCAACACGGTATGGTGTCCTTGCTCGAAGAGATAGTGCGCGGAGAACTCGCCGATTAACCGGTGTGCCGGTGCCACACCCGGCAGTCGCATCTTACGGTCGAGACAGTTAATCAATATGCAGGGCTTACCGCTGTCTGCCGCCAGCGCGTGAATATAGGGATCGTCGATGCCGATCAGCAGTGCCGCCTCCGTGGCCGGATCGCGCATTTTGTCTAAAAAGAGCGCGGCATCGCTGTCATTTTCTTCCAGTCCACAGTATCGCACTCGCACATCGTGCGGCTTTAGGGCATCAATGATGCTCTGTACCACTTTGTGATAGAAGATGTCGGACCGAATATCAAAAGCGCGCGGTGGAGCGAATATTGTCAGCCCGTTCAAGAGCAGGCGGCCGTTGGCAAGATCGGCCAGTACGCCGCACTGGCGGGCACAGTTGAGAATCTCTGCTTTTGCGTGCTCGCTGGTATTGGACTGACCAGACAATACGCGTGAAACCGTACTGATCGAGTAGCCTGTCCGCTGCGCAATTTCACGTATTTTCAGGTTTCCTTTCATTTTGTGATCCCGTTCACCTTAGAAAATGACAAAGTTTTCATTGCTATCTGTTTCCTGTTTTCAGGCGATACAGAGGGTTTTTTGCCTGCATTTTGACCATAGCATGAAAATGTTTTCAAAAAAGTGAGTGTTTCACGATTTTCAATTGTTCTACTCTCGATTTGGTAAACCAATTTCAGTGGTTAGAGGCAATAAAAAAAGGATTTAAATTAATAAATACAATGACATGAAAATGGTTTGAGTGTTCGGCAGGCTATAAATACAAAAATGCCGCTGAGATATCAGACCAATGTAACCCTACTTTCCTGTATAGGAGTCACCATGAGTCTCGACATCAATTCGTCCTCCATCGCTACCAAAGGCAAACGGACATTCAGAAACCTGCGCTGGTGGGTTCTTGGCCTGTTTCTGCTTGGCGTTACTGTTAACTACATCACGCGTAACTCGCTCGGTATTCTGGCACCAGAACTGAAAACCACGATGGGTATCACCACCGAGCAATATTCCTGGATTGTGGGTGCATTCCAGCTTGCGTACACCATCTTTCAGCCGATTTGCGGCTGGCTGATCGATGTCATCGGTCTGAAAATGGGCTTTATGATCTGCGCCACAATCTGGGCGCTGATGTGCATCTTCCACGCGGGGGCGGGAAGCTGGCTGCATCTGGCGATTCTGCGCTTTTTTATGGGGGCATCGGAAGCCGCGGCGACACCGGCGAATGCGAAAACGTTGGGGGAGTGGTTCCCGAAAAAGGAACGTCCGATTGCGGCAGGTTGGGCCGGTGTCGGTTTCTCCATCGGCGCGATGCTGGCACCGCCGATTATCGTCGTGGCGCATGCCTATCTGGGCTGGCAGGGCGCATTTATGTTCACCGGTGGGCTGGCGCTGCTGTGGGTGGTACTGTGGTGGCTGTTCTACCATAACCCGGAAGATCACCCCAATTTAAGCCGCGAGGAGCTGGATTTCATCCGTCAGGACAATGAAGCGCCTCCTGTCAAACTGCCTTTCTTTACCGCGCTGAAAACCGTCTCAAAAAACAAACGCTTTTACGGTATTGCGATTCCCGCTTTTATGGCGGAACCCGCGTGGGCCGTGCTCAGCTTTTGGGTACCGCTCTATCTGGCAAATGAACGCGGTATGGATCTGAAACAAATCGCGATGTTTGCATGGCTACCGTTTCTTGCCGCCGATCTGGGCAGCGTCGCCAGCGGCTACCTCACTCGGCTCTACACCCGCTGGTTCGGCTGTTCGCGCGTTAACTCGATTGTGGCCAGCTCGGTAACGGGTGCGTTTCTGATGCTGTCGCTGGCGTTGGTCGCCATCAGTAAAGATCCGTGGGTCGCAATTCTGCTGATTTCCATCGGCGGGTTCGGCCATCAGGTGATTTCCTGCATGCTGAGCGCACTGGTGGTGGAATCGTTTGATAAAGGTCAGATGGCCACGGTGAACGGGATGCGCGGTTCGTTTGCCTGGATTGCCAGCTTCCTGTTCTCGCTGTTGATTGGCGTCACGGCCGACAAAATCGGGTTTAACCCGCTGTTTGTCGCCATGGGATTCTTCGATCTGATCGGTGCCGTCTTCCTGATCGCATTTATTGCTGAACGTCGTGGGAAAACGCGGTCGCAGGCATAACGGCTTATGCCATTCGTTTAAGACGCGAGATACACGGAGCGACCACGGGGCGAGGCTTCCCTAAGGGAACCTCATCCCCGTGTTTCTCCTAAAAATGGGCTTAAGGGACCTGCATTAAGCATAACGACGAGTTTATTCTTTCCTGAAAAGGACGCTGTATGAAAACGTTGAAAAATTGGGTGTTTCGTCATCAGAGCGCCGATCATGTTGAGCTGTTGGTGGATGATAAACATGTTTTTCGTCTGTACGTGCTGGAACCGATGTTGGCCCGCGTGCTGGTTAAACAAAATGGTG
Organism: Pectobacterium sp. 1950-15; assembly: GCF_037136835.1. NCBI lineage: Bacteria > Pseudomonadati > Pseudomonadota > Gammaproteobacteria > Enterobacterales > Pectobacteriaceae > Pectobacterium > Pectobacterium sp. 1950-15. Next base: position 95,208 of record NZ_JBBBQR010000004.1, on the reverse strand, counting down.
AACTCAAGCTGAACCGCACCTGGAGCATCGCGCCGCAGCAGGATGTTCCCTGGCAGGGACGCAGCCGCGAAAGTAGCGAAGGCTTTAGCCTGCCGGGATTCTCACTGGAACAGCTGGACGATGCATTGCGTATCAGCACCGCGCGGATGCGAATTACGATTCATCAACCGCTGTGGCTGGCATGGGAGTACCTCAATGAACAGGGCGAATGGCAGCCGTTTGCCGCCGATCGCCCCACCAGCGCCTACCTGCTGAACCCGCATGGTGACGGCGTGGCGCATTATCAGCGCCGTTTCGCGACAGAGCGTTATTACGGTCTGGGCGAGAAGGCGGGCGATCTTGAACGCACCGGACAGCGATTTGAGTTTCGCAATCTGGATGCGATGGGCTACAACGCGGCGAGCACCGATCCGCTGTATAAGCATGTCCCGTTTACCATTACCCGACGCGACGATGTCAGCTTCGGCCTGTTTTACGATAATCTGAGCACGACCTGGCTCGATCTCGGCAATGAAATCGATAACTACCATCTGGCTTATCGGCGCTATCAGGCGGAGGCGGGCGATCTCGACTATTACCTGTTCATCGGGCCGCGCGTGTTGGATGTAACGAAAGCGTTCGTTCGCCTGACGGGGAAAACGCTCTTTGGGCCAAAGTGGAGCCTCGGCTATAGCGGTTCCACCATGCATTACACCGACGCGCCGGATGCGCAGCAGCAACTGATGAAATTTATCGCGCTGTGTCGTGAGCACCATATTCCGTGTGATTCGTTCCAACTCTCATCGGGCTACACGTCGATTAACAATAAGCGCTATGTGTTTAACTGGAACTACGACAAAGTCCCCCAGCCGGAGGTGATGTCTCAGGCCTTCCACGATGCGGGCCTCAAGCTGGCTGCCAATATCAAGCCCTGTCTACTGCAAGATCATCCCAAATATGAAGAGGTATCGGCGCAGGGGCTATTTATCCTCGATTCCGAAGCCGATGTGCCAGAACGCTCCAGCTTTTGGGATGACGAAGGGTCGCACCTTGATTTCACCAACCCGGCAACGGTGGCGTGGTGGCAGGAGAACGTCACCCGGCAGTTGTTGGAGAAAGGGATTGATTCGACGTGGAATGACAATAACGAATATGAAGTCTGGGATGGCGAAGCCCGCTGCCACGGATTCGGCGACACGATGGCGATCAAACACATTCGCCCACTGATGCCGTTGCTGATGATGCGCGCCTCCCTAGAAGCACAGCAGCGTTTTGCCCCGACGCAGCGCCCTTATCTGATCTCCCGTTCCGGCTGTGCGGGAATGCAGCGCTACGTGCAAACCTGGAGCGGCGATAACCGCACCAACTGGCAGACGCTGCGCTACAACACCCGAATGGGCGTGGGAATGAGTCTGTCCGGCCTGTTTAATGTTGGGCATGACGTCGGCGGCTTCTCCGGTGACAAACCGGACGCTGAGCTTTTTGTGCGCTGGGTACAAAATGGCGTGATGCATCCGCGTTTCACTATCCATTCCTGGAATGATGACCATACGGTGAACGAACCGTGGATGTATCCCGCGGTAACGCCTGCGATCCGCAGCGCCATTGCGCTGCGCTATCGCCTGTTGCCGTATTTTTACACCTTGCTATGGCAGGCTAGTGCGGATGATGAGCCGATGCTGCGCCCAACGTTCCTCGACCATGAGCAGGACAGCGCGACGCTGGCAGAAACCGACGATTTCATGCTGGGACGAGACATTCTGGTTGCCAGCGTGGTTGAAGCGGGGCAGCGCAAGCGCACGGTGTACCTGCCGGCGAATACGTCAGGCTGGTACGATTTCCATTCCGGCCAGTGGTTCAGCGGCGGACAGACGATTGTGTTGGATGCTCCGCTGGAACGGCTCCCGCTGCTGGTCCGTGCGGGGGCGATGATCCCGCTGTCCGGACGAACGGCGCACGTCAGCCCACAGGAAGACGAACAGCGTGAATTCCTGCTATTCCCGCCTGCGGCGGGTGGCACGGACAGCGGGCTACTGTTTGAAGACGATGGTGAAACGTGGCAATGGCGTGAAGGTAATGCGCTGTGGCTGCGCTGGGAAATCTGTACTGATAGCCAACGGATTGACGTGACGTTCACATCGGAAGGGCGATATCAGCCTGCCTGGCGGCACGCGACGCTACGTCTTCCAGCGGGTGAGCAGCGTCAGCTGTACATTAACGGCGTCCACACGAATACCTATCAACACCAATAGCCATCCCATTTTTGCCCCGGTCTTATTTGTTTACCGGGGCGTTTTTTTGTTATGCAGAATATCAATAATATTCGATTGGTTATTTTCAGGATAAGAAAATGTTAACGAAGTGAATGGAGTATTAAATATAAAAAAGAGTTGTGCGAATACCCTTAATAAAAGCGGATCTACAAAATAGTTTAAATAGTAAGAAAACATTTTATAACATCAAAAAAAATAGATACTTGGTAAGTAATAAGTTCGCAAATTATCAGCCAAAAGAATTAATAAAAACAAACATGGCGGCTTCTGATTCATTTGCGAACAGAGTTTCTATTTTAAGTGGAGTATTCGCTATGAAGAATAATCACCATGATCTATTTGCCGCTTTTACACTCCCCAACGGCGCGACGCTGAAAAATCGGGTACTGATGGCACCCATGACCACCTGTAGTGGGTTTTACGATGGGAGCGTGACCAAAGAGCTGGTGGAATATTATCAGGCCAGAGCAGGCAGCATTGGTACCGTGATTGTGGAATGCTGTTTTATTGATGACAAAGGGTTGGCTTTTCCCGGTGCGATAGGAATAGACCACGACGACAAAATTGCCGGATTGGCCAAAATTGCGACGGCGATTAAAGAGAAAGGTTCGACGGCGATCCTGCAAATTTATCACGGCGGCCGCATGGTCGAACCGCGTTTTATCGGTGGTGCGACGCCGGTTGCGCCGAGCGCCATTGCCGCGCCGCGCGCAGGAGCGACGGTTCCGGTCGCGCTGTCGGGCGACGAGGTTGACGCCATGATCGGCAAGTTTGGTGATGCCGTCCGTCGTGCCATTCAGGCGGGGTTCGATGGGGTAGAAATTCACGGCGCGAACACCTACCTGATCCAACAGTTCTATTCTCCCCACTCTAATCAACGTTCAGATAAATGGGGCGGCAGCCGTGACAACCGTGCAGCATTTCCGCTGGCGGTACTGGATATCACCCATGAGGTCGCGGCTCAATACGCCGATCCTGCATTTATTATCGGCTATCGTTTCTCGCCAGAAGAGATCGAAGAGCCGGGTATTCATTTTGATGATTCACTCTATCTGCTGGAAAAATTAGCGGCGCGCGGGTTGGATTACGTCCACTTCTCTATGGGAAATATCCTGCGCTCATCCATTATTGAGATTAATGACCCGACGCCGTTGATTAAAAAATATGTTTCCCGTCGTTCTGCAACATTAGCCGCGATTCCGGTTATTGGCGTCGGGGATATTGTGAATCAGGCAGACGCCGATGCGGCGCTGGAAAATGGTTATGACCTGATTGCCGTCGGCAGAGCCTGTATTGCTTATCCAGACTGGGCAGATCGTATTGCCAAGCAGGAAAAGCTCGAACTTTATATTGCCAGTGATAAACGTGAAGCATTAATGATTCCCGAACCGCTGTGGCGTTTTTCATTAGTAGAAGCCATGATTCGGGATGTAAATTTAACCGGAAAAAAATTTAAATCCGGGGTTTATCAGGAAAATGTTCAGGATGAATGTGGCGAGCTGCGAATTCATGTTCATTTTGAGCAGAATCGGGTCGCCGATATCGCGCTGGAGAATAGCGAGATCGATGATTCATTGAAAATCAGTTTTGAGATTATCCGCGAACGCATTCTGGATACCAATAGTCCCCACGTTGATGCCGTAACGGGTGCCACGGCGCAGAGTGAAGCCATTAAAAAGGCGGTCACCAAGGCGATGGTGAAATCCAGCAAAGACGCCATTATTGCTGATGGCGGTAACCCAAACGCGCGCCGCGAAGCGGACGTGGTGGTGATTGGCAGCGGCGGTGCGGGGCTGGCGGCGGCGATTCAGGCCAGCGAAGAGGGCGCGCGCGTTATAGTGATTGAAAAGATGCCGGTCATTGGTGGGAATACCATCAAGGCGTCTGCTGGTATGAACGCGGCGGGAACCGTCTTCCAGCAAAATAAAGGCATCGAAGATAGCCACGCGCTGTTCTATGACGAAACCCTGAAAAGCGGTAAACAGAAGAACAATCCCGCGCTGGTGAAGTACTTCGTCGATCATGCGTCAGACGCCATTAACTGGCTGGCGCAGCACGATATTGAACTGAGCGATATCACCACGACGGGCGGCATGAGCGTTGACAGAACACATCGGCCAGCCAACGGCGCAGCGGTGGGCGGCTATCTGGTCAGCGGGCTGATTAAAAACCTCAATAAATACAATATTGAGGTGCTGCTGGAAACGTCAGTGACTGAAATTGTGCAGGAGAAGGGCAAGGTTACTGCTGTCAGCGTCGTCAATGAGGAGCAGGAAGAGAGCCAAATTGCGACAAAAGCGGTGATTGTCGCGACGGGCGGCTTTAGCGCGAACGCATCGATGGTGGTGTCATACCGACCAGACCTGAAAGGTTTCGTCACCACCAACCATAAAGGGGCGACGGGCGGTGGCATTCGCCTGCTGGAACAGATCGGTGCGGATACGGTGGACATGGGGGAAATTCAGACCCATCCGACGGTGGAACAGACGACGTCTTATCTGATTTCCGAATCCATTCGCGGCGGCGGAGCTATTCTGGTGTCGCAGCGTGGAGAACGTTTCTTTAACGAAATGGAGACGCGGGATAACGTCTCATCAGCCATCGTGAACCTGTCGGAAGGCTATGCGTACATCCTGTTTGATGAACAGGTGAGAAGCCGCAACCGGGCGGTCGAAGAGTATGTCGCGCAAGGGCTGACCGTTAGCGCGGACAGCATCGCGGAACTGGCCGACCTGCTGGATATGCCGCCAACTGCGCTGCAAGCCTCCCTCGAACGCTACAATGCCTTCATTGCCAATAAACAGGATGAAGATTTTGGTCGCACGACGGGGATGCGCGACCCGCTGAATCAGGCGCCTTACTACGCCATTAAGGTGGCGCCGGGCGTACACCATACGATGGGGGGCGTCACCATCAACGAGAAAGCGGAAGTGCTGAACCGTTATAAAGAGACGATTTCCGGGGCTTACGCAGCAGGGGAAGTGGTTGGCGGTATTCACGGGGCGAACCGGATTGGCGGCAACGCCGTAGCGGATATCATTATCTTCGGGATTCAGGCGGGTATTCAGGCGGCGGCCTATGCGCGGGCGCCGCGTCGTTCCGACGTTTTTCCAACGAAAGCACGTCAGCCAAAGTTTGCGAAAGCGGCGGCGAAAACGGCTGAAAACCAGCCGATGCTGATAGAGGAATAAGTGGTAGAAGAGTCAGTCATAAAATAGTCGTGCTGATGGCGAGCGTCTGAAAGGGCGCTCGCGATTGCCCACCCGTTTTCTCTCTGTTCCGCCATTCGTTCATGGGAGCCGCCTTATGCCTTCAGTCGATAACGCTTACGTTTATTCCGTTCATCTGATGGGCAGCCCGATTCTGCTCAAACTGTTTGTTCATGATGAAACTGCCGTCAGGCAGGTTTTCCAGCGCATCAAGCAGCTTGAAGACCTGCTAACCGTTAACCGAGCGCAGTCGGAAGTGATGAGCATCAATCACGCGGCGGGCAAGGCGTATGTGTCGGTCAGCCCGGTTGTCTTTGAGTTGATTAAGCGCGCCAAAGCGGTGAGTCTGATTGAAAATAGCGGCTTTAACGTTGCGATTGGCCCTGTCGTGAAACTCTGGAAAATCGGGTTTAGCGGCAGCACGGTACCTGACAGCGAACCGATACAACGGGCGCTGGCATTAACACATCCCGAACGCATTATTCTCAGAGAGCAGGACTGCGCCGTATTGCTAGAAAGCGCCGGAATGGAGATCGATCTGGGGGCGATTGCGAAAGGCTATATTGCCGATATCGTCCGTGATGTCCTGCATCAACATGCGATTCAGGATGCGCTGATCAATCTAGGGGGGAACGTGCTGGCAATCGGCAGTGCGCTGACGGATGAGCAAGGGCTCTGGAACGTCGGGTTGCAGAAACCTTTTGCGGATCGCGATAGCCTGCTTGGCATCATTAAGGTGAAGAACAAATCCGTAGTGACATCCGGCGTCTATGAACGCTTTTTTACCGTGGACGATCGCATCTATCACCATATTCTCGATCCTCGGACGGGTTATCCGCTGGATAACGAACTGCACAGCGTCACGGTTATCTCGAATGACTCTCTCGACGGTGATATCTACACCACGCTGCTCTACGGCATGGGCGTGAACGCGGGCATTGAGTTTCTACAAAACCAGCCGGATATCGAAGCGATATTTGTGACAAAAGCACGAGAGATTATTTTCTCTTCGCAGCGGGATTATACGTTTGAACTATTGAATAAGGATTATTCGGTGACCGTTGGAATTGAAAAGAAAGAGTAACAATCTGTTTACTAAAGGGATATTTAGTCCAGAGAGGCGTGACAAGCGTATTGTCTTACCCTATTTAACCGAGCCGCACCATTTAGGTGTTATAGCCGAAGGAGGAAAGTAGCCTATCAGGGATAGGCTACTTTTGATGACTTACTTCAGTTCCAGCTCGTTCATTGCAGCGATGCTGAAGCCGCCGTCAACGTGCAGAACTTCACCGGAGATACCGGCAGCCAGATCGGAACACAGGAACGCAGCAGAGTTGCCCACGTCTTCAATGGTAACGACACGGCGGATTGGCGTAACGGCTTCGCAATGCGACAGCATTTTCTTGAAGTCTTTGATGCCGGAGGCAGCCAGTGTACGAATCGGGCCCGCAGAGATGGCGTTAACGCGCACGCCCTGAGCACCCATGGCGTTCGCCATGTAACGTACGTTTGCTTCCAGAGACGCTTTTGCCAGACCCATCACGTTGTAGTTAGGGATGGCACGCTCAGCACCCAGGTAGGACAGGGTAACCAGCGCAGAGTTCGGGTTCAGCATTTTACGGCAGGCTTTCGCCATCGCGACGAAGCTGTAAGAGCTGATATCGTGAGCGATGTTGAAACCTTCACGGGTCACGGCATCAACGTAGTCACCGTCCAGTTGGTCGCCCGGTGCGTAAGCAATAGAGTGCACGAAGCCATCAAAGTTCGGCCATACGTTAGCCAGTTCGGTAAACAGTGCTTCGATGCTCGCATCTTCAGCGACATCACACGGCAGAACGATGCTGGAGCCCAGCTCGCTGGCAAAGCCTTCAACGCGTGCTTTCAATTTGTCGTTCTGATACGTGAAGGCCAGTTCGGCACCTTCACGCTGCATTGCTTGTGCAATACCGTAGGCAATAGAACGGTTGCTGGCAACACCTGTTACCAGAATGCGCTTACCGGTAAGAAAACCCATAGCAGTAATCCTTGTGATCATTGTTGCTGCGATCGCCACTTCGGTGCCGGTAAACCTACGCGGCAAGTGACGACCGAGATGAATAAACCGCGCGATTCTACCATGTTGGGGACGGTAGCGGTACTCCGAGCAGTATCCTCCCTTTTTTCACCGTCCTGCGGCCGTTGCGGGGATACCGTCGTCGTGCGCGGAGATTAACGTTGTGCGCCGTCGCGTCGCCAGGCATCGGCGCTGAGTGCTTCGCCGAAGTGGCTGGCAATTAAACGTTTCGTCAGGTCGTGGAGCGGGGCGGACAACACATCGGCGGTACTGCCGCGCTCGACCACTTCGCCAGCCTGCATCACCAGAATCTGGTCGCTGATATGCTTCATCATGCCCAGATGCTGCGTCACGTAAATATAAGAGATACCGTGCTTTTCCTGTAACTCCAGCATCAGATTGATAATCTGTGACCGCATAGACATATCCAGTGACGCCAGCGCCTCATCGGCAACAATCACCTTCGGTTGCAGGATCAGCGCACGTGCCAGACCGACACGCTGTTTTTGCCCCGGTGCGAGCGCATGTGGATAGTAATAGGCGTGATCGGGACGCAGCCCAACCTGATGCAGAGCCTGATTAATCGCTCTTTCGCGTGCTTCGGCGCTGAGATCGGTATTTAGCCGCAGCGGAACATCCAGCAGTTGCCCGATACGTTGACGCGGGTTGAGCGCATTGCCTGCATCCTGAAAGATCATACGAATGCGCTGGCTGCGATAACGGTAATCGCCGTAGTGCAGCGGGTGATCGTCAATAACCAGTTCGCCAGACGTCGGGGCAAGCATGCCCGACAGCATCTTAGCCAGCGTCGATTTCCCCGAACCGTTCTCACCGATAATGGCGAGCGTTTGTCGTTCACGCAGCGTAAAGCTGACGGATTTCACTGCCTCAACGTGCTGACGGCGGAATAGCCCGGTCCGATAGCGGAACGTCTTGGTCAGGTTGCGGGCTTCAAGCAGCATCTCAACCATCACGGTTCCTCCATGTTGAGCGGGAAGTGGCAGGCATATAAGTGGTTCTTAACCGAAAGCAGCGGCGGTGTTTGCATACACTGCTTTTGTGAATACGGGCAGCGCGGGCCGAGCCGGCAGCCAATCGGCAGGTGCTCCAGCGAGGGGATCGCACCGGTTAGCGTGTTCAGCCGGCTTTTGTGCGGCAGCGAACGACCGAAATCGGGCATCGCGCGAATCAGCGCCTGCGTATAAGGGTGGTGCGGCGCGGTGATCAAATCTTCACTGGTTGCGCTCTCTACCGTTTGCCCACAGTAGAGCACGTTGATCCGGTCAGCCCATTTGCTCATGGTTTGCAGGTCATGGCTGATGAGCAGAATCGTGGTGTTATTGTTCTGATTCAGCCGCGAAAGCAGGCGGAAAATCTGGGCCTGCGTGGTGGATTCCATCGCGTTGGTGGGTTCATCGGCAATCAGCAGGCGCGGCTGGTTCGCCAGCGCGATGGCAATCATCACTTTCTGGCATTCGCCGTCGCTCAGTTCATAAGGGTAGCTACCCATAATATCTTTATGATCTTTAATCCCGACGCGGTGCAGCAGTTCGATAGCGCGGCGTTTGCGCCAGTTGAATCGCTGCCACCAGCGGCCTTTATACGTCCAGCCGGGAATCGCCTGCACCAACTGCCGCCCGATACTCTCGGACGGATCGAGACAGGATTGTGGCTCCTGAAAAATCATGGAGACGTTATGGCCGACCAGTTTACGCCGTTCGCGCGACGACAGTTGCAGCAGGTCGATATCATCAAAGCGGAAGCGATCGGCGGTCACGCGCCAGTTCTCTTTGGTGATCCCGCAGATGGCTTTGGCGATCAGGCTTTTACCTGAGCCGGATTCGCCCACCAGCCCGCGAATTTCCCCTTCGCTCAGCGTCATGCTGACGCGGTCGACGGCTTTTACCGGGCCGTCGGCGGTGAGGAATTCAATCGTCAGGTTACGGATATCAAGTAATGGCATAGGGAGTCGTCGCCTCTTATTCCGTTTCCGCGACGAGCGCGCGGCGGATGCCGTCGCCCAGCAGGTTGACGATTAATACGCTCAGCGCGATAGCCGCGCCGGGCAACATCACGGTCCACGGTGCGGCATAAACCAGCTCCAGCGAGTTGCCAAGCAGCGCGCCCCATTCGGTGGTCGGCAGCTGTGCGCCCAAATCGAGAAAGCCCAGCGCGGCGATATCCAAAATGGCGATCGACAGCGCGCGGGTAAACTCGGAAACCAGCAGCGCGGCGATATTCGGCAGCACAACGTACCACACCAGATAAAACGTGGACGCACCGTCAAGACGGGCGGCGATCACGTACTCTTTGTCCATTTCTGCGTGTACGGCGCTGTAGATGGTGCGCACCATGCGCGGCAGCAGCGCTAGCCAAACGGCGAGCATCGCGTGTTCGAGCTTAGGGCCGATAAAGGCAATCACCACAATCGCCAGCAGCAGCGAGGGAATCGACAGCAGCGTATCCAGAATGTGGTTGAGCATTGCGGAGCGCAGCCCGCGAGTAACGCCCGCAAAGACGCCCAATACGATGCCGCACAGCGCCGCCGCGTAGGTGACGATGAGCGATGCGCCGACGGTCGGCGCCGCACCGCTCAGCAGACGGCTTAGCTGATCGCGCCCCAAATCGTCGGTGCCGAGAAAGAACGAGACTTCACCGTAGTGTGACCAGGAGGGGGGCAGCAGTTGGTAGCCCAAAAATTGCTGATCCACTTCATAAGGCGCGAGAAACTTGCCGAACAGGCACAGGCCAATCAGGATCAGAAAGCCATATAGCCCGATCATCGCCAGCATATCCTGATGGAATGCCCGCCAGGTATCGCCTAGTCGGCTAGGCAACCGCTTTTCGCTATAAACGTTATCGAAGGGCATACCATTCCTTGTGTTTCAACGGATTTGCCATAGCACCCCAAATGTCAGACAGGATGTTGACCGTGATGACCATCGCGCCCACCACCATTACGCCCGCAGAAATTGCAGCGAAGTCCTGCTGGCGAATGGCATTCACCAACCAGCGACCGATACCCGGCCAGTTAAAGACCACTTCGGTAATCATCGTCAGCGTCAGCATCGTGGAAAATTGTAATCCCAGTTTGGGAATAATCGGCGGCAGCGCGTTGTGAATCAGATGGCGGCGAATGATCGTAAAGCGCGACAGTCCGCGAGTTGCCGCCGCTTTAATGTAGTTTTTGCTGATAATGTCCGTGGTACTGACGCGCATCAGGCGGATCACTTCGGTGGTTGGCCCGACGGCCAGCACGGTAATCGGCAGAATCAGGTGGCGAATAGCGCTGACGATCATTTCGCCGCGATGTGGTGAATCTGACAGCCAGGCGTCAATCAGTGCAAATCCGGTGACGGTTTTCACCTGATAGAGCAGGTCGAAGCGGCCTGAAACCGGCAGCCAGCCAAGGTGCAGCGAGAAAAAGAGCGTCAGCAGCAGCGCCAGCCAGAATACCGGCAGAGAGAAGCCGATAAGCGCTAACGTACTGATCACAATGTCCGCGCCGCGGTTCTGCATCACGCCAGCGGTAATTCCCAGCGGAATACCGACCAGCAGCGAGAGCGCAAACGCCAGCAAACAAAGCTCGATCGTGGCCGGGAACACTTCTTTCAGCAGCTCGCTGATGGCCTGTCCGTTAATGCTGGAACGGCCGAAATCCCCCTGAAGCAGGCTGGTGAGGTAAAAATGATAGGCATCAAACAGCGCCGCGCCGTTGAGCGGGGCGTTGGGCGTGTAGTAACTGAGGCTAAAGCCAACCAGCGTCAGGAGTGACAGTGTCACTATCAGTAACACCAGACGTCGCAAGGTAAAAATAATCACGGCTGTGCTTCCTCCACGGTTTCCGGTGCAGAGGGTTTCTGCTGTGCCTCGCGGAAGACGCCTGCGAACGAGGCATTGCCGAAGGGGCTCAATACCAGCCCTTTCATATCATAGCGGTAGGCCAGCAGTCGCAATGACGACGCCAGCGGCAGAACGGGTAACTGTTCTGCCAGAATACGCTGTGCCTGCTGATAATAGTCAATCCGCTTAGAAAGCTGTTGTGACGAGAGCGCGTTTTGCAGCACTTCGTCAAACGTAGGATCGCACCAGTGTGCGTAGTTGCTCTGGGAACGAATTGCTGCGCAGCTTAGCAACGGTCGGAAAAAGCTGTCCGGGTCGTTACTGTCCGTTGCCCAACCTGCCAGCGTTAAATCGTGGCTGAGTTCCATCAGCCGTGCTTCCTGAAAACGGCCTTCCACGGGAACGATGGTCACGGTGACGCCAATTTGCGCCAGATCGGCCTGTATCAGCTCTGCGGTTTTCAGCGGGCTGGGGTTGTAGGACTGTGAGGCGCTGGGTACCCACAGGCGCAGGTTGAGGTTCGTTAGCCCCAGTTCCTGCAAGATTTGCCGCGCTTTCTGCGGGTTATATTCCGTAATCTGCGATTCATTATCGTACGCCCATGAGGCGCGGGGCAGAATCGACGCGGCGGTTTCTGCCGTGCCGTAATAGATCGACTGCATCAGCCTGTCGTTATTGATCGCCAGCGCGATGGCTTCCCGCACGCGGCGGTCGTCCAACGGCGGTTTACGCACGTTGAAGGCCAGATAGGCAACGTTCATGCCGGGGCGCAGCGACAGACGCAGACGGGGGTCGTTACGCAGAATCGTCAGCTGACTGGCAGCCGGATAGGCGAGAACATCACATTCACCGGTCAGCAGCTTGGATAAGCGACCCGTACCGCCGGAACCGAGATCGACAACCACCTGCCGCATACGTGGCAAGCCGCGCCAGTAATCGCCGTTACGCGTCAGCCGGATATATTGCCCGTTGCGGTATTCATCGAGCAGATAAGGGCCGGTGCCGACCGGTTCACGATCCAACAGCTCCTTTTTGTCCTCTTTCGCCAGACGTTGCGCGTATTCTGCGGACAGAATCGGCGCGTAGTGCGTAGCCAGATGCCAGAGGAAAGACGCATCCGGGCTGTTGAGCCGAATCTCAACGCTATACTCGCCCAGCTTACGGATGCTTTGCACCGAATCGGCGAATTGCAGGCTGTCAAAATAGGGGTATTCGCCGCCGTTGACATCATGATACGGGTGCTTTTCGTCCAGCATGCGCTGGAAGCTGAATATCACGTCATCGGCGTTCATATTGCGGGTCGGGCTGAACCAGGCGGTACGCTGAAACGGCACATCGCGGCGCAGATAGAAACGGTATGTCGAACCGTTGTCCAGCACTTCCCAGCGCTGGGCTAGTTCTGGCATCAGACGATAGGTATAAGGATCGACATCCAGCAGACGATCGTAAAGCTGCGCCGCCAGCGTATCAATGGTGACGCCGCTGCGCGCCATCTGCGGGTTAAACGTGTTCAGGACATCATTGACGCAATAGACAAAACCGCTCTGGTGAATACTTTCCAGCGGAGCAGATGATGTTGGCACGGGCTGCGGTGCGGCCAGTGCAGGCAATGCCAGCCAGGTGAATGCCAGTGCGAAACAGGTTTTTCCGAACATACGGGATTTTTCAGTCAATACGGTTATATACAGAGTGTATCGCACTCTTGGCATCCTCCCCACTCTTGTTATGCGCGTCTGGCGACTTTCCAACCGATTGAGTCATCAGATGAACAATTGAAAACGTCATAATGAATGCTATAGTTAAGTCATAATGACGAGGAAATAACTATGAATGCAGAAATCAGTCTTAAAGTTGAAAACTTTGCTCGCGAAGCTGAACTGCCTGATGGCGTGTTTCATGACCCGTTAATGTTCGTTAATGTCGTACGCGGCGGGATTTCCGGCGCGATGCTGAAACGTGGTGCGGATGCCAGCGGGTTAAGCCGCAAGCTGATTGGCTCGGCGCTGTCCGTCGATCCCTCTAATATCTCCCGTTTGTTTCGCCGTAAACATTTAACGCTGGAGCAGGGAGAGGCGGCGTTGGAGACGTTTCGCCTGTGGCTGAAAGCCATGACGACGTTTGAAGATGAGGCGAAGGCGCAGCTGTGGATGGAGAGCGGCATCCCGGCCTTTGGCGGGAAAACACCAGCGGAAATGCTGGACACGCACAAAGGGCGTCAGCTGGTTGATCATGCGCTGAGCCGGATCGAATACGGCGAATTTATATGAGGCTGTACCGCATTACTAAAGCGATCTGGCTGGAGTCATTTTCAGGGCAGACGGGCGTGAGCTTCCTGCACGGCGCACGTTTTAATCAGCCTAATACGCCGGTACTCTATTTTAGCGAAACGCCTGCGGTCGCCATGCTGGAAATGGGCAATTATCTGCCTTCGCCGCAGTTGCTGCCCGCCAGCTATCGTCTGGGCGTGTATGAACTGCCGGACGACGTCCCGCAAGAGTCCATTACGCTGGACATGCTGCCTGAGGATTGGCACCGCTACCCGTTTATGCCGGATGTGCAGGCGTTGGGGTCGCGCTGCCTGAACGCCGGGCAATCGCTGGTGATTTGGGTGCCGACCAGTACGGTTAAGCCGTTTGGCAGTATGCGGAATGCGCTGATTAATCCGCGACATCCTTCGTTAAGCCAGTTGCGATTGATTGAGGCGATCCCGGATTTTTACAGTCATAGGTTGTTTAACCCTATAGGGCACTAAACCTGCTACCGACAGCAATGAGGCAGGGAGGAACCCCATAGTCAGTATGGAAATGAGAAAAATTCTCAACAAAGTGCTTTACAGATGATACTGATAACTATTATCATTATTTTCGCACTTCGGAAGTGGCTTCTCGCAGGCACTGAAGGAGAGCACGACATTGCTCACATTGCTTCCAGTATTATTTTAGCCAGCCTACGTGCTGGCTTTTTTTTTGCCTGAAAAATGACCTCGCCAGATACTTACCTTGCTTTCTATTTTTCTGTAAATAATTAATAAAATCAATATCATTGGGATATTTCCTAAATTATTTGCGGGAACAGAAATCTCCCTTATCATGCCTGTACCCAAGATCATGGGTGTTCACAATGGAGATAAGGAATATGTGGATCAGAAGGAATCAACTCGTCAGGAAATTGACGTTAGGTGTGGTAACAGTAGCACTGGGGATGTCACTCAGTTTCTCTGCATTATCCGCCACACCGGTGGAAACGCATGGCCAACTGTCCATTGAAAATGGGCGGCTGGTGGACGAACAGGGAAAAAGGGTGCAACTGAGAGGGATCAGTTCGCACGGTTTGCAGTGGTTTGGTGACTACGTCAACAAAGACTCGATGAAGTGGCTGCGTGATGACTGGGGGATTAACGTATTCCGTGTTGCCATGTACACGGCAGCGGATGGCTATATTTCCAATCCTTCCCTTGCCAATAAGGTCAAAGAGGCCGTTGCGGCGGCACAAAGCCTCGGCGTCTACATCATCATTGACTGGCACATCTTGTCGGACAACGATCCTAATATTTATAAAGCACAGGCAAAAACCTTCTTTGCCGAAATGGCGGGGTTGTACGGTAATTCGCCGAACGTGATTTATGAAATCGCCAATGAACCCAACGGCGGCGTGACATGGAACGGGCAAATTCGGCCTTATGCGCTGGAAGTGACTGACACCATCCGTAGTAAAGATCCCGATAACCTCATTATCGTTGGCACGGGTACCTGGAGTCAGGATATTCATGACGCGGCGGATAATCCGCTGCCCGATCCGAATACGCTGTACGCGCTGCATTTCTATGCGGGTACGCACGGGCAGTTCCTGCGCGATCGCATTGATTATGCACAAAGCCGCGGTGCTGCGATTTTTGTCAGCGAGTGGGGCACAAGCGATGCGTCCGGCAACGGTGGACCGTTCTTGCCTGAATCGCAGACCTGGATCGATTTCCTGAACAACCGTGGCGTGAGCTGGGTTAACTGGTCACTTACCGACAAAGCCGAGGCCTCCGCCGCGCTGGCTCCGGGAGCGAGCAAATCTGGCGGTTGGACAGAGCAGAATTTGTCGGCGTCAGGAAAATTTGTCAGAGAGCAGATTCGTGCAGGTGCGGATCTGGGCAATGGCGATACCCCGACTACACCAACGGAACCGACCAATCCGGGTAACGGAACCACGGGTGACGTCGTGCTGCAATACCGTAATGTGGATAACAACCCTTCCGATGATGCGATTCGCATGGCGGTCAACATCAAAAATACCGGAAGTACGCCGATCAAATTGAGCGATCTGCAAGTGCGTTACTACTTCCATGATGATGGCAAACCGGGTGCGAACCTCTTTGTTGACTGGGCGAACGTCGGTCCTCACAACATCGTGACCAGCACAGGAACCCCTGCCGCCAGCACCGATAAGGCTAACCGCTACGTTCTGGTGACCTTCAGCAGCGGAGCCGGTTCTCTCCAGCCGGGTGCGGAAACGGGTGAAGTTCAGGTGCGTATCCACGCCGGTGACTGGAGCAACGTGAATGAAACGAATGATTATTCATACGGTGCTAACGTCACGAGCTACACCAACTGGGATAAGATCACCGTACACGATAAAGGTACGCTGGTCTGGGGTGTGGAGCCGTAATAGCGCGCTGTTAACCGACTAATCCATTTACTCTGCGGGCGTGAATTCGCCCGCCTTTTCTTTCCCGCCTCTCATTCATTCACTGCAATATCGTGTTTTTTCAGCAATCCACGCAGCTGATGATAGGTTAATCCCAGCAGTTCCGCGGCTTTACGCTGGTTAAACTTTGCCTGAGTTAATGCCCGATCGATCAAACCTTTCTCTTGTTCCAACAGCCACGGCTTCATGTCCAGCGGTAAATCCGGCTGAGTAGATGTTGTTTGTGTTTTTTCCTGAACGGCGGGAGTTCGGCGGAAGGGATTCAGAATGATGGCATCAAGAGGCTGTTCGCTGTCGCCGTGACGGTACACCGAACGTTCAACCACGTTTTTCAGCTCACGAATATTGCCCGGCCAGTCGTAATTTAGCAGCGTCTCACGCGCAGCAGGCGTAAAACCGGGAAACAGCGGTAGATGTAATTCACGGCACATCTGAATCGCAAAATTATCTGCCAGCAGCATGATATCCTGCTGGCGTTCACGCAGCGGCGGAAGCTGCACAACGTCAAAGGCCAGACGGTCGAGCAGGTCGGCACGGAATTTACCGCTGGCGGCAAGCGCAGGCAGGTCGTCATTGGTTGCACACACCAGCCGCACATCAACCTGTAGCTGATCTCTGCCGCCGACGCGCTCCAGCATGCCGTATTCGATCACCCGCAGTAATTTTTCCTGCACCAGCATCGGCGCGGTGGCTAGCTCATCCAAAAATAGCGTTCCGCCGTCGGCGCGCTCGAAGCGTCCCAGATGGCGTTTCTGCGCCCCGGTAAAGGCACCGGCTTCGTGACCAAATAGCTCAGAGTCGAGCAGGTTCTCGTTGAGTGCCGCACAGTTGAGAGAAACGAATGGCCCTTGCCAACGGGGGGAAAGGTAGTGCAGGCGGCTGGCTATCAGCTCTTTACCCGTACCGCGTTCGCCGATTACCAGCACTGGCTTATTCAACTGGGCCAACTGTGACACCTGTTCCAGTACCTCTAAAAAGCTGTTGGCCTCGCCCAGCAGATTCTCTTTTTCCTGAAGCATGATGTTCCACCGTGTTATTTTTACTAACTGTTAGCATATTTGACTAATCTAACGAAAAGAGAAAAATAGTCAAAATTATCTACTCCTTAATTTTCAATTAGTTAACGGAAGCTAAAAGTTGGCATGCTTATTGATATACCTATAGGGAGATCGCGACTGGCTCGGCTGGTCACGGTGATAAATCAGGCGTAATCAGACGCTGGAAATCATGAAGAGGATGTAATTATGGGTATTTTTTCTCGTTTTGCCGACATCGTGAACGCCAACATCAATTCATTGCTGGATAAAGCTGAAGATCCGCAGAAATTGGTGCGGCTGATGATTCAGGAAATGGAAGATACGCTGGTTGAAGTGCGTTCAACCTCGGCGCGGGCGTTGGCAGAAAAGAAACAGATTGCCCGCCGTATTGAACAAGCGCATGGTCAGCAAGATCAGTGGCAGGAAAAAGCCGAGCTGGCACTGCGTAAAGA
Source organism: Pectobacterium sp. 1950-15 (assembly GCF_037136835.1). Taxonomy (NCBI): domain Bacteria; kingdom Pseudomonadati; phylum Pseudomonadota; class Gammaproteobacteria; order Enterobacterales; family Pectobacteriaceae; genus Pectobacterium; species Pectobacterium sp. 1950-15. The sequence goes on along the minus strand of NZ_JBBBQR010000004.1, from coordinate 77,670 downwards.
TAAAGACGATTTGGCCCGTGCGGCGCTGATTGAAAAGCAGAAACTGACTGATCTGATCGCTGTATTGCAGCATGAAGCCGAAAGCGTAGATGAAACGTTGGAGCGCATGAAGCGTGAAATCGGTGAGCTGGAAAACAAATTAAGTGAAACCCGCGCTCGGCAGCAGGCGCTGACGCTGCGTCATCAGGCTGCGGCATCGTCGCGTGATGTGCGCCGTCAATTGGATAGCGGTAAGCTGGACGAAGCGATGGCGCGTTTCGACCAGTTCGAACGCCGCATCGACACGATGGAAGCGGAAGCCGAAAGCCACGGGCTAGGGAAACAAAAATCGTTGGATCAGCAGTTTGCCGAGCTGAAAGCGGACGATGAAATCAGCGCGCAGCTGGCGGCGCTTAAAGCTAAAGTTAAGCCAGCAGAGTAATAAACGCGTAGACGCCATCGGATGGCTGTCGTTAGAAAACGGCAGCCACTGGCGTGTGAATAATAACTAAGGAGACACAATGAGTGCGTTGTTTCTTGCCATTCCGCTGACCATTTTCATGTTGTTTGTGGCGCCGATATGGCTTTGGCTACATTACAGCCAGCGTAAAAACAGTGCTCAACTGGGACAAACTGATATGCAACGTCTGACACGCTTAACGGAAGAGTCCAACCGCATGCGTGAGCGTATCAGAGCGCTGGAAGATATTCTGGATGCAGAACACCCGGACTGGAGAAACTCGTAATGAAAAATACGTGGTCAGGTAAAACGTTATACCGCATACCGGAAGAAGGCATGCTGAAAGGGGTTTGTGCTGGTTTAGCGCGTTATTTTGACGTGCCGGTGAAGCTCCTGCGGATAATCGTGGTGTTGTCGATGTTTTTCGGCCTGTTCTTTTTCACCATCGTGGCCTACATCATTCTGACCTTTATGCTCGATCCGGCTCCGGCGGGAATGGGATTTGAGGATGAAAAAACGGCTCGCACACCCAGCCAACTGCTGAATGAGGCGGATGCGACATTGCAGGCCAGCGAACAGCGCCTGCGCAGCATTGAGCGCTATGTCACCTCGGATACGTTTGGCGTTCAGAACCGCTTTCGTCACCTGTAATTTGTCATCGGTTATACGCTTTCGCTGACGTTATCCACCGTACGACTTACGTCGAGAGTGGATAACGTCACGCTGCTTTTTCGCTGCAATCTCTATGATCCGATCCCACTGTGCATCGGATGCCAGCCATTTCCTTCTTTCGCGCTGTAGCGCACATTCTGCAGAGGTATCAGTTTCCACTGACCATGACTGTCCTGCACGATTTCGCTGGCAATCGCACGACATTGATAATGCAGCGTATCGGTTTCCAACTGGAACTGATACTTTTTGCCTTTTTCTGGAATAAAGCGAGTGGTGATCAGGCATGAGTATTTACTTTCAACATAAACGTTGACTATCGCTGTTTCAACGCCTGCTACTAATGGTGTTTCGTAGTAGTCGATATCGTATTTTTCTCCAGATACTTTTGGCATTCCGCGATCCTGGGTGTTTTGTAAAACCCATTCACTGGAGCGAATAAGACCGCCAGTGCGTTGACCCTTTAGGGTCTGGTAAATGCTGGTTTGTTCAGTATTGTCTATAATACGAACCCATGCTGAATCAGCGTCTTGAGAGGCGGGGACAAAAAAATCATTATTTGGCATGATGGAGCAGGCAGAGCTCAAAGATGCAAGAATAGCAAGTTTAAATTTTAAGATATTTTTCACTTTATGTTCCTTATAAATAAGGCGTCCTTGCCTTATCGTAACATCTCAGCGGTTTTAGGTATTATTTCCCTGGTAAACCATAATGCGCGGGTAATTGATAACCTTCAGGGATCTCAGGCCAGTTATTCATTTTCAATAACACCTCACTATCTTCAGCTATGGCCTCGAAGAAACTTGAGAGAGTCATTGCGTGACTCCTTAACTTTAGCAAAGCTGATTGCATTGCCAGTTCATCATGTTCAGTACTGGCTTTTTGTAGTAAGTCAGTATGAACTTTCAGACAATTTAATTGATTCAGGAATTGTTCATTCAGTTGCCCATTGTAGTCAATCGACAGGTCATCTATTTCGATAGAAGATGTATTTTTTTTCTTCAATACCGCGATGAAATTGTTCTTCATTAACTCAAAAAAGAGATCATTTATCATTTAGGCAGCCTCCGTCCTTCTTTAATTGCACTAGCTGTTTTCGAATCGTTGTAAGAGCCATCCAGGTTCAGAACGGCTTTGACTTTTCCTTTGCTGTCAAAAACTTCAATATGATCTTTGTGGAGGCCATCAAGGTAGAACTTGTCACCTTTAGCAATATGGTCGCCGACAGTTCCTTTCGCCTGATAAACACTTTGTCCCTGAAATATTTGGTTGGTTTTTTGCGAGCTAGTCTTCATCTGGCCGCCAAAGCCTGACTGCTTGAAAAATTCTCCCATATTACCAACCGCGCCCTTATTTGGCTGGTACTTTGCTTTACCTACGCCAGTAATGGCACCCAGTGCGGCACTTGCAATCAGGTCAGCCTGTACCTGATCCAGACCATATTTAGCTCGCAGATTTTCCGATACGAAGTTACTGGAAACGACACCATCGGCATCCATCTGATGCATCCATAGAGCAGATAAATCATAACTCATACTCCAGGGAAGGTCTTCGCCCATTGCCCGGTCAATTGCCTGCTTAACCGCCAGACTATTGGCAAGAACACTGCCATATTTAGCCTGACAACTATCTGGATCGTTAGCGCAGTCGCTCATCAACTGCTCCTGCTGCACGATGCTGAGTTGCTGATATTTCTTCATAATAGGGCCGCAATCGCCGCCCTTAGCCTGGCAGGATTTGACTTCAGCGACCCAGTCATCGATCTGCTTCACGGTCAGATAGTTATTATCCACTGCATTTTTGCCAGCATCATGGCCACTCACCGCACCAGCAGAAGAGTCGCTTGCTACGCCGCCTGCCAGCATCGCCGCCAGCGATGCCAGGTTACTGATCTTACTCTTATCACTATCGGCCAAATCAGCAGTTGCGGTATCCGGGTAGAGATAGTCTTTGATTGCGCGCGCTGCAAGTTCGCCGGCTGCTGCGCCAACTGCGCCGGCAGTGGCATTACCACCGGATAGTTCAGCGATCACGCCACCCAGCACTGCGTGGCCAATCGCGTTTGCTGCAATTTGCCCGGCTGTAGGATTTTCATCAAACCCGACAGTCATGTCTTTAACCACACCCGTCATGTAAGGCGCAGCGCCCTGTGCCAGTGCTTTGACTGGATCGCCGCCTGCCAGCGCTGTAATGGCGGCTGCCGCTGCGCGGATACCTTTTTCCAGGTCGCCACCTGCCTTATACTGCTCGCTGATATCTTTATAAGCCGCAGTATTCTGCACGCGGTCCCAGTACTCTTTGCGCGTCTCTTTCGTCTTATCCCACTCACCCGCAGCTTCGATCCCGGCACTGTTCGCCATGATCTGCCCTTGGGTAAGGGTGATATTCACGCCCTGATTAACAACGTCACCAATCAATCGCAGCTGGCTCAGACGCTGCTGTTCCTTCGCCTTATCAAAGATGGGGCTGATGCTTTGATTCGCATGCTCAACATCGCGGCTCAGCTCGCTGACATCCTGCTGCTGGTTCGCCTGGTCACGGATAATCAGCGATCCCGGCGAAACGGCGGCATAAGTCGTACCGGAAGCATTCCCATCGCTGCCATCCGCTCCCAGACCATTGGCCGCCAGATTCTGTACGGCATTTTTCAGCAGATCCTGTGCACCCAGTCCGCCAGTGCTGATGCCGACGCTGCTGTGCGACACCTCAAACTCGGCACTGTTGTCGATGTTGCTGAAGCCCAGCGTGCCAGTACTGAGACGGTTTTTATCTTCGCTGGCGGTGCTGCCAATCACGGCGCCATCTAACTGCGTGTGGTTACCGACGGTGATATCGAAGCCGCCGTCACCCGCAAAGATGCCGGTCTGCTCCTGAACGCTGTTATAGGTGCTGTGGATTTTGTCCTTCGCCACGCTGACGCTGACGCTGCCAGTCATGCTGCCAAAGGTAAAGCTGGCGCCTGCTGAGCTGTTCTTCTGCTTCGAGTCGTAGTTGTTAACGTCCTGCTCACTCTGCAGCGTCAGGTTACGGCCGACATTCGCCACCACCTGATCGGCACTCAGCTGTGCGCCGCGCAGGGTGGTGTCACGCCCGCTGTTGAGCGTCAGCTTATTACCGGCGTCGACGGTGGTTTCGGTATGCGTCAGGCCATCGCCATTTTCGTTACCGGAACCTTTACTGGCGTTAGCAAACACACTGAGCCCCGCGCCGCCTTGGCCAGCGCCGATGCTGACACCCACGCCGCCGCCGCTGCTGCTGTTTTTTCCAGTCTGCAACTGCGCATTCTGCGCCGACAGCAGGTTGATATCGCGGTTCGCCGACAGCAGCACATCGTTGCCCGCTTTCAGTTGGCTGCCGCCAATCGTCAGATCGCCATCGTTGCCATTCTCTGAACCGGTCGCCACCAGATTGATATTGTTGCCCGCCTGCACGGTACTGCCGGAAGCGTTAACCGCTTCGCTGTGGCTCTCGCTCTTCGACTTTGAAGTGCTCAGCGACAGGCTGACGCCAATGGCATTCTGATCCTCGGTATTCTGCGAAGCCAGTACCGCGGCCTGAGCGGCCTGTACGCCTGCCAGACCTGATTTCAGCTTCTGCAGCGATGCCATACGGCTATCCTGCTGCTCATCGGCGGCTTTCGCGCTGGTGTAGGCGGCATTAATCGCGCTGCCGATCGCGCCGGACAGCGCCAGCGTCAGACCCGTCTGTTTACGCTCATAGGTGGTGTCGGTGGTGCTCTGGTTATTCGCGGCATCAATGGTGATATTGTTCGCCACCATATTGATGTCGTTACCGGCGATCACATCAGAACCCTGCACGGCGATGTTATTGCCCGCCACCAGACTGGTATTGCCATCGACGCTGCCCAGTGTGCTGTTGTTGTGGGTCAGCGCCGCAGTATCGGAGGTCGAACTCTCTTTGATTGAACCGACAAAGAAGCCAATGCCGCCGCTGCTCATCAGGCCTGACTTGGTGGTTTTTTTCATCGACCAGCTGTCGCGGCTCTCTTCTGCCGCCGTGACGTTGAGGTCATTACCGGCACGCAGCGCCAGATCCCGATCCGCCGCCACATCGCTGCCAGTGATGTTCAGGTTGTTACCCGCGCTGACGGAGATATTTTCCCCGCCCAGACTGCTGCCGTTTGCCAGCGTGGCATCGTAACCGGCGCGGGTGGTAGTGGTGCGTTTCGACAGGAAGCCGGAACCTTTCACCTTCGAATTCATATCCAGATATTCCTGGCTGCTGGCGCTGCCGAGGTTGATATCATTGGTGGCGGTCAGCGCAAACTGCCGATCGGCATTCAGTTTTGCCGCCTGGGCGTTAATATTATTGCCGGCATTCAGCGAGATATTGCCGTCGCTGGTGACTTCACTGCCCTGTACCTGAGTCAGCGTCTGCGTGACGTGGTTATCTTTATCCCACACGACTTTGTCGCTGCTGCCGGTGGTGACGGTGGTCATAGTGATATCGCGGTTAGCCGCGATCTGCGTCTGGCTGTTTTCACCGGAGCTGACCACCTGCGCGGCCTGCAGATTGACATCACGGCCTGCCTGCAGCAGCAGTTTGCCATCGTCACCCTGCACATACATGCCTGCCACTCGGTCGATATTGTCGCGGCTGAAGCGGTTACTGCCGTTCTGGCTCTCGGCGTGATTGGTCTCGCTGGCAACGGTGATATCGCGTCCGGCTTGCGCCAGCAGGGTATCGGTGGCACGCACCGTGCCGCCGGTGTTAGTGATATCGTTGGTCGCCTGCAGCGACACGGACTTACCAGCAATAATGCCGCCGACGTTAACGATATCGTCGCCGGAAACACTAACCAACTGGGTGGCGCTGATGCGTCCGCTGTTCAGCATGCCGCCGCTGATGCCAATGCTAACGTTCTTACCGGCCAGCAGCGCACCGCTGCCGTTCATATCACCTTGCTGCACCTGTGCATACACCTGCGGTACCAGTACGTTCTGGATGGTGCCATCCGGCATCTTCACATCCTGCGCCACCAGCCACACCATATCCTGAGTGATCTGCTTCATCTGCTCGGCGGTGAGCGCCACGCCCGGCACCAGATTGAATGTCTTCGCGAAGCTGACGCCCGCTTTCATCAGGCCCTTATACTGCTCTTCATCGCTGGTGTAATCGGCCAGATAACGCTGACCCACCAGCTCAACGATCTGCTCACGTACCAGACGTTGCTCATAGAAACCATCGCCGAGGCGTTTTTGCGTGATCGACGGATCGGTCTGCAGCTGGCGCAGCATATAGTCGGAGCTCAGCCAGATTCTCTGATTGGTGAAGCGCGGATCGGTTTCGATCAGGTAGCTGCTGGTGGCATCCGGCAGGGTGGTGAACAGACTGCCGGTTGGCAGAGAAGCATCCGGCGTCATGGAACGAATCACCTCGGTGTTGTGTCCGGCCACTTCCACGCGCTGCGCGGCGTAATCAGCCAGCGATGGGGCGCTGCTGGTCGCCTGAGTATTCTCCTTCATCACGCTCGGGCTGAGGCTGATGGACTGAATTTCCGCTGGTGGGGTATAGGCGGACGCTCTGGCTTTCTGGCTGTCTTTGCCTTTTTTATGGATACGATCCCATTCGATGACCTGACCGACTTTTTCCGTCAGTTTCTGACCGGTGACTTCGGTGTTCACCAGTTCCTTCACCGCCGTCAGCAGGCTGCTGCCAGCAATAATCTGGCTCTTGTCGTTCAGCAGCTTATCGCCGGAGAGCGAAATCTGACCGCCCGCGATGATTTTCGCCGGGTCGATCTGGGCGATCTGTTCTTCGCGCACCGTTTCGGTGTAGCTGTACTGATAATAGTGGTCACGACCACACACCACGCCTTCGATACAGATATGACGCACTTCATTTTTGTAGAAACTGATGTTGTAGTCGTCAGGACTGTAGTGGACGCCATTATTCAGGTCCACCACCATGTACTCATCTTTCTGCCTCTGGGACAACTGCACCATACTGGTGGCGAAGTTGTCATTGATATTGTTCAGCGCGGTGAAGCTGAGCGCCATATTGCCGACAGATTCGATAGTCGAACTGTGGTTGTTAATTTCGCCTGCCTTGCCGGTCGCCAGCGCATCCGCATCCAGCGCGCCGCCGATGGCCATATCACCATTGCTGTAGATCAGGGCGTGGTCGCGGTTATTCAGCGTGCCGACGCCCAGATCGAGACGCTGACGCGCCGCAATGGTGGCGCTGCTGTTATTTTCCGCCAGGTTATTCAACGTCGCTGCGCCGATCGCCAGGCCGTCGCCATAAATACGGCCGGTACCGATATTGTTGATGGTGCTGGCATTGATACGGGTCAATATGCCGTCGATCAGGCCGCGGTTGCTCAGCGTATCGCTGGCGTTCAGCGTGGTCTGTTGGGAACTTAGTTCGCCAGTGGTCTGGTTGTCGATGTTGCTGGCCTGCACATTCAGCTTACCGCCTGCGCCAAGCAGCGCATTGTTAATCAAACTGTTGTTGACGTTCAGCGTCAGATTGCCATTTGCCAGCGTTTTATTGTTGTTGCTGAAGCCGTCCGCGAAGCTGAGATCCATATCGCCAAGCGACAGAATTTCACCGCTGCCGTTAATCTCGCGGCCGCGGAAGGTCAGTTGCTGACCTGCCACTAGACGACCACCTTCATTGCTGATACGCAGATCGCTGCTGGTGGCTGCGGCGTGGGCGAGGGCGCTGCTGTTTTGCTGATCGAGCGTCAGCTGCTTATTGGCGGAGATCTGTCCCTGGTCGTTATTCAGCACCGGCGTGGCGATCGCCAGATCGCTGGCGGCGGCCAGCGTACCGTTCTGGTTATTCAGTTCACTGCTGGCCGCAACTTCCAACGAGCCGGAACTGGCTGCCATAATGGTGCCGCCTTGGTTATTCAGGCTGACGCTCTGTACGCTGAATTTTTTGGCATTGGTGGCGATGCGGCCATTCTGGTTATCAATGCTGTCGCTGCTGAGTTGCAGATCGCTGTCGCCGCTCTGCAGTAACTGGCCACCGCGGTTACTGATAACCGGGGTGCTGACCTGCAACGCATTGGCGTTAATCACGCCGCGATCGTTGCTGAGTTTACCGGCGGCGGAGAGTTTCAAATCGCCGCTCGCCAGCAGCTGCGCGTCGTCGGTGATGATATCGCTGCTGCTGGTCAGCGTGGCGTGATGCGCGGCGGTATCGCTGCCGCTGAGATCAATTTGGCTGGCGCTGGCGTTCAGATCGCCACCGGCCAGCGCCTGACCTTTGCTGGTCAGCTTACCGTCGCTGGCGAGTGTCAGATTGCCGCTGTCGGCCAGCGTGCCATCGGTTTTCATCCCGGCGGCAATGGCCGCGCCTTTGCTGTTGCGGATGCTGGCACCGCGCACACGGGTATTGCCTTTGGCGGCGATCAGGCCGGTATTCGCCACCGCGTCGCTGGCGGTGGTGCTGTGATCGCGCTGGGCAAACAGCGTACCGCTGTTATCGACTTTTTTACCGCCTAGCAGCAGATCCTGACCAGCATTGATCGTACCGCTGTTGACGATATCGCCATTAGCGTTAATGGTGATATCACCCGCCTGCGTGCCGAGTGTGCCTTTGTTGCTGACGCCGACCCCTTGCTCGGTCGCCACCAGACGGATTTTACCGGCATACATGCCACCCAACTGGGCGACGTCGATCGCCAGCGTCGGCTTGACATCGTTGTCCGTCGCGCTTGTGACTGTGGCGGTGCTGTTATCGGCGGCCACTTCGTTTTTGCCGGTGGTGACGGTCACATCTTTCGCCCAGATACCGGCATTGACTTTCACGGTACGGGCAATCAGGTCGGTGTAGTCCTGCCGACTGCTGTCCATGCCAGCGCCTTCCACCACGATTTCACCCTTGCCTACGCGGTAACCGCGCAGTTCACCGTTGGCGATTTGCGGTGTGCCAGTGGTCAGGGTGGCGCGATTGGCATTAATAAAGCCACAGCCGTCGCAGCTGATGCCCGCCGGGTTGGCGATGACCACCTGCGCCTTACGGCCTGCCACTTCGACATAGCCGTTCAGCTTGCTCGGGTCGCGCGAGTTGACCTCGTTAAGAATAATTTTGGCTTCGCCTTTCGCCAGCCATGGGTTACCCGCCACCCAGCCGCCCATCTGGGTCTGCACCTGTTTGTGCGAGTTATTCAGAATCGCACCTTTGTTATCGACGTCAAACTGGGTGTATTTGTTATGCGAAACACCACCGGCGCTCGGCGTCTGGATATTGACCTGCGGCGTGCCGTTGGCGCTCTGCATCACATTCGGCTGCTGGCCGCCCGGGGCGCTTTTGTCGGCGACAATTCCGGCCGCCAGCGCCTGTGGCGCGAGCGTGACCAGACCGAGTGCGGTCATGGTCAGGAAGGCGGCGGGCTTCATGCGGCCAATCAGCTGGCTCGGCGTATGGCCGACGCCGTTGGCGCCGCTTTTACCCTGGCCGCGGTTGATTTCGGAAACCACCATTAACAGGCCGCGAGCCTTGTTGAAAATGATGCGATAGAGGTTCTTATTCACGAAAAGTTATCCCTGCTAAAAGTGATGTTAAGCAACCAGCGGCGTGTTCTGCTGCCAGAGTCTGAATTGTTGTTGGGTGACGTCATCGCCACGGAATTGGAGTACCCGTTGTCCGCGTTCCGCCCCTTTGTGGTACAGCGCACGGCCACATAAGTGGGGAAACAGCGTGCCGCCGACGATGCGACGAAATGCCTGCTGATCGCCGAAGGGCGCGACCCAGTCGCGGAACCACAGGCGGTTGCCGCTGGTCCAGTCCTGCGGCTGCACCAGAATGCCGGGGCCGGTGAGGTAGCGTTGTTCCGCGTCTTCATCCATCCACGCCCAACTGAGGAAAAACATAGGCTTGTCATCGCGGCTGGCGATAACAAACTGCTGATGTTTGATGGCGGGAAGCAGCAGCGTTGGCAGCACACTGAGCGGAATATCGCGGTGCTGTTCCGAATGCATCCACAGCCAGACTGCCGCGCCAAGCGCCTCCGCTTCGCTGAACTGACCGCCGAGCAGCGGGGCGGTTAACTGATAGCCATTAACAGGAATCTTCATCACGCACCTCCTTAGTACTGCCAACTGAGGTTGAAACCGAGGGTGACCGGGCTGGTGTGGAAACCTTCCGGTTTGGAGAACGGCATACCGACAAACAGGTCGTAGCCGGTGTTAAAGGCGTTACCGCGTAGACCAAGCACGCCGCCCGCCAGATGTTTCCCTGCGAGGTAATCACGCGTGCCGTCCACTTCGCCGTAGTCAGCGCCGAGATACAGTTCTTGGTTAGGCAGCGGGGTGCGCCAGGCCAGATCGTTGCGCACGAACCAGCCGTTGTCGGCCGTCAGGGTGCGTTCACCATCAAAGCCGCGCACGGTCCAGCGGTTACCAATCGACAGCTGATCCTGTGGCGTCAGTTTGGTATGGTTGATCTGGCGCAGATACTGCACGTTGTAGCGGAAGGTCTGATTGCCCAGCGTAAACGGCATATCGAGTTGTGCATTCAACTGGATAATTTTCGCCAGCGCGGTGCCTTCATCGAAATACTCTTCCTGCGCCGGAATCGCGCCGAACCAGCGGGTGCCGCGCTGGTAGCTCACGGCGGCATCAAGGGTGGTGGCGCCGAAATAGTGGCGATGCTGGAGGCCCAGACGCCAGGCGCTGGTTTTACGCCGCTGCACATCCACTTCGGTATCGTTGACGAAGTTCTGCGATTCGCGCGTCAGAATTTCATAGCTCATTGAGGTTTTCTGACTGCCGCTGCGGTACAGCACCCGGCTCAGTTGGAAGTTAAGGTTTTTACTGTTGCCGCTGTAGTTGTAGTCTTCATAGGCGCCCGCCACATTCTGGTTGTAGTCGTAGCCGCTGGCGGTGACGCCCGCCATCCAATAACCGAACGGTACGGAGTAGTGCAGCATATAGTTCTTGCTGCCTTTTTCGCTGCCGGATTCAAGGTCATGGTTGCCGGAAATGTAGAACAAGTCGCTGAGTGCGAAGGGATTATCGATATACAGCGTCAGGCCGCCCTGATAACGACCGGTGGTTTCGGTGCCTGAATCATCGAGTGTCGCGCCGAGACGCCACATTTTTTCCTGTTTCCAGGTGACGTCAATGTCGCTTTCGCCGGGCTGTTCGCCCGGTACAATCGCCATCTCTGCCTGTACGGTGGGCACGCGCTGCAGGTTTTCCAGTCCCTGCTCAATATCACGCAAATCCAGCAGGTCGCCTTCACGTGCCGGCAGGGCGCTCCAGAGGCTCACGTAGCGATCGCTCTCTTTGGTCCGTTTGAGCTGGCGCGTTTTGCCCGGAATCAGGGTGATATGCAGGGTGCCGGTTTTCAGGTTTTGCGGCGGTGCCATTACGCGCGCGGTGACGTAGCCATGGTCGATCAGACGGTTTTGCAGCGCGCTCATCAGCAGGTTGACACCCTGAGCGCCCAGGCACTGGCCTTTACCCTGATCGGCCAGCTGTTGCAGCGGGATACGCAGCCAGGAGGGGAAATCGTCTTTGCCGGTCAGTATGATGTGATACAGCGTAAAGCACTGTTGCTCCTGCGGAAACTGCAACGTAGTAAAGAACGAGGAGGGGGGCTGCAAACGCACATCAGGCGTCTGCGGCGCTAATTGCTGCTGCATCGCACGCTGGCGATCCTGCTGGTTGATATTTAGCTGTTCATCCACCCGGTTCGGTGCGGCAAGAGGCGTCAGATTATTATCTGCCGCCCAGCTGCTTGCTGAGATGGTCAATAAAATAAATAGCGCAAGTGGGCTGAGACGCGCAGGTTGATACCCGTCAGTGAATGACGCATTCCGTAGCATAATTAATTAACCTGAATTATTAATTGTTATTGGGACACTATTCGTTTCCAGAAACAATTGGTTACTTGGTACAATTTCAGGTTATATACGTTAACAATTTGTTGGCTAAGAGTTGTCTTATTGCTTGCTAAGAGTTGTCTTAAAATTATCGTTTATTTACATTTTGGCGGTAAAAATACGGTATGAGATAGGTGATCGTGGTTGAACTTATATCGGCGTGAGCGTGAGGCGTTTGTCTGATTTTATTATATTGATACGATATATCTCTCAACCAAAGGAGTGATAGTTCATTCGATGAGTCGACTACAGAACGAAATTAACTCTCTGGTCAATCGCGGAGTGGATCGCCACCTGCGGATTGCCGTCACTGGGTTGAGCCGCAGTGGCAAAACCGCGTTTATCACTGCGTTCGTCAATCAATTATTGAATACCCACAGCGGTGCACACTTGCCGATGTTTTCTCCCGTGCGCGAAGAGCGTTTGCTGGGGGTGAAACGCGTGCCGCAGCGCGATCTGGGTGTACCGCGTTTTGCTTATGATGAAGGCATGGCGGCGCTGTATGGCTCGCCGCCGGCTTGGCCGACACCGACGCGCGGCGTGAGTGAGATTCGTCTGGCGCTGCGCTACCGCTCTAAAGATTCGTTGCTGCGTCATTTCAAAGACACCTCGACGCTCTATCTGGAAATTGTCGATTATCCCGGCGAATGGCTGCTGGATCTGCCGCTGCTGGAACAAACCTATTTGAGCTGGTCGCAGCAAATGAGCGGCTTGCTGCAAGGGGGACGCACCGAGTGGGCAAAGCCCTGGCTGGCGCTGTGTGAGAAAATTGATCCGCTGGCTCCGGCGGATGAAAATCAGCTTGCCGAGGTGGCGCAGGCTTACACCGACTATTTGCATCGCTGCAAACAGGAAGGGCTGCACTTTATTCAACCGGGGCGGTTTGTGCTACCGGGCGATCTGGCGGGTGCGCCGGTGCTGCAATTCTTCCCCTGGCCGCAGGTGAATCAGATCGGTGAAGCTAAGCTGGCGCAGGCGGATGAGAAAACCAACATCGGCATGCTGCGTAAGCGTTTTGACTATTACTGTCAGTCGGTCGTCAAAGGATTTTATAAAGATCACTTCGTGCGCTTCGACCGGCAGATTGTTCTGGTTGACTGCCTGCAACCGCTCAATAGCGGTATTCACGCGTTTAACGATATGCGACTGGCGCTGACCCAACTGATGCAAAGTTTTCATTACGGGAAACGCACGCTGTTCCGCCGTTTGTTCTCGCCCTGTATCGACAAGCTGATGTTTGCGGCGAGTAAAGTGGATCACATTACCGCCGATCAGCACGCCAATCTGGTGTCGTTGCTTCAGCAACTGGTGCAAGAAGCGTGGCAGAACGCCGCGTTTGAAGGCATCGATATGCGCTGTGAAGGCATTGCGTCGATCCAGTCAACGCAGAGTGGCGTCGTCGATCATCAGGGCCAGAAAATACCGGCGCTGAAAGGACATCGGCTCAGCGACGGCCAGCCGTTGACGGTCTATCCCGGTGAAGTGCCCGCGCGTTTACCGGGGGCGGCATTCTGGCAAACGCAGGGCTTCCATTTCGATCAATTCCGTCCGCGAGAAATGACGGTAGACACGCCGTTGCTGCATATCCGGCTGGATACGGTCATGGACTTTTTGTTAAAGGATAAATTGCGATGAACGAGCCACTGAAACCCCGTGTCACGTTCGATGATGCTTTACCGCAAGAGCCGCAACCGCAGTTGCGTGCCGGGTTAGCATTTGACGAGCAGAGCGGTACGCCATTTTCCCCCATCAGCCGCGAAGAGGAAGTGCCGGAAGAAGGGGTTGCGGAAGAGGCGATCAGCGCGGCGCTGCGGCCGAAGCGCAGCCTGTGGCGGCGTATGGTGATGGCGGGAATAGGGCTGTTTGGCGTCAGCGCGCTGGCGCAGGGCGTGCAGTCGCTACATAACGCCTGGGTGCAACAGGATTGGATCGCATTGGGTGGCATTACCGCGGGTAGCCTGATTGTGGCGGCGGGCGTCGGTTCGCTGGCCGTCGAGTGGCGACGGCTCTATCGCCTTCGGGAACGTGCGGAAGAGCGCGACGTGGCCCGCGATCTGCTACACAGCCATGGTGTCGGGCGTGGGCGTGAGTTCTGTGAAAAGCTGGCGCGGCAGGCAGGGCTCGATAGCGGCCATCCAGCGATACAGCGTTGGCAGGCTTCACTCCATGAAACCCATAATGACCGCGAAGTGCTGGAGCTTTATGCACGTCTGGTTCAGCCTGTACTGGACACGCAAGCACGGCGTGAAATCAGCCGCTCGGCGGCGGAATCCACCTTGATGATCGCCGTCAGCCCGCTGGCGCTGGTGGATATGGCCTTTATTGCCTGGCGCAACCTGCGCCTGATTAACCGTATTGCCGCGCTGTACGGTATCGAACTGGGCTATTTCAGCCGCATTCGCCTGTTCCGGCTGGTGCTAGTCAATATCGCGTTTGCCGGTGCCTCAGAGCTGGTGCGGGAAATTGGCATGGACTGGATGTCGCAGGATCTTGCCGCGCGGCTATCAACCCGTGCCGCACAGGGCATTGGTGCAGGGCTGCTGACCGCGCGTCTGGGCATCAAAGCGATGGAACTGTGCCGCCCGCTGCCGTGGCTGGATGACAAACCGCGTCTCGGTGATTTCCGCCGCGAGCTTATTGGTCAGGTGAAAGAAACGCTGCAAAAAGGGCGTTAGGGGTGAAAAGCATATCGAGCGTAGTAATGGATAGCTGACAAAGGTGGTCGCCAAGCGGGAGTAACGGATAGATCGTCCGTTACTCCCGTTTTCGTTCTGCACAAATAGGCTTGTCAACGGTCTGAGGAAGGGAATCCCCTTCCTTTTCTTTTGTTTATTCTCCATACAGTCACGCAGAAAACATCCATTAATATAATAATGTTCACGTTCACATTTGTGTTTTATCTGTGATCTTGATCGTTTTTTCAGTCTTGAATGAGAATGTGAACGTGCACATAATGCCCGCAGGCTGTATTCGGGGTGAACTATGAAAGTTACGCAGTTAAATGTTTACGATGTGGATCTAAGGCACCGTGCACCGGCACACAATCTTATCGTTGTTGAGATTGAAACCGATGAGGGAGTGACGGGGATTGGCGAAGTGGCGATGAGTTATGGCGTGGGCGCTAAGTCGGTCATTCCGATATTAGACGCGCTCACGAAAAAATTCCTGATCGGGCAATCGCCATTCGATTCTGAGAAAATTTTCCAGCAGTGCTTTGATAATACCTATTGGGGAAGAGGGCGCTCGCTGGCGATTTATGGTGCGATTAGCGCAATAGATATGGCGCTGTGGGATATCAAAGGCAAGCTATTAAACGTCCCAGTTTACCAACTGCTGGGAGGGAAATGCCGCGATACTATCCGGCTTTATGCCAACCATTGGTATTTTGATGCCTGGCGGCCTGAAGAATTTGCGGAAAAAGCACTGAAGGTGATCAACGACGGCTATACCGGATTAAAGTTTGATCCTTTCAAAATGTCGCCAACGGGTGAGAAATCAACGCCATCGCGTCCTATCAGTAAAGAATGGGGAGATATGGCGGTTGCTCGGGTGAAAGCCGTCAGAGAGGCCGTGGGTGAACATGTCGATATTATGCTCGACCTGCACGGCTGCCTGAGTGTTTCTGATGCCATTAAATGGGGAAAAAAATTAGAAGAATTTAATCCTTATTTTTATGAAGAGCCGACGGATACATTATTAATCAATTCAAGTCTGGAGGTAAAAGCAGGCGTTAATTTATCGCTGGCTGGCGGAGAGCGCTTATATACCCGCTTTGACTTCGCCCCTTTTATTGAAAATCGCGTATTCGAGCTGATTCAGCCAGATATGGGGCTGGCTGGCGGATTCACGGAAATGAAAAAAATTGCCTCTTATGCGGAAACACATCAGATCCAGGTTCAACCGCATAACGCCTCAGGGCCAATCTTAACCGCGGCCTGTATTCAATTTGATATCTGCACGACAAATGTACCAATACAAGAGTGGTTTCCCTATTGGCAGGATGAGCGCTACCACATTGTGCTGGAGGCTTTAGAACCACAGGCTAAAAATGGCTATTTCACCGTCGGTGAAATGAAGCCAGGTTTAGGTGTGACGTTAAATATCGATTATTTATCGAATTTTAAAAAGCATACTTTTCAATAAATAAAACTTGCTAAGGTGAAAAAATGAAAAAGATCTTCCTTTGCTGTAATGCAGGAATGAGCACATCCATGCTCGTAAAAAAAATGAAAGAAGCCGCAGCGGCAGAAAATATTGATGTGGAACTGACCGCGCTCCCGTTAGAGAAATTCAACGAAGGGATTGAGCAATACGACCTGTGTTTATTAGGCCCTCAGGTAAGATATAAACTGGATGAGTTCAAGAAAATTGCCGCACAGAAGAACAAAAAAGTGGAGGCAATAAACCCGATGGATTACGGCATGATGAAAGGCGATAATGTACTTAAATTCGCCCTCGGCCTGCTTGCATAAAATTTTGTCAACACCAGGGGGATGATAATGAGCATCTATAATAATGTAATCTCTTTTATTGAAAGAAAAATTGCACCCTTAGCCGGGAGTATTGGTGGACAACGGCATGTGCTTGCCGTTCGCGATGGTTTTATTTCCGCTATGCCTTTCATGATTGTCGGCAGCTTCTTGATGATTATGGCGTTTCCGCCTTTTTCAAAAGATACGACGTTCACGTTAGGGCAGATATGGTTGGAGTTCGCGACCAATAATAAAGACGCAATCATGATGCCGTTCCGCATGACAATGGGGATTATGACCATCTATATTGCCGTTGGGATCGGGTATAACCTTTCACAGGGTTATAATCTTAGCCCGCTGATGGGCGGATTACTGTCACTCTGTTCTTTCCTTATTGTTGCCGCGCCTTTTACCAACGGCAGCATTCCGGCGGCATTTATGGGAGGAACCGGTATTTTTACGGCATTGCTGACATCGATATACTCCGTCGAGCTAATGCGGTTTTTAAAAACCAGAAACCTGACTATTCGTTTGCCGGAGCAGGTGCCGGAAAAGATCGCCCAGTCATTTGAATTACTTGTACCTGTACTGGTGATGATTGCGACGCTCTATCCCTTATCGCTGCTGATTCAGCACTTTACGGGCATGCTGGTGCCTGAAGTGATTATGGCTGCCTTCAAACCGTTTGTTGCTGCTTCCGATAGCTTAACGGCAATACTCATCTGTGTACTGGTTTCCCACCTGCTATGGTTCTGCGGTATTCATGGTGCCGCTATCGTGACCAATTTACTGCAACCGTTCTGGCTGGCGAATATTGCAGCTAACCAAACGGCGCTGGAATTAGGGCAGGCGCTTCCCCATAGCTTCGTTGATCCATTCTGGCGCTTCTATATTGTTATTGGTGGCTGTGGTTCTACGCTTGCGCTGGTGATCATGTATTTGCGCAGTCGTTCCGCGCATTTGCGTTCGATCGGAAAATTGAGCGTCGTTCCCTCGTTTTTTAATATCAATGAACCCGTTATTTTTGGTTCGCCAATTATCATGAATCCTCTGATGCTGCTTCCTTTCGTGGGTGCGCCGCTAATTAATGCAACCGTCGCCTGGTTTGCATTGAGTTCGGGGTTTGTTGATAAGCCAATGTCTATCGTTCCCTGGACGACGCCTTCTATTTTAGGCGCGCCGTGGGCGGCCGGATGGTCACTTGGGCCAATACTCTTAGTGCTGACTAATTTCGCTATTTCTTGTGTGATTTGGCTCCCTTTTTACCGGGCATATGAAAAGCAGCTTTTAGCGCAAGAAGCAGAATCGAAAGCGTAACAGATAATTTAATGTTGAAAGAGGGTAACGTTATGGATCTTGAATTGGAAATAATGGAGATCATTACCAATGCGGGAGAAAGTAAAAGCGAAGCGATGATCGCATTACAGCATGCGAAAAAAGGCGAATGGGAAGCCTGTGATAATGCATTGCTTCGTTCTCGAGAGGCGGCAAGCCGAGCGC
Organism: Pectobacterium sp. 1950-15; assembly: GCF_037136835.1. Lineage (NCBI taxonomy): Bacteria > Pseudomonadati > Pseudomonadota > Gammaproteobacteria > Enterobacterales > Pectobacteriaceae > Pectobacterium > Pectobacterium sp. 1950-15. The sequence goes on along the minus strand of NZ_JBBBQR010000004.1, from coordinate 59,729 downwards.
ATGGCGTGCAAACTAAATTGATCGGTATGGATGAAGGGGAAGGTAAAATCCCCGTCACGCTAGTTATGGTGCATGCACAAGATCATTTAATGACCTCGATGCTGGCGAATGACTTGATCAAAGAAATGATTGAAGTTTATCGCGATAAAGTGTAATAGTTTCAGCCAATTTAATAGTAAATAAGCAGTGCCGCAGTCAGGCATTGCTTTTCTTTATAATGGAATTCTATGTCAACAATAGTCGATGTGGCACGGATGGCAAATGTTTCGCGCGCAACGGTAACTCGCGTACTTAACGAGCCGGAAAAAGTTAAGGCAGAGACAAAGTTACGCGTCGAGAATGCCATTAGGCTGTTGAACTATAAACCCAATTTAAGCGCCCGTTCTTTGGTGAGCAAAAGTAGCGGCGTGATAGGCATGCTTATTCCTAACAACGTGTCAGGCTTCTTTGGCTCGGTGATGAGCGCGGTTCATAAAGAAGTGAATGCCAAAGGAAAGATGCTCATGGTGCTGGAAAGCGCCGGTCAAGCTGAAGAAGAAAATGCATTAAGAAAATTGGATGAAATTAACTGTGATGGATTTCTTCTCTATACCCGCCATTTATCAACCGAAACGATTAAAGCCTATACGGAAAATAAACCTGTAGTATTACTCGATTCCTCTGGTTCAGCGGATATTCACTCGGTTTCATTCGATCATTATTTATCTGCGTTTGATGCGACAAATAAATTGATTGCAGCAGGCCATAAAAATATCGCGGTAATTGGTGGCCCCGAGTCGCGTCACAGCGCGTCTCAACGATTAAAAGGCTGCGTTGATGCCATTCGCGCGGTGAATAAAGAATGGAACGACGAATATTATATTCAAGGCAGCTATGATCATGCCTTTGGTGAGAAAGCGACGTTAAAATTAATAGAACGAAAACTCGATATGACCGCCATTGTATATTGTGGTGAGCGAGCCTGTTCGGGAGGATTAAAAACGCTACGCTTACAGGGTTTGTCTGTTCCTGACGATATTTCGGTTATTTCTTTTGACAGCTTCGGGCTTACTGAATATCTGGCACCGCATATTGATAGCGTGGTTTATCCGGTAAAAGAAATGGCGGAATACGGGGCAAGAGAAATTCTTATGAAACTGACCCGTAAGGACTATCTTATACAGTCGCGGCAGTTCCCTCACTCCTTCATCGAAGGGCAATCCATTAGCCCGGTGCGTGATACCGCGCGATAGTCCGTTAATATATACCCTAAATAATTCGAGTTTCAGGAAGGCGGCAAGAGAAGGAATCCCGATGAGCTTACTCAGGTAAGTGATTCGGGTGAGTGACAAATCTGCCAGAGGCAGATTTGAACGCTGCTTGCAGCGACCCCAACGGGGCGAGGTACACGCCAGTGTGCCGAGTAGCGCAGCCAACGCACATGCAACTTGAAGTATGACGGGTATAGACAGAATACCGGTACGGCAGACAGTACCGCTATGACAGAATCGTGTGTAGGATAAAAACTCCTCATCGCTATATAACAGGACGTTTTTATGATTCCCGGTAAAAAATTGACGCTGGCGGCACTGTCGCTGTCGGCCGCCATTCTCTGTTTACCTGCCAGCGCACAGTTGGTGCTGACACCTGCCGATGCTGAGCGTTATGCGCAACACAGCTTTCCTGAATATCTCGAATTACTCACGCTGCCAAATGATGCTGCCGTGCCGGCGGATATCCAGCGCAATGCTGACTGGCTGGAAAAGGCTTTTCAGAAGCGCGGCTTCACCACACAGCAATTGGCGAATGGTGATAAACCGCTGGTTTATGCTGAGCTGGGCACGCCAAGAGACGATCGTAAAACCATCTTGTTTTACATGCATTTTGACGGACAGCCCGTGAATCCGACCGAATGGCAAACGCCACCATGGCAGCCCGTGCTGAAAGAAAAAGATGCTGCGGGCAAATGGCAGACGCTGCCTGAGTCACGTCTTCTGAAAGGGGATATCAACCCGGAATGGCGTCTCTTCGCCCGGGCATCGGCCGATGATAAAGGACCGATCGCGATGTTTCTCGCCGCCATGGACGCCATGAAAGATAAGGGTGTTGAACCCGCGGTTAACATCAAAGTGCTGCTGGACTCCGAAGAGGAAAAGGGCTCGCCCGGCCTGACGACGGTGATGGCCGAACATTTGAGGCTGCTGAAAAGTGATGGGATGGTGATTTATGACGGCGCGATGCCGTCCAGCAATCGCCCTGGCATCAATTTCGGCAACCGTGGTTCCATTCAAATCGATATGACAGTTTTCGGTGCTAACGCGGCGGCGCACAGCGGCGGTTATGGCAATGTCATTCCCAATCCGGTACAAAATCTGGTTACGCTGCTCGCCAGCATGAAAGATGCGGACGGTAAGGTCACGATTCCCGGTTACTATGACCGCGTCACGCTTAGCGATAGCGATAAAAAACAGGTAGCTGAGACTGCACCACCTGCGGGTTCGTTGGAAAAACGCTTTGGTGTGGCTCAGTTAGAGAAGGTCGCCAGCAATGCGGCAGAGGCCGTGCAATATCCTTCGTTGGATATTCTCGGCATTAAAGCGGGCGATACAGGCAAAAAAGCGGCTAATGCCATTCCGTCAACCGCAACGGCCAGCGTGAATATTCGCACCGTGCCGGAGACGTCGCCGGATGAGATGTATACCCTGTTACGCCAGTATATCGCCAGCAAAGGTTTTCATATCATTGCCGGTGAAGCACCTACGCAGGCTGAGCGCGAGCAGTATCCGCATTTGATTTCCCTTCATCTGACGGCGTATCCGAGCAGTGCTTATGCGGCCAGAACCGAGATCGATTCTCCGCTGGGGCGCTGGGCAGTCGCGACCACAACCGCGCCGCGTGGCATCGCACCGGAGAAGAACCGTATGATGGGCGGAACGTTGCCAATGAGTGGGGCAGTCAGCGTGCTGAAAGTGCCTTACGTCATCGTTCCTTTGGTGAATGCCGATAATAACCAGCATAGTTTTGATGAGAATTTACGTCTCGGTAACTACCTGGAAGGCGTTCGAACCATTGTGACGATGGCCACGACGCCGCTGCCATAATTCCGTTTCACTATTGACGTGGAAAAAACATACAGATGTGTCAACTTTTGCTGCCACCTTACTTCATCCGGCGCAAACGAAAGGGTATTATCAGCAGCAATAGCCATATCGTGTCTCTTGAAGAAGGTAGCCGTTGATGCATCTGGAAGTGATTTGTGAAGACCGCATTGGTATGGTCCGTGAACTGTTAGATCTGCTGGCGTCACGCAATATTGATTTACGCGGCATCGAAATTGCACCCATTGGCCGTATTTACCTCAATTTCGCCACTCTCGATTTTGATGCTTTTCGCCTGCTGATGACAGAAATCCGCCGCATTGACAGCGTCAGCGATGTGCGTACTGTGGCATTTATGCCGTCTGAACGCGAGCATCGGGCGCTGAATGCGTTGCTGGAATCCATGCCGGAGCCGGTATTCTCGCTGGATATGAAAGGGAAACCTGAACTGTTTAACCCCGCCGCGCTGGCGCTGTTTGAACAGTCGGCAGAGACCATTAGCGATTTGACGATTGGCAGTATGATCCCCGGTTTTAATTTCGCCAGTTGGCTGGAAAAGAGTAGCAGCGTTGTCGCCGAGCGCGTCGTGATTCGCGGTCAGGATTTCTTGCTGGAAATGACGCCAGTCCGTCTGGAAGATGATGCTGGCAAAACCGCCACGGCGGGAGCGCTGGTGATGCTGAAATCGGCCGCTCGCATGGGGCGGCAATTACAGAATCTCACCGTAAACGATGAAAATGAATTCGATCACATCGTTGCCGTTAGCCCGAAAATGCGTCAGGTGGTTGAGCAGGCGCGCAAGCTGGCAATGTTGGACGCGCCGCTGCTGATTGTCGGCGACACGGGGACAGGTAAAGATATGTTGGCACGAGCGTGCCATCTGCGCGGACCACGCGGCAAAAACCCTTTCCTGGCGCTGAACTGCGCGGCGTTACCTGATGATGTGATGGAGAGTGAACTGTTCGGCCATGCGCCCGGTGCGTATCTCAATGCGCAGGAAGGTAAGAAAGGGTTTTTTGAACAGGCTAACGGCGGTTCGGTTCTGTTAGATGAAGTCGGTGAAATGTCAGCGCAGATGCAGACTAAGTTACTGCGTTTCCTGAATGACGGGACATTTCGTCGCGTGGGTGAAGATCACGAAGTCCATGTCGACGTGCGGGTGATTTGCGCGACTAAGAAAAACCTGTTGGAGCTGGTGCAGCGTGGTGAGTTTCGGGAGGATCTTTATTATCGCCTCAATGTGCTCACGCTGATGTTACCGCCGCTGCGTGAGCGTCCGGCGGACATTATGCCGTTGGCCGAGCTCTTTGTGGCGCGGTTTGCCGATGAACAGGGGATTTCACGGCCTAAACTGGCAGCAGATGTGGAACATTTCCTGCCGCAGTACGGTTGGCCGGGTAACGTTCGGCAGTTGAGGAATACCATTTATCGGGCGCTAACGCAGTTGGAAGGCAACGAACTGCATATGCAGGACATCGATCTCCCAGCGTTTTCGATTGATACGCCACAGGATGAAACCCTGCTTGATGGCTCGCTGGACGACATCAACAAACGTTTCGAGCGCTCTGTGCTGACCCGCCTTTATCAATCCTATCCAAGCACACGTAAACTGGCGAAGCGGTTAGGGGTATCGCACACGGCGATAGCCAACAAACTGCGGGAATATGGACTCAGCCAACGCAAATCGGCAGGGGACGACGAAGAGTAAATAACAAAACGGCTGCGTAAGCAGCCGTTTTTTCAATACTGACAGTGCGAATAGCTGTCAGCGTTGTTTATTTCAGAACAGCCAGTGCTGCGTCGTAGTCTGGTTCAGTGGTGATTTCGTTCACCAGCTCGCTATGCAACACGTTGTCGTTTTCATCCAGTACGACAACCGCACGAGCGGTCAGGCCTTTCAGCGCGCCATCAGCGATAGCAACACCGTAGTTTTCTTTGAACTCACCGCCACGCAGGGTAGACAGCACAACGACGTTGTTCAGACCTTCCGCGCCGCAGAAACGGGACTGCGCGAACGGCAGATCGGAAGAAATACACAGAACAACAGTGTTATCCAGCTCAGAACCCAACTGGTTGAATTTGCGCACGGACGCGGCACAAACACCGGTATCGATGCTTGGGAAAATGTTCAGGATTTTGCGCTTGCCAGCATAGTTGCTGAGTGGGGTATCTGACAAATCTTTAGCCACCAGAGTAAATGCCGGGGCTTTGCTTCCTTTGGCTGGGAATGACCCTGCTACTGGCACAGGATTGCCTTGAAAATGTACGTTCTGTGACATGTTTGCGTCCTTAATTACAGGTGATTAACACGCTGCTCAGTTTAGGGCAACATTAGCAACATTGGTATAAAAATTACGATTAAAATTGCTGGCTTAGCAGCGCGACCATCGCGTTAAGGTAGCATTCGCTGGCGGCATCTGCCGAGATCGGCGGAAGCTCAGCGGTAATGCAATGAAGCGAACGATCGGCGCACCAGCTTCCGAAAGAGCCAGGTGTGTCGTAACCGATACTCGATACTAACGGCAGCTCGCATTGCTGCGCCAACCATTGCCCCAATTCGGAACGATGTGGATCTTCAATGCAGGCGAGTGGCTCATGAAAAGAGACAACCCAGTGAGGATTAAGTTTCTCAATCAGTGTGCAAAGGGCTTTCGTTTCCGGTTCTGAACCGGCGGTTTCACCCGTAGATAACTCGACATCGCGTTCATCCGCCGCGCTATTCCAGCGGTAAACGGTTTTCCCCGGCTGCCAGTTACTGGCTGGAAAATTGCGGTTGAGATCGACGCCGTTAGCATTGGCGCGCAGACCCAACTGACACCCGTCTGGGTTCACGGCAAGAATGACGTGATGGCGACGCTGCCCCGAAAAAAGCGTACGCAGCGCGCAGGAAAGCGCCACCACCGCTGCGGTTTCATCACCGTGTGTTCCAGCAATAATCAGCCCGCTCTCCGAGGGCGCTAGCTCGGCGGGGAAATACAGCAGCGGTGCGCCCAGCAGCGATTTTCCATAAGGTTCGCCCAACGACGGCAAATTGCCTCGCTGCTGACGTGCCTGAAGAGGAATAATCGTGTTTTCCATGATATTGCCCTGTGGTTGCGTATGCGCTTCATCATAAAAAAATCAACCAGGAGACGCAAACAGCGATGTGAGCTGACAAATTGCGGGGGATCGCTGGATGATAGCGTTGATTTCTGACTATTATATTCTTCAATCATTTCATTATGCTTTCAGGTCAAATCATCATGCACTATGGGTATTCTGCATTTTATATCGCGTTGATGGCGGCCATGGCGGGCAATGCCGTCGCGGCACAGGTTCCGGCGGGAGCGGCTCTGGCCGAAAAACAGGAAATCGTCCGCCATATTAAAGACGAACCGGCTTCTCTCGATCCGATAAAAGCGGTGGGGCTGCCGGAAGCACAGGTAGCACGTGACTTATTTGAAGGGTTGGTCAATCAGGATGCCAACGGAAACATCGTTCCGGGCGTGGCGCTACGCTGGCAGACGACCGATAACCGCGCGTTTATCTTTACCCTGCGCGATAATGCCCGCTGGTCTAACGGTGAACCCGTTACGGCAAACGATTTTGTCTACAGTTGGCGTCGTCTGGTTACGCCTGAAAATAGCTCGCCATTCTCCTGGTTTGCCCGCCTTGCGGGGATTCAGAATGCCGAGCAAATTCTTGCGGGCAAGCTGCCTGTCGATCAGCTCGGCGTGACGGCGGTCAATGACCATACGCTGAAAGTGCAGCTCAGCAAGCCAGTCCCTTATTTTGTCAGCCTGACGGCGAATTTCAGCCTGTTTCCGGTACATCAGGCCACGGTAGAAAAATTCGGGAACGACTGGACGAAGCCGGGTAACCTGGTTGGTAATGGCGCGTTTAAGCTGGATCAGCGCGTGGTGAATGAGAAACTGGTGCTGACGCAGAATCCATATTATTGGGATAACGCTAACACGCGCCTGACAAAGGTGACTTTTGTTCCCATCAATCAGGAATCGAACGCGACGAAGCGCTATCTGTCTGGGGATATCGACATCACCGAGTCGTTCCCTAAGAACCTGTATCAAAAGTTGTTGAAAGACTTGCCCGGTCAGGTTTATACGCCGGATCAGCTGGGTACGTATTATTACGCGTTTAACACGCAGCGGGCGCCAACTAACGATGCCCGAGTGCGAAAAGCGCTGTCTTACGCCATCGATCGCAAAGTGATTGCGGAAAAAGTGCTGGGCACGGGGGAAAAACCTGCCTGGCACTTCACGCCGGATGTCACCGCAGGCTTCAAACCGACGGAAAGCCTGTTGCAGCAGTATTCTCAGGATGAGCTGGACGCGCAGGCAAAAGCGCTGATGGCGGCGGCGGGCTATGGTCCAAACAATCCGCTGAAATTATCGCTGCTGTACAACACGTCGGAAAGCCACCAGAAGATCGCGATTGCCGTGGCGTCCATGTGGAAAAAAACGCTGGGGGTAGACGTCCGCCTGTCCAATCAAGAGTGGCAAACCTACATCGACAGCCGCAATAGTGGCAATTTTGATGTCGTGCGGGCGTCGTGGGTGGGTGATTATAACGAGCCGTCGACATTCCTCTCACTGCTGACGTCGCACCACAGCGGTAACATCGCGCGCTTTAAAAATGCGAATTACGATCGCGTTCTGGATGAAGCGGGCAGTCAGACTAACCCGCAGGCGCTGAATGCGGACTACAACCGGGCGGAGCAGATTTTGATGGATGAAGCACCGATTGCACCGATCTATCAATACACCAACGGACGCTTGATCAAACCGTGGGTGAAGGGCTATCCGATTACTAACCCGGAAGACGTGGCCTACAGCCATATGCTTTACATCGAAAAGCATTAAGTACCGTAGTAATACATTGAATGATGTAGCAATAAAGTCGGAGCGGGTGTGATGTCGCTCCGGCTGGTAGAGAGCAGTACTGATAGCAAAAGAACTGATAGCAAAACCGTTGGAGGCAAGACGTGGAATCCTTGGCAGGAAAAGAGTTGCAACACAGCGGTGCGGTTCATGCGTATCAGTTGGATGGAAAGGGGGGGATAACCCCGATTGGCGAGCAGGACGTGGTTAACAGCGAGAAACCCTGTTGGCTGCACCTGGACTCTACGTTGCCCGCCAGCGCGCGCTGGTTGAATAAAACGACACTGGTGCCGGATAGCGTGCGCAATGCGCTGGCGGGGGAAAGCGTCCGCCCCAGAGTGACGCGATTGGGGGAAGGCACGTTAATTACGCTGCGCAGCATTAACCTGAATGCCAATGCGCGGCCGGATCAACTGGTGGCCGTTCGGGTATTCATTACCGACAAACTGATTATTTCTACCCGACGCCGTAAAATTCTGGCTATCGACGAGATTCTTACCGATCTCAAGGAAGGCAATGGTCCGACGGACAGCGGAAGTTGGCTGGTTTCCATTGCGGAATCGTTGACCGATCATACCAGCGAGTTTATTGATGATTTGCATGAGAAAATCATCGATCTGGAAGAGGATTTGCTGGAGCAAAAAATTCCGCCGCGCGGCGAGCTGGCGCTGATTCGCAAACAGCTTATCGTATTACGCCGCTATATGACGCCACAGCGTGACGTATTCTCGCGTATTTCCGGCGAGAAACTGCCCTGGATGCAGGATGACGATCGCCGCAGAATGCAGGAAATTGCCGATCGGTTAGGGCGTGGCCTGGAGGATCTGGATGCCAGTATTGCACGTACCACGGTGCTTTCGGATGAAATCACTGCACTGATGACCGAAGCGATGAACCGCCGCACCTATACGATGTCGCTTTTGGCGATGGTTTTCCTGCCGACGACGTTCTTAACCGGGCTATTTGGCGTCAATTTAGGGGGAATTCCCGGCGGCGATGCGCCGTTTGGTTTTTTCACTTTCTGCCTGATGTTGGTGATATTGGTGGGCGGCGTTGCATGGTGGTTAAAACGCAGTAAATGGCTATAACGACTTGCGGCGACTGGGTGCGCCGATAATCACAAACTGTCGCGAACGGCTAAAAAACCACGCGTAAATTGAGCAATATCAACATTTTTTACCCTGTAGTGCGGCACTATCATTCCCGCAGGTGAATGCAACGTCAAGCGATGGGCGTTGCGCTCCATATTGTCTTACTTCCTTTTTTGAATTACTGCATAGCACAATTGATTCACACCATGCCGACAGTTTTGTCGGCTTTTTTTTTGTCTTCCGATCCCACTCGTGCCTGTTCATCCAAGCGACGTTGCCAAATGCCTTTGGCATTTTATTGTCAGCTTTAAACCACCTCCCGAGGAGATTTAAAGCTGACAATAAAAACGGTGGCGAAACAGCAACTGCTGCTGTTTGCCACCGTGTTCAGTGTCTTAATGCTATTCCTGACGAGATTTTGCGCTTATTTAATTTCCAGCACATCGAGGCGGGTGAGTGATGGTGTCTCATCATCGTCTTCCGGTTGCCAGCCAACAGGCTGCAGCGGCAGTTCTTCTCGGTCGAAAGCCAGATCGCCACCATCCACCACGTCACTACCGTGACGAATGCCTTTGAAATCAAATAGCGCATGATCGGCAAGGTGAGACGGCACAACGTTCTGCATCGCGCTGAACATGGTCTCAATACGGCCAGGGTAACGTTTGTCCCAGTCGCGTAGCATATCTTTAATCACCTGACGTTGCAGGTTTGGCTGTGAGCCGCACAGGTTGCACGGAATAATCGGGTATTGGCGAGCTTCCGCAAAACGTTCGATATCTTTTTCACGGCAGTAGGCTAGCGGGCGGATAACGACATGTTTGCCGTCATCGCTCATCAGCTTCGGTGGCATGCCTTTCAGTTTCCCACCGTAGAACATATTTAGGAACAGCGTTTGCAGAATATCGTCGCGGTGGTGACCAAGGGCGATTTTTGTCGCGCCGAGTTCCGTCGCGGTACGGTACAAAATCCCGCGACGCAGGCGTGAACACAGTGAACACGTGGTTTTGCCTTCTGGGATCTTGTCTTTCACAATCCCGTAGGTATTTTCTTCGACGATCTTGTATTCCACGCCGATGCTATCAAGGTATTGCGGCAGAACGTGCTCTGGGAACCCTGGTTGCTTCTGATCTAAATTCACCGCGACCAGAGAAAAATTAACGGGCGCGCTCTGTTGCAGATTGCGCAAAATTTCCAGCATGGTGAAGCTATCTTTCCCGCCAGACAGGCACACCATGATGCGGTCGCCTTCTTCAATCATATTAAAGTCAGCGATAGCTTCGCCGACGTTACGCCGCAGGCGCTTTTGCAATTTGTTGAGGTTGTATTGCTGTTTCTGGTTAATTTGTTGATTTTCTGACATTTTATTCTATTCCTACACCCGTAAGGGGCACCAAAGGGGCAAAACGATTCACAGCGCGAGTTTCCGATTCAGCATGCCAACCTGATCTTCATTCATGTCTTCAATCCATTTCCCGTAGATTTCGTACACCATTTGCGCGTTCTCATGTCCCATTTGGCTCGCAATAAACGAAGGGTTTGCACCTGCCGAGAGTAACCAGCAAGCATAAGTATGGCGCGTATGGTACGGATTACGGCGACGAATACCAGATCGTTTTACAGCGGCGTTCCACAATGGCCCTATAGTGGCGCATGCGTAACTGATTTTTTGTTCACCATTACATACTCGTGGTAGAAAAACGAAACGTAAACGCTGAATTTCAGTAAGGCCATATTCTCTGTGGTGATAGACAATATCGTTGGTACGCTTGCTACCTGTGATTTTCATTTGAGACTGAAGTGCTTCCAGGGCTGGTTTAAGCAAGGTGACTGTACGGATACCAGCCTGAGTTTTAGGCGGGCCAAAGTGCCCGAGGATGGTTAAATTACGTGAGATATGGATAACACCTGCATCTAGGTCGATATCTTCCCAGGCCAATGCAGCTAACTCACCATGGCGTAGCCCGGTGTAAACCGCCAATTGCCATAGGTTCTTGCTTTGCCCCGACAAACTACCGATAAGCTGGTCAAACTCATGCTTAAGCAACGGATCGGGGCGTGGGCGGCTTTTTTGTAGCTTCTTTACAGGCTCAGAGCAATAACCTGGCACAACAGCGGTTTGATTTTCAGGTGAACGAACAAAAGCGGAAAGAACGTCTGGATTCTGAAACCCCTATAGCGAAAGCAGCGTGGGATCGTCTTGGTGCAGGAATTTATGACGATGAATCTTTGCGCCTTATGAATATGATATCTGACGATAATCCGCTGAGTCCGAAACGGTTGTTTGGTCCGGATAAAATCCAAACTGTCAGAGACATCAACATGCTTATGCCAAAAGTAAATGATGGTTCCATAGCCTATGACGACCCTGCGGTAATTCGTGTCGGTAATACGGTTCTCTCCGATTTGATTCAACGAAATGTTGGTGAAACCGATCCCCAGACGGGCAAAGTAATTAAAAATAAAGAGTTGGCACATTGGGGCTTAACAGAAGATCAACGAGGTATTATTCCAACGTTGAAAGTAACATATGGTGATGGCTCGACAGCAATGAAACCAATGACGAAAAATGGTTCGTCAGACGAACGAGACGATGGAGTTGCTGCTATTCCGGTTGAGAAGTTGTATGAGCGTATTCGTGGCTACAGCCAAATGGTGGGGGCTGCAAATGATCCACGACTGGCGCAGTTCATGAATAGTATCGTCAACCCGCCAGATAAGACAGCGGTACGAGAGGAAGCAAAAGGGCTGCGTAAAGACTTGCTGGATGTTGGCAAGGCGAGAGCGAAGGCTCTGGCTGATCCAATGGCGCAAGATCCGCAGACTGCGGCGGGGATTAACTCACAATACGACCAGTTGGAACAGCAGGTGAGAGATTCATATGGGCAGCCTCAGCAGCAGCCGAAAGCAAAGGATGACAGTGGGTTGCAGCAATGGGCAGCAGGCGATCAGGGCAAAATTGCATTTGCTCAGAAAGCTATAGCTATGGGGGTGCCAGTCTCCTCATTGAGCGCTGAGCAATTGGATACTAAGTATTTGCAGTATACGAAAGGAGCGAAGTCGTCTGCCGATGCTGCTGTAGCCAATCAGTTGAGGCAGTCGCAAACTAGTCAGCCAGCGCATCCACCGTATTATACTGGGAAGTAAGTGGTTAATTTCTTTGATTTAAGATAATTTAACTAAAATTTGGTAAATAATGCATTTTAAATTATTAATAACACCAGGAATTACCTGTTAAAATAAGTTGCGCAGATGGTTTTTGCCAAAATTGCGCAATGATTTAAAAGTCATAAGATATATTAATAACGTCATCTATCTTGGGGGGAGATGGTGAAAATATATTATTTTTCTTTAACGTTATTTTCTAATTTTTTTCTTCTTATGTAGGTAGTAAATTCTTTTCCGTACTTAGAGAGGGATAGATATTTTTCTTTGTCTTTAATTGCATGTTTTTTCTTGGATGGCTCTATAAGCTCTAAAGCTGATATGTCAGCCATTATTTCGTTGAATTGGTTCAATGAAATAGGGTGGGCGATGTCTATGATTGATTGGTTCTTAGATAAATACATTGCGATCAATATTCTTGTTTCTTTTTCAGAATACTCACTAATCATGAATGGAGAGAGCCAAGTGAATATTGTATATAAATCAGAGTTATATTTCTTGCAGTCCCTCCATTCTTGGTCTTCTTTTTCTTTTACAGGTATTGAGAGTTTATTGGCTTTTAAGATGTCAAAGGTTTTTTGGAATGATTCTTTAATGTTATTTTCTTTACTTATTTTTATCTTAAGTGTTTCATTTTCTTTTCTTAACTCATTTAACTCTGATAAAACTTCATTTGAAGCTATAGTATTAGCTCTGACCCAGCCGATAGCCGGAAAGGTTGTTATTGTTTTATTGAGGCTAACGGAAACCAAACCTGGTATTTCATCTTTTGAATTCCAAAATTTAACCAGTCTTCCATTACATACTTTATTTCTAAACTCTTCAAGTTTGTCTGCAATATCTGTTTTTGATTCTGTTTTAGCTTTAGTAAGAGAATTTATGTCTTTATGAACTAGAGCTATAACTTTTATCCCTTTACTAACAGCATAATCATACTCCATCTCGGTATAACTAAGCTCAGTGTCAGGAGAAATACTCCCATACTTACCAGCAACCAAAATGATATAATAATCGCTATCGTCAATTACCTTTTTGATGAAATCAAACTGTTCTTGATCTATGGCTGGGAAGTGTTCCATTCCTGCGGGAATGCAATCCATTTCCATTAAAGTCTGAGTGATGCGCTGCCGTTCTTCAACTAAATCTTTATAAGTTGAGCTAACAAATACTTGGTATCTTTTATTCATGATTGCCCTTGAGGTATATGTAGATATTATTATTTTTTCTTTTCTTGATTCATGCTGAATATCATAACTTCTCTCATGTATTCATGAGGTTTTAAACCACGCTTTTGAGATTCATTATTAATGATTTCGGCCAAACTTTCAGGGAGGTAAACTGTGAACTCAGTTTCACCTTCTGGATTTGGTTCTTGAATCATATCTTTGGTGTCGCCGTAGGCAAGCCATGAGAAAGGAACCATGAGCCCTTTAGCCAACTTAGCAATAACGTTTGCCCGAGGTTCGTTGATACCTGCTTCGTAGCGGGAAATTTGAGCGGCAGCAACCCCTGATTCTTTAGAAAGCTGTTCTTGCGACCAGCCCAACTCAGCTCTGCGTTCGATGATTCTTGATATCAAAGTGTCTTTTTTAGTCATGATGGGTGTTTAGGTGCATTGGTAAGTCGAGTTTCATTACATAAGATTAATAGAAACTCATCCAAAGATTAACACAACGTCAGGTGGTTATTTTGTTGGTCATTTACCCAGGGATTTCCACCAGAAAGCCTTCGACATCCCAAGATGTTTCTCCAATGATGTATCCCAATTCTTTTAGGCGGTTAAAAGTTGGCTGGAATACTGAATTAAAGTCATCATCATTAAGGCCTGCAAGATCAAGGTCATCTAGGTCAACATTGAAGGTTGTGTGTCCGATACGTATCTTTTTGTTAATCTCAGCAAAAGTTCTTTTGAAGATGATGCCGGAGAGTTCCTCTTTGGCCTTATTCACAATCTGAATGGCATCTTTAGCCGAAATTATTTCATCAGTAGGGATTTCGTTCAGAAAACTCACATCTAGCCTTTGAACTATTTCAGCATTCAGTGACCGGCTGTTTGCTTTTGCTGACTCTTCAATTTTTTCTTTTAATTCAATCGGCAGCCTGATTCTAAACTGAGGATCTTCTCTGCTCATTGTGAGTCCAAATTAGCGTAAAAATGAGATTTATAGAAGTATGCCCCACCGTGTGCTTGACTTCAATGACGCACGGTGTGACAGTTTATTCGTCACGCCGTGGGGCATTCGGGGGAAGGGTGCAAAAAGCTAAAGATATGTATCAACGTAAAATTCGCTTCCCAGAAGAGATATGTCTGGAGATTCAACGTAATGGCGAGAAACAGTGCCGCCAAGCCATGGTGCGCAATCACTTCATGACGCAACTTGGCACGTAGTTCACGGGCGTTTGCGATGTTGTCCGCGATGACGATCACACGGCTCAGCTCTGGCTGGTAAATGGCATGAACTGTGCCGAATTCCGCAGGAATGCCGTTAGGTATCATCGCGGCGGCTTCGGCCTGCGTCTGCACCGCTTTCACTTTAATTTTGGCCGCTCCGTTAAGGTGGGAGACAAACCCATCGGCGGCCAACTGTACGCGGTCGCGCAACATGCCAGTTTCAGGCTTACTACCATCACGGCTAAAGCTACCATCGTGAATGATGTTGCCGCCGCCAATATCAGCCCCAGAAACAGAAACGCCCCCAGATTTGGAGGCGTTTTGGCGGGAGTAGAAAGCTGTTCCCTTATCAGTTTCTTTGGTCTTTAGCGTTAGGAAGAGTTTATCGAACGCCTCGCGAATACCGCCATCCAATTCCGCATTCGTTGGATAAGCATAGCTTTGCGGATCTGCATGCTCATCTGCCTTTCGGATATTAACCAGGTAATCATTGCTTATGCCTTTCGCTTGGGCTTTATCCAGCACGTAGCGTTCGAAAGAACGGGCGGAAAGCTCGACTACCGTAGACCAGTAAGACTTGCTGCGGGAAGCATCGAGTGTCTGAGCACGCTCAATCATGCCGCTGTTGTTAATGGCCTGCATTGCGCCCTTAAAAGCGTCGAACACCTCTTACCGAGCCTTCACGATGATCGACTTGGAGCGTAGTAACTCTCTGTTCATGCGAGCTGCGCGACAGGCCAAGCGCGTGTTAACGATCGGCACCACATCAATGCCAGACTTCATCATCCGTAACTTTATGCGTGATGCTATCCATTCATGGGCGATAAATAAGGACGGGTTCAAACCTGCAATTTCCTCATGGCAGGGGCTGAAGAAAGCCATGCGCACAGATGATACGCTGGTGGATATGATGTTTGCTGGCGCTACGTTCGGTGGTGGCTACTCCAATGTTTACGATCCAGCGGGCACCGCTTCCAGTATCCGTAAGGTGCTGCGGCGCAAGGGTTATAACGATAGCCAAATCCGTGAGTTTGAATCATCGATTGTGCGTAATAGCAAAGAGGTGATGGATAAAATCGGTGCAGGATTGGAGAAATACCAGAAAGTCAGTGAAGGGGCGGAGAACGCTAACCGAATCGCTACTTACGATGCGGCGCTAAAGGCAGGAAAGAGCAAGGCACAGGCTGCCTTTGAATCTCGCGATCTGATGGATTTCAGCATGCAAGGTTCCAGCGGCCTGGTAATCGCGCTGTCTGATATGGTGCCGTTCTTCAATGCGCGTTTGCAGGGCATGAGCAAACTTGGCCGCGCAATTAAAGAGGATCCGCGAGAAGTTCTGAAGCGAGGCGGCTATATTGCGGGGTTATCGCTAGCGCTGCTGGCGTTGAACTGGGACGATGATCGCTATGAGGAGCTACCTGATTGGGATAAGGACGCCTACTGGCATGCATGGATTGGCGAACAGCATGTTCGCTTCCCGAAACCGTTTGAAATTGGCCTGATGTTCGGCACGTTGCCAGAGCGTTTTGTCCGCACGCTGGGTGGCGCTGATACGCCTGAAAAATTCGGCAAAGTCGTTGCACATAACTTCTTTGAAACGATGGCATTCAACCCGATACCGCAGGCGACCCGACCGATTCTGGAAACATTCGTTAACTACGATTTCTTCAGGGGCGGACCGATTGAGAACATGGCCGATAGTAACGTGATAGCCGGCGCTCGTTATAACGATCAGACCAGCTTGTTGATGCGTGAAATCGGCGGGGCTGCGAATCTTTCACCTAAGATGTTAGATCACATCATCACTGGGTACACCGGCACGCTGGGTTCGTACATTCTGGGTGCGACGAATATTATCATGCGCAACATGGGGGATAGTGGTACGTCACCGTCGCTGCGGCTGGATGAAATGCCCGTTATTAAAGCATTCGCCCGTGGTGCCGATCCTGCGAAGTCTACTCAATTTACTGAGGACTTTTACCGTATGATGACGGAGGCCAACCAGATAAACAGCACGATTAATGATTATCGGAAACAGGGGAAGCTGGGTGAGGCTAACGAGCTGCTGCAAGACAACCGTGAAAAACTATCGCAGCGCAAGGCATTCACGGCAACACAAAAGCAGGTGAAGCAACTCAATGACCAAATCGAGCTAACCCGGATTGATCGTATCTTAACGGCAGACCAGAAGCGGGAACGTATTGATCGCCTGATGGGTAAGCGGAACGCGCTGGTTCAGCAGACCGTGAAGCGGATACATCCGTATTTCGACTAATCAGATTACTTCAACCAACTCCTGATACACATAACGAGTGTCAGAAGTAACAGAAAACCGGTAATGCCCAGAATGATGCTGGTCGTGCTATCCAGGTGCATTCGGCACTTACCGGTTATCAGGCATGCGCCAATGATAAATGGCACTGAGAATATCGGATGTACCAGCACCATAACGGCGGCAAAAATCAGGCAAATAATGAAGGCAGTAGATGACATATTTATCCTTAAATGTCGGTGGCAAAAAAGGGCAAAACAGAGAGAAAAGGGCAAGAAAGGGGCAGTTTATGGGGTGCAAAAGGTAGCTTGTGGTAATAAGTTTATTTATCTAACACCATGAAATATAAATAAAATATAGATGTTTCAGTTGTTTATATTTCAGGGTGAAACTTGTTGCGGTTGTATTGCTGTTTCTGATTAATCTGTTGATTTTCTGACATTTTTATCTGTGCTCGTTGCAAAAAGCGTTGCGGATGGAAAACGGTTCAGCGCAGACGCCAACACGGTCTGCATGATCATGGCGTGTATGGTACGGATTACGGCGACGAATACCAGATCGTTTTACAGCGGTGTTCCAGAATTACCCGGTGAGTGAGGGGGAATCACTACTTTGACTCACTTTTTCACAGGGATAACAGCAAAGCACAACCTGCATTCTGTTTGGCTGTACTCGTGACATGAAGCCATTTTTGGCAACGGTGTCGCTTATGACTATCCTGATAGAGGAGTGTTCACCAAGAGAGGAAGATATCATGAGTAAAGGCGCATCAAGAGGAGCATCGTCAAGTCACCCTCAACAGGGAGGGAATTGGCCCAGCACAACCGGAAATCCATCGGGTGGTAATAGAGGTAATGCTCCTTCATCCTCAGGCGGAAATTCAGGCAAGGCAGGAGGCGGTTCTGGCAAAGCAGGGAAGTAGAAGATATAAAACCACGCTACGGCTAGTGAGTTAAATCCACTAGCTGTAGCGTTATTTATTGCGTTATTGCGGCAGGACTTCTTCAATTTTAGTAATGTGCGCATCGCCGCTCAGCGGCTTATAAATATGAATTTTGACAATTTTTAGCGGGGATTCTGGGGTTGTGACCGTGCCTTTCGTCAGGAACGAGTAATTCGTCCCGGATACTACCTGTGTTGCAACAAACAGCGGTGTGTAAGCCACCCCCAGCAAATGTACGGTAGATTTAAAAAGTGATTTATCAGCATCATTCAAATCACGGAAAGCAGTCCATCCACCAGAAAGTTGATCTGACATTATTTCACCTCATTTAATTTGATTGATAATGTATTGCTATGTTGCCCTATTAGTCTATTCACAGGGCAGTGAAATGAGACTAGGTTGTTTAATTTTCTTTGGCAAGGAGGAATGCTATTTTCTTTATATAAATAAGATGAAATTATATCAAAAAATAAAATAAGGGGGATAGATGTCTTCCCAGTGACGAATATATTTAAAAGTCAGGTTTGTAATCATTGAAATTATCGCATATAAAATTATATTTATTGATATAAGTATCAAGAATACTATGCAGCAAGCCATCGACGTAACCACGTTACGTTCTGACTGAACGCTGTTCCCTTTTCCCTCCCCATGATATTGCCATCGAAGGCTGTCGTAAATTTCTACTGCCGCTTGTTTGCTCGTTAATGCAAGCCGAGTCGTACTCAGTGCTGACCAAAAAATCATTGGGTTAGTAAAGTGCTTTAAAATAATAAAATAGGTATTAAACGTAATATACCTCTTGCGCTGTGACAGCTGCCATTGGCTGAGCGGAAATTTCCACCATGCTCACGAATCAATTTAATAAAGAGGGAAAAATGGAAAAAGAAATCAATGAACGTTTGAAGAATGAACGTGTGTCAGAAGAAATTAATAAAAAAGAGGAGGGCGCTGATAAAGAGCATCGCGCCGATGACTCAAATAAAAGACGGCCAGGGTGCAATCGCGCGAAGTGTTTCTGTGCGCGATGAAATAAATTTTCACTATTAAAAAAGGATGCAGAAATGGCGGTTTATAACGTTAGAGATTTAACTACGGGGGCTGTAATTCAAGTTCCTGATGACGTGTGTATTTTAGATGCATTTGAAGAGGAGGGGGTCAATTTACCCTACTCATGCCGTGCTGGAGCATGTTCTTCATGTGTTGCGCTACTGATTACCGGTCTCGTCGATCAGTCGGATGGCTCATTCCTAAGTGATAAGCAAAAAGTTAAATTTATATTAACATGCTCTGCGTATCCTCAAAGCGATTGTGTTATTCGGACATATGCAGAAGCTCTTCTGGATGATGAAGAAAAAGCAGATCAAGTCTTCTTTGACGACTGGCAGAGATGGAACTGATTGCGGATTTTTTAAACTTGGATCTTTAAAATGGAAAAATATGTCCCCTTCACGAAGAAGGGGACATTATCAAATTTTATCTTTTCCCGATCACCCGCATTGAATCCTGTGTTGTCATCACGAGGTGTGATAGATATAGTCCTTGTCTGAAAAATCTATTCGATAAGTGTTGATGCCAAACGTGGTGTCAGAACTTTCGCTCCACCCGATCCGAGGCCAAAACATGAAATTATTGCCATGGCTATGTACTGCCGCTGTGTTGTTGCTGGCAGGATGCAGCAATCATAGTGAGAACGCTGCCGCTGCCCAGCAAGGTGCCACGCAAGATGATGATAAAAACGCCGTCGTGTTACTGAAAAGCAGTTCTCCGGTTGACGTCAACTGTACGCTGATTGGCGGAACGATGGCGATCTCCCGACAGTTGGACGGTGCGAGCGTAGGGGCCTGCCAGTTAGCCAATGGTAAGCGCTGTAGCGAACAGTCGCTGATGAATGGAAGCTGTCCGGCGGGGTAAGTGTGCGGCAGTCAGCACTGCCGCAGGAAAACTTAAGATGTAACCAGATTTGCACAAGGCGCGTTCTGGCTGATGTCTTTCAGGTTCTGGAGCGTGGTTTGTGAAATGCTGATCAGCGCTTCTTCCGTCAGGAATGCCTGATGTCCGGTAAACAGCACGTTGTGGCACGCGGATAAGCGGCGGAAAACATCGTCCTGAATCACATCGTTGGATTTATCGGCAAAGAAGAGATCGCGCTCGTTTTCATAAACATCCATACCCAGCGCGCCAATTTTCTGTTGCTTCAATGCGTCGATAGCCGCCTGTGAGTCGATCAGTCCACCACGGCTGGTATTGACGATCATGACGCCGTTTTTCATTTGCGCAAAGGCCGTCTGATTCAGCAGGTGATGATTCTCCGGCGTCAGCGGGCAGTGCAGGGAAATGACGTCCGCGTTGGCATACAGCGTTTTCAGATCGACATACTCAGCCCCTAATTCCAATGCCTGTGGGTTCGGATAGGGATCGAAGGCCAGCAGACGCATGCCAAAACCTTTCAGGATACGCATAGTCGCGATGCCGATTTTTCCGGTGCCGATAATGCCCGCCGTCCGGTTGTGCATATTGAACCCAATCAGCCCTTCCAAAGAGAAGTTCGCGTCGCGAGTACGCTGATAGGCACGATGAATGCGGCGGTTAAGCGTCAGCATCAGGCCGACGGCGTGTTCGGCGACGGCCTCAGGGGAATACGCGGGAACGCGCACCACACTGATACCCAGTTCCTTAGCGGCTTCCAAATCGACATTGTTAAAGCCTGCGCAACGTAGCGCCAGCGTTTTAATGCCCATCTCTGCCAGTTCGGTCAGCACTTCACGACCACCGTCATCGTTCACAAAGATGCAGACGGCCTGACTGCCCGCCGCTGTTTTGGCAGTGCGCGACGTCAGCATGAAATCAAAAAATTCCAGCTCATAACCAAACTGCTGGTTGACCTGTTCCAGGTATTTACGGTCATACTGCTTAGTGCTGTAAATTGCCAGTTTCATTGATAGTTTCTCCGAAAAATCCTTAGATTAAGCTATCAGAAAATAGGGCGGTGACAAACCGTTACCTGACTGACAGTAACGGTTTGAAATTGAGGGGCAATAATAACGTAAGAACGGGGTTAGCGAGGTGTACTGAAAACCGACACGGCTTCGGACATTGTGGAGATCTGCTGTTCTAGGCTGTTAATGGCAGAACT
Source organism: Pectobacterium sp. 1950-15 (assembly GCF_037136835.1). Classification (NCBI taxonomy): domain Bacteria; kingdom Pseudomonadati; phylum Pseudomonadota; class Gammaproteobacteria; order Enterobacterales; family Pectobacteriaceae; genus Pectobacterium; species Pectobacterium sp. 1950-15. The sequence goes on along the minus strand of NZ_JBBBQR010000004.1, from coordinate 38,779 downwards.
GGAATGTGTCGCCAAAATGGTGTTCTGGCGCGTCAATTCATCAATGTTGTTCACCGCCGAGTTAATCTGCCCCAGTCCTTGCGATTGCTCTTGTGTCGCCAGGCTGATTTGGTTCACAAGCTGAGTAACCTGCTGCACCTGCATCAATATATTGTGCATCGACTGGCTGGTGTGGTTGACCAATTTATCGCTGGTATGAATGTTCGCGATTGTGGCGTCGATAATCGCCGCGATATCTTTGGCGGCAGCGGCGCTACGCTGTGCCAGAATACGGACTTCTCCCGCGACCACAGCGAAGCTCTTGCCCTGTTCTCCCGCGTGAGCGGCTTCGACTGCCGCATTGAGCGCCAGAATGTTGGTTTGGAACGCCAGATTATCCAGCACGCTGATGATGTCGGTGATCTCTTTGCTGGAGCGGGTCATGACCGCCATTGTATCCGTGACCTGACTCACCGCTTTCTCACCAGCATCGACGGCCTGATTAGCATCGTTCGCACAGCGTGTTGCCAACTGCGAAGCAGAGGCGTTGCTTTGAATCGTCGCCGTCAGCTCTTCCATTGATGATGCGGTGGATTGCAAACTTTGTGCGGTATCTTCACAGCGCTGGCTCAGCGTGTAATTCCCGGAGGCGATCTCGCCGCAGGCGTGGCGCAGTTCGGCTAGCTTGCCGTTGACATCATCGACAAACGTGCGGAAATTCATGCCGGATTGATTGACGGCACGTAATAACATCCCCACTTCATCCACGCGATTAAGTTGAAACGAGTTATCTGCCTGCCCGGATGCGGAATTAATGGCCTGACGTAGAATTCTTTCCAGTGGTTTTGCTAAGTGCTGAACTAATAGTTCACTGGTTATGGCTGCGCCAGCGAGTAACGCCAAAGCAAAAATTAATAGCGGCGTTGTGGGTTGAAGCGTCGCAAGTAAGAAAAGTAGCGCGAATAGCATGAAAAGGAATATATAGCTTCTTATCCGCCAGCGTACGGGAATAACGTTAAATAAGCTAAGAAATTTTAGCGCGCCTTTATAAATCAGCAGTCCCTGAAAGAGTTGGCGTTTTTTTAATTTATTCTCATTCATTTGGCGGTAAAGTGCTTCCGCTTGCCGAATCTCTTCCTGCGAACTCCGAGTTCGTACCGACATGTATCCTGTTATTCTCCCGTCCTTCATCAGCGGCGTTGTACTGGCTTTGACCCAATAGTAATCGCCATTCTTGCGGCGGTTCTTGACGACGGCTGTCCAGATTTTACCTGCCTTTAGCGTTGCCCACATGTCGGCAAACGCCTGCGGGGGCATGTCCGGGTGGCGCACGATATTGTGAGGTTGGTGGAGGACTTCCTCAAAGTCGTAACCACTGGCATCAATAAAATCGTCATTTGCATAAGTGATATGACTATCGATGGTGGTCACCGACATTAGCTTGGCTTTTTCATCTAATAAATACTGAATATCACTGACCGGAAAATTCTTACGCATTTATTGATCCTTTTAGTATAAGCAAGCATACATATGATGTTTTTAGATCTATTAGCGAACGGAAAGGCGGTTGATGCTATTTAATTAACGGCAATATTGGCGAAATAATTAGCGGGTAGACTTATATATTGTCACTAATATCGCCCGTTATTTTTTCTTCGGGAAAGTAGTTATCTCCCCCAAATCGTGACAAACGCATGTGCCGATGACCAAAAGCATTCACTTGTTAAGTATATTATGAGTCTGGGAATTTGCACTGCGGCTAACGCACGCTGGAGAGCGGGTAAATGGTGAGAAGAGGTGGCGACGGGCGCCCTGATATGAACGCCCGTGAGAATGAGATTAGCGGGAAAGACTGAAGACGGATGCCGCCTGTACCATGCTCGATATTTGCTGTTGCAGATGATCGGTAGCCGAATGTGACTGACTGGCCAGTGCGGTATTCTGGTGCGTGAGCTCATCGATGCGGTTCACCGCTTCATTGATTTGTTCCAGCCCCAGAGACTGTTCCTGCGTTGCGAGGCTGATCTCATTCATCAAGTTGGTGACGTGCTGAACCTGAAGCAGAATATTGCTCATGGATTTGTGTGTATGCGAAACCTGCTGCTCACCGGTACGGATACTATTCAACGTTTCATCAATAATGGTTGAAATATCGCTGGAAGAGGAAGCGCTGCGTTGTGCCAACGAGCGAACCTCACTGGCGACCACGGCAAAGCTTTTACCCTGTTCGCCGGCATGTGCGGCTTCAACGGCGGCGTTCACGGCCAGAATATTGGTCTGGAACGCGAGATTATCCATCACGCTGACGATATCGGTAATGCGTTCGCTGGAACGCGTGATCGTCTCCATTGTATCAGAGACCTGGCTGACGGCCTGCTCGCCAGAGTTCACCGCCTGATTCACATCCTGCGTATATATCGAAGCCTGAAGTGAGGCTTCCGCATTGCTTTTTATCGTTGCGGTAAGCTGTTCCACGGAAGCGGCCGTTTGTTGCAGGCTTTCTTCCGTTTCCTCGCAGCACTGCGCCAACGTATGGTTGCCTTGCGCGATTTCATTACAGGCGTTTTTCAGCTCGCTCAGATTGGTGTTCACATCATCCACGAAGGTGCGGAAATTCATACCGGACTGGTTTACTGCCCGCATTAGCATGCCAATTTCATCCACGCGATTAAGCTGCGTCAGGTTATCTGCTTGTCCGGCCGCGGAACGCATGGCCTGAGACAGGATTTGCTCGATGGGGCGGGCGACATGGTGCACCAGAAGCTCGCCACTGACAAAACAGCAGGCGATGAGCAGCGGAAAGAGGACGGAAGCCAATGCCGTTCCCGCCAGCAGGGAATAGGCGGCGATCAATGGGATCAGGCTAAAGAGCAGAAAATAGCTGCGGATGCGCCAGCGCAGCGGCATGGTTTTAAACAGGCTCAGAATACGCAATGGGCCGGTATAAATGAGCAGGCCGTGATGGAAGGTACGGTATTTCTGTTTCCCTTCGTTTGCACTGGCGTAGAGTGCTTCAGCCTGACGGATTTCTTCGGGCGATGCGGCAGTGCGCACTGACATGTACCCGGAAATCTCCCCACCTTTTCTCAATGGCGTGGTGCTGGATTTTACCCAGTAATGGTCGCCATTTTTACAGCGGTTTTTCACAATCCCCGTCCAGATATTGCCCGCCCGCAGCGTTTTCCACATATCCGCGAAGGCGGCTGGTGGCATATCCGGGTGTCGGATAAGATTATGGGGCTGCCCCATTAACTCATCGGTGCTATAACCGCTGACGTCAATAAAATCTTTGTTTGCGTAGGTAATATGGCTTTCTGGCGTGGTGACCGACATCAATCTGGTTTTTTCAGAAAGAGGGAGCTGGCGATCGGTGACAGGGGTGTTATTACGCATGAAGCAGTCCTTGATATGCTGTGTCCGAATACTGATTTAGCTGAGGTATACCCACGAAGATGAATCAGCGGATAGCGGTAATGGTTCAGGTTGCTCATTGTTTTTTTAAGGCGAGTCGGGCAGAAGGAGATAATCCTGATATTCACCCGGAAACGCTTTGTTCATGATGAGGTAACGCGATTCATTACAAAATATAACCTCAATTAAACATTTTACCACGAAAGGGTAATGAGCATGTACGCACAATGGTGGTAAATGTGAGTTGGATAGGATTGTTTGTTAACAAAAAGAGCGATTTGTGAATGAATAATCGACAAGGGCATACAGGACGGATTTTTACCGCAATTGAACAGGATGCTTAACTCTCGCTAATGATTAAAAAACATGCACTTCCAGCTGTTTTTCTGCTTACCGCACTGCTGTTTCTTTCTTGGCGAACACTGCCGCAGTGGCTGCCGCGTATCGCCACAATCTGGCTACCGGCGGAGATGTCTTTGTCTGTGAGTGGGACACCTGGCTGGCAGGACGGTGGGCTACATAGCGCGGGGGTCAGCATTATGGTCGGGGAATGCACGCTCGTTGACGTACGGAATATGACGCTGCGTTGGCATCGCTGGCGCTGGCATGTCGATATGGATGCCGTGACATTAAACAGCGACTGCCTGCAACATGTGCCAGCAAGTAGCCGTTCCGAGTCCCCAGCACAGCTGGCGCAGTGGCAACAGCGATTGCCTGCTGCCGATATTCAGATAAAAGCGTTTACGCTGCTGCCCTGGCAGGATTATGCCGGGCAGGTGCGACTCAGTAGTGACGGTAAACGGCGACAAAAGCTGGATTATCAGGGCGATCAGTTGGTGGTGAGGGCAGAGCTGAATGAGGCACAGCTGACCTTGCATGAAAGTATGCTCGCCACGCCCGCGGGATTCGTACGCTTACAGGTTAGCGGTGAGATGACGCTGGCCGATACGCTGGATGCGGCTCCGACACAGGGACGGCTGACCGGAAAACTGGACTCAGGGCAGACGCCGGATCCGCTTTCGCTCCTGCTGGACTGGCATAATCAGCAAGGTGAATTGGTGCTGAATGCGGCGCATGATGACACGCCGCTGATATCGCTGCCGTGGCAACTGACGGATGAGGTTATCCAGGTGACTAACGGCATCTGGCGCTGGCCTTATGCCGATCAGCCGCTCTCTGGGCACGTCGCCATGACCTTACAGCATTGGCGGCAAGGGCTGGATGCCACCACGATTAATGCGCGTTTGAACATGTTGACGCAAGGACATAACGGCAAGGCGAACGCCGTGCTGGTGCTGGGGCCGGGCAATATTGGTCTGCTCAACAGCGAATTGCGCTTTCAGCTTACCGGGCAGGCTAATTTACCGGCGCTCTCCCTGACGGCGACGCTACCGGGGGTGTTGCAGGGCTCGATTCTCAATCCTGAGCTTGCTCTTTTACCGGGGGCGCTGCTGCGTGCCTGGGGAACGCCTGCGCCGCAGGTTTATCTGGAAGAGGCTCGCTGGCCGCTGGCGGGCGTTCGGGTCAGTGCGACTGGCGTGAATGGGCGACTACAGGCGATTGTAAAGGCGCGGGAGGAATATTGGGGGCGCGTTAACCTGCACCTTGATGGTCAGGCGCAGGATTTCTGGCCGGATCAAGGGCAGTGGCAATGGCGTTATTGGGGCAATGGTCACCTGCCGCCGCTGAAAGGTCAGTGGGACGTGGCCGGGCGAGGCCAGTGGCAGGACACCCTGATTGAAGTCAGTCAGCTGTCGAGTGGCCTGGATCAACTGGGTTATGGCATTGTGACGGTGCACCAGCCTCGGCTGACGATTACGGAGCCGATCCGTTGGCAGCGCGCCCGTTCGGGCGAATATTTTCAAGGGGCGCTGCAACTGGCCTCAGAGCGGACGCATTTCAGCAACGGTGGCTATCTGCCGCCGTCGTGGTTAACGCTGGCGATGCAGGGGCGTAGCCCAGATGATTTCCAGCTACAGGGGCAGCTACAGGCCGAAGATATTGGCCCGGTGAGGCTGCGCGGGCGCTGGGATGGCGAGCGACTGCGCGGTGGTGCATGGTGGCCGACACAGCCGCTTAAAGTGTTTCAGCCTCTGCTTTCCCCACAGTTGAAAATGAACATTCGCGCCGGGCAGTTTTACGCACAGGCGGCATTTTCCGCTGCACGTAAAGAAGGGGTCAGCGCGGGCGGACATTGGGTTGTGAAAAATGGCGGCCTGTGGCTACAGGATGGTGAAGTCAGCGGCGTAAACTTTGTCCTGCCTTACCGCTTGAAAGATCAGCGCTGGCAACTGGGCGTCAGACAGCCCGTTACGTTGCGAATTGACGTACTGGATAACCTGTTTCGCATGAGCAATATCCGCGTCGATCTCCAGGGGTTTTACCCGTACAGCGAACGACGACCGCTGATTATGTCGCAGGCGGATATGGACGTATTGGATGGGCATATCGGGCTGTCGACGCTGCGCTGGCCACAGCGGGAACCCGCGTTGTTTACCGTTAAAAGCGTGGATCTCAGCGAACTGCTGACGGTGTTGAAGCAAAAGCAATTTGCCCTGTCCGGGCGCGTGAGCGGCACGCTTCCGTTGAATTTTAATCATCCGACCATGTTGATTGAAGGTGGGCGAATTACCAATGATGGCTTCCTGACGCTGCGGCTGGATAACCAACTGGCTGATGAGCTCGCGAGTAAAAATCTGGCGGGCGGTGCGGCGATTGGCTGGCTGCGCTATCTCGAGATAGGACGTTCCTATGCCACGCTTGATCTGAATAATCAGGGTGAACTGGCATTGACCTCGCAGGTGCAGGGGAAAAATCCGCAGCTCAGTGCGAATCGACAGGTTATTCTTAACTATCGCCATCAGGAGAATATCTTCCAGCTATGGCGCAGCTTACGTTTTGGCGATAACTTGCGGGATACGCTGGAACAGCAGGCAAATGAATAAATTCAAGGCAGAACAATGAACAAGAGCGAGATATTGCTGGCGGCATGTTGCACGGTCGTTTTCCTGACGGGATGCGTGCCGCGTATCGAGGTGGCTGCGCCTAAAGAGCCCATTACCATCAATATGAACGTGAAGATCGAGCATGAAATTCACATCAAGGCGGACAAAGAAGCGACGAAACTGCTCGAAAAATCGGACAATGCGGCCGGTGATGAGATAAAGAAAAGCGCGCCGGAGGGCGCGCAATAATTAAGCCAATTAAAGCAATATAATGGCAAGGTCGGTAACAATGATTCGCGATGAATAACGAGTCGTTATGCTGTGACCAGTTGAGACAGCTGGGTTTTCGCTGCTTCGGTCGCTTTCTGTGCCACATCTGGGCCGTAGCCGTAGCCTTCAGCGAACACGAATTCAAGGTCGGTCAGGCCGAGGAAGCCCAGGAAGACACGCAGGTACGGTTCCAGCAGATCGGTTGGTGTGCCTTTATGGATACCGCCACGGCTGGTTAAGACGATGGCGCGTTTACCTTTCACCAGACCTTCCGGGCCTTGCTCGGTGTAGCGGAACGTGACGCCAGCACGGGCAACCAGGTCGAAGTAGTTCTTCAACTGGGTAGGAATGTTGAAGTTATACATTGGTGCGGCGATCACGATAATGTCATGCGCCTGCAGCTCGGCGATCAGATCGTCGGACAGTTTCAGGGCTTCTTGCTGACGTGGGGTCAGTGCAGCATCGGAAGGACGCAGTGCGCCGACTAACTCGCCATCAAGAACCGGAATCGGTTGAGCGGCCAGGTCGCGTACGGTGATGCTGTCGTTTGGATGTGCAGACTGCCACTCGGTGGTGAAGTGGTCGGCCAGTTGGTTTGACTGAGAATAACCTGCCAGAATGCTTGATTTCAGAACCAATACTTTGCTCATTGCCAATTCCTTTAGTGATTGAAGTGGGCGACAACATAACGCCCTTTGATGTGTCACATCTTATGCGGTGCTTTGGAAAGTGAAAAGTGCAAATATTCGAGGTCTTTATTCGATTTTCTTGAATAAGACGACGTTTGGATAAGACCGCGCGGGGCGATTAGAGCCGCCTATGACAATGTGCTACTATCCACGTCTTAAAAATCCCCACGGCTTAACCATTTTCATCGTTTAAACATGCCGTGTTTTGAAATCAGGTTAGGCTCAATCGAGCCAGATTCGGGACGAGCATTGTCCCGGCAGAGAAAAGAATTAGAGAAATAATTAAGGAAGAGCAACGTGAAATCACCTCTCAGTGCATTATCTACGCAGTTAAGTGAGTTAATGCTTCGCGATCGGCAACGTCTGCGCCGTCGTTTGCAGGGCGCAGAGAAGGTCAGCAGCCCGCAGGCTCAGGCTGCGATCGCGCAGGAAATTGAGGGGGAAATTGTCGCTGCGCGCCAGAAGGTCGAGAACCGGCGGGCAAGCCGTCCGGCGATTCGCTACCCTGAACAGCTTCCTGTTAGCCAGAAAAAAGACGAGATACTGGAAGCGCTGCGTCACCATCAGGTGATTATCGTCGCGGGTGAAACGGGGTCGGGGAAGACCACGCAGTTGCCGAAGATCTGCCTCGAATTGGGTCGTGGCGTGCACGGCCTGATTGGCCATACGCAGCCGCGTCGTCTGGCGGCCAGAACCGTCGCCGATCGTATTGCCGCCGAACTGGAAACACCGCTGGGCGGCAGCGTCGGCTATAAAGTTCGTTTTAACGATCAGGTGAGTGACAATACGTTGGTCAAACTGATGACCGACGGCATTTTACTGGCGGAAATTCAGCAGGATCGCCTGTTGATGCAGTACGACACGTTGATTATCGATGAAGCGCACGAGCGCAGCCTGAATATCGATTTCATTATGGGCTATTTGCGTCAGCTGTTGCCAAAACGCCCTGATTTAAAAGTGATTATTACATCTGCTACTATCGATCCGCAGCGTTTCTCTCGCCACTTTAATAACGCACCGATCATCGAAGTGTCCGGGCGGACGTATCCGGTGGATGTGCGCTATCGTCCTGTGGTGGAAGATGCCGATGACAGCGAACGCGATCAGTTACAGGCGATTTTTGATGCGGTAGACGAGCTGACGCGCGAAGGGCCGGGGGATATTCTGGTCTTCATGAGCGGCGAACGTGAAATTCGCGATACGGCAGAGGCGTTGACCCGTCTGGACTTGCCGCATACCGAAATCCTCCCGCTGTACGCCCGCCTGTCGAATCAGGAACAGAACCGCGTCTTTCAATCACATCATGGCCGCCGCATTGTGCTGGCGACCAACGTAGCGGAAACCTCGCTAACCGTGCCGGGGATCCGCTATGTGATCGATCCCGGCACCGCGCGTATCAGCCGCTACAGCTTCCGTACCAAAGTCCAGCGCCTGCCAATTGAGCCCATCTCACAGGCGTCGGCGAATCAGCGTAAAGGGCGCTGTGGCCGTGTGGCCGCCGGGGTATGCATCCGACTCTATTCCGAGCAGGATTTCCTGTCGCGGCCCGAATTTACCGATCCCGAAATTCTGCGTACCAATCTGGCTTCCGTTATTCTGCAAATGACGTCGCTGGGGCTCGGCGATATTGCTGCGTTCCCGTTTGTTGAAGCGCCGGATAAGCGCAATATTCAGGACGGCGTGCGGTTGCTGGAGGAATTAGGCGCGATTAATCTGGCGGAAAATGGGCATTATCGCCTGACGCCGCAGGGGCAGCAGTTAGCGCAATTGCCGATCGATCCACGCTTGGCGCGAATGGTGCTGGAAGCGCGTAAAACCGGCTGTGTGCGTGAAGTGATGATCATCACCGCTGCGCTATCGATTCAGGATCCGCGCGAAAGGCCGCTGGATAAGAAGCAGGCATCGGATGAGAAACACCGTCGTTTTGCCGATAAAGACTCCGATTTTCTGGCTTTCGTCAATCTGTGGGACTACTTGCGTGAGCAGCAGAAAACGCTGTCTTCCAGTCAGTTCCGCCGTCAGTGCCGCACCGATTTCCTTAACTACCTGCGCGTGCGCGAATGGCAAGATATTTACACGCAATTGCGTCAGGTGGTGAAAGAGCTGGGGCTACCAGTCAACAGTGAACCAGCCGATTACCTGAGTATTCACTGCTCGCTGCTCACTGGGCTGTTGTCGCATATCGGGCAGAAAGATATTGAAAAACAGGAATTCAGCGGCGCGCGTAACGCCCGGTTTGCGATTTTCCCTGGCTCTGGGCTATTCAAAAAGCCGCCTAAGTGGACGATGGTGGCGGAACTGGTGGAAACCAGCCGCTTGTGGGGACGTATTGCCGCGCGTATTGAACCCGAGTGGATCGAACCGCTAGCCCAGCATCTGATTAAGCGGAGCTACAGCGAACCTCACTGGGAAAAAGCGCAGGGCACGGTGATGGCGCAGGAGAAGGTGACGCTTTTCGGGCTGCCGATTGTGGCGGCGCGCAAGGTGAACTACAGCCAAATCGATCCAACGCTGGCGCGTGAGATGTTTATCCGCCATGCGCTGGTGGAAGGCGACTGGCAAACGCATCACGCCTTTTTCCGCGCTAACCTCAAGCTGTTGGCGGAAGTAGAAGATTTAGAGCACAAATCGCGTCGCCGCGACATTCTGGTGGATGACGAGACGCTGTTTGCTTTCTACGATCAGCGCTTGCCGCACGATGTCATCTCGTCGCGCCACTTTGACAAGTGGTGGAAAGTCGCCAGCCGGGATAATGCCGACCTGCTTAATTTTGAAAAGAGCATGTTGATTAAAGACGGCGCGGAGAAGGTAAGCGCGCTGGATTATCCGAATTTCTGGCATCAGGGCAGCTTGAAATTACGGCTGTCCTATCAGTTTGAGCCGGGTGCGGATGCGGATGGCGTGACGGTGCATATTCCGCTGCCCATCCTCAATCAGGTGCGTGAAGAGGGCTTCGAGTGGCAGATCCCCGGTGTGCGCCGCGAACTGACGATCGCGCTGATTAAATCCTTGCCCAAACCGTTACGTCGTAACTTTGTCCCCGCGCCAAATTACGCTGAGGCGTTTCTGGCGCGTACCACGCCATTAGATAAAGGGCTATTGGATGCGCTGGAGCGTGAGCTACGGTTGATGACGGGTGTGACGGTACCGCGCGAGGCATGGCAGTGGGATCAGGTGCCCGATCATCTGAAAATCACGTTCCGCGTCATCGATGAGAAAAATCGGACGCAGCGGGAAGGCAAAGACCTGAACGCGCTGAAAGATCAGCTCAAAGATAAAGTGCAGCAAACGCTGTCCTCCGTGGCGGATGACGGGCTGGAGCAGCGCGGTCTACACGTCTGGAGCTTTGGTTCACTGCCGGACTGCTATGAGCAGAAACGCGGCGGCTACTCGGTTAAAGCCTATCCGGCGTTGGTGGATGAAAAGGATAGCGTGGCGATTCGTCTGTTCGATACGCCACACCAGCAACAACAGGTGATGCGGCAGGGGCTTCGCCGCCTGTTACTGTTGAATATTCCGTCACCGATCAAATATCTGCATGACAAGCTACCGAACAAGGCGAAACTCGGCCTCTATTTCAACCCGTATGGCAAAGTGTTGGATCTCATTGATGACTGTATCGCCTGTGCGGTGGATAAGCTGATTGAATCAGCTGGCGGTCCGGTCTGGCAGGAAGACGCTTTCCAGCAGTTGCATGAAAAAGTGCGTGCGGAGCTGAACGATACGGTAGTGGATATCGCCAAACAGGTTGAGCAAATCCTGACGACCGTTTTCACCATTAATAAACGTCTGAAAGGGCGCGTAGACATGGCGATGGCGCTGGCGTTAAGCGATATCAAGAGTCAGATGAACGGTCTGGTGTTCCGTGGCTTTGTGACCGAAAACGGCTGGCAGCGCCTGCCGGACGTGCTGCGCTATCTGCAAGCGATAGAACGACGTCTAGAGAAGCTGGCACAGGATGTCCACCGCGATCGGGCACAGATGTTGAAGGTGGAGCAGGTTCAACAGACGTGGCAGCAGTGGTGGAACAAGTTGCCAGCGGAGCGACGTGACGATGACGACGTGAAAGCGGTACGCTGGATGCTTGAAGAGCTGCGCGTCAGCTACTTTGCCCAGCAATTAGGGACGCCATTCCCTATTTCCGATAAGCGCGTATTGCAGGCGATGGAGCAGGTTGAAGGCTAACTTTTTGTTATCACATCAGGTCGGCGATGGCTGTTTTTGAGCTCAAGGTAAGCCGACCTGATCGCCTCTTCACCATAGGTCTGTTCCAGACGTTTTATGATGAAATGGCCTTTCGCCATGTTTTGGTAGTGGTGAATAAACAGCGTATTAATGGCAGCGCCGCTAGCGGCACCAATTACCGGAACAATCTGCGCGGCCATTTTCTCTGTCATGGTCACACCGAGTCTGGTGGCGACGGCATCAATCAGCTTTGCCAGCGTTTTTCCTGCCTGTGAGGTGCTCATTCTTGCAGAGGCTTTCCCTGCGCTTTTTTTGCCAGCAATGCCGATTAATTCGCGGCTGGCATGCTTGGTGATATCAGCCAGAACGGCGCGTGAGGTGTAATAGGCCGAATCGGCCGCGTCATCGCTTTCTTGCGTCCCACCGAGTGCGAAAACCTCCACACAGGCGGCTTTGACGGAAAGATCGGCGAGGGAGAAACCTTCGCTGCGGGCGATGTCCGCCACGGAACGCATCATGATCGTCGTGCTGATAGGCAGTTCGACCAGTAGACCGGCTGCACCAAAAAAGCCGCTGACCGCACCGGACGCGGCGACGGCCAGCTTATGTGTCTTGGGCGATGCCACGCGAGCGGGTGCATCGTCCAGCGTATAGAGCGCGGCGTCTACCGCTTTGTACAGCGCCGAGTGAACCACATCCTGTATTTTGTTTTTCACCATGGCGGGTAATTTCGATAGGCTCCATTCAATCGGTTTTCCAACCAGATTCGCCGCCTGTATGGCAAAAGAGGGGGCTTCCAGTCGCGCCATGGCATTTCTGATAGCGAGCTCATCCTGCGACGTAAGAAGCGTCATGCGCGTTCTCCTACCGTTTGTTGAATAGCCCGCCGACGGGGATGTTATGTCGAGGCTTGTGACGAGCGCGTCGTTAACCATGTGGTGAATGCCGCTGGAGGAATGGGCCGGGAAAAATAGTAGCCCTGCACTTCATCACATCCAAAGCAGGCCAGATAGTCGAGTGTTTCTTTGTTTTCCACGCCTTCCGCCAGCACAACATAATTCAGTTTGTGCAGCATGCTGATAATCGATTCCACAATGACGCGGCTTTTATGGTCCGTTTTTATATCTTTAATCAGCGATTTATCCAGCTTTATCACCGTAGAGGGGATATTGCGCAGATAGCTTAGGTTGCTATATCCCGTGCCAAAATCATCAAGCGCAATAGTGAATCCGAGCTGTTGCAGCGTTTGAATGGTGGCGAGCGTTTCAGTGCTTTCGATGATTTTCTGCGTCTCGACACATTCGATGTCAATGTCCTGAGGGGTAAGACCGTGGTTCTCCAGAATGGTGATGAGGCGCGGGATAAAGTCATTCTCGGAGAAGTTTCTGGCAGAAACGTTAATCGACACCGGGAAGTGTAGCCCCTGCTGACGCCACTGTTTCACCTGGCATGCCGCTTCCCGGGTAACCCAGTCCGTTAACGGGCGCATCAGCGTGGTGCCTTCCGCGAGTGGAATAAACTGGTCAGGGTAAATCTCGCCCAAATCGGGATGACGCCAGCGAATCAGCGCTTCGGCGCCGATGACGGTATTCGTCTTGATGCTTAATTTCGGCTGATAAACCAGATAGAGACCCGGTTTGTTGTTCTGTAATACATCGGCCAGTTCATTGAGCAAGGTAAAGGCGATTTGCTGTGCTTTATCGGCCTCGCGGTTGTAGGCGAACTGGCGAATATTCTTGGTGATAGCAGCGCGCAGCGCGCTCATTGACTCACGCAGAATTCGCTGAGGATCGTTTGCCGGAATCTGGAATTCGGTATAGCCAACGAAAAACTCCAGCTTGAGTGGTATATGGCTGGTGATGCTTTCATGAATCCGTTCGGCACAGGCGTCGAGCTCCGCCAGAACCTGTTCTTTATTTTCCGCCTTCACCAGCAGGGCGAAACGACCTACAGCGACGCTGTAAATATTATCTGGCGAACTCAAACTGAGACGCAGGAAGATGCCGATATCTTTCAGCAGACCTTCTACGGTGGGCATCCCCAGCGCACATCCCATTTCATAGGCGTAAGAGATGTCGATGGTATCAATCAGAATCAGCAGGTAGCGCTCGTGGATGTCGGTAATGTGGCTGATGTCGTCAACCAGGCGCTGGCGGTTGGGCAACAGAGTCACGGCATCAATCAGCCCAATCGCGTTGCGGTATTCCATTAACACCATCGCAATGGCGGCTAAATCGTGCAGTAGCCGCAGTTGGATTTTACTGAAAGTGCGCGGAACATAATCAATAATGCAAAACGTCCCGATGGAATAGCCTTCTTTGGTTTTCAGCGGAACGCCAGCATAAAAGCGGATAAACGGCTTGCCAGTTACGTAAGGACTATCGTTAAAACGCTCGTCATGCATGGCATCGGGACAGATAAAGGATTGACCCGTTTGTACGGTAAAATGGTCGAATGAACCGATTTTCTCCATATCATCGAATGGGAAATGGGTTTTTGCTTTAACGTGCAGAGATTTGGTGCCGGTTAGCGTCACAAGTGCCGTTGGGGTTTCAAGCAGCTGGCAGGCCAATTTCGTGAGTTTGTGAAGAATATCGTCTTGAGATATATCGGTTTTTTGTAGTTCGTCGAGAGTCTGCATGCGTATTTTTTCGTCATGGCTCAAATGTTTTAACATGTAGACTCTTCCTTTTCGCAATAATAATCGCGACGACATCAATTTAATTTAACGGCGACACAATAACATAGAGGCTAAAAATTGAGGTAACTTATTATACCACCTTTATCTTTCCGTTAAGATTTCGGCGCTTTTTGGCCTTAAATCATGTTTTTGGTTTTCAACGTACGATAGAAATTTATGATATTTTCCCATCACTTGCGGGCGGAGATAAACGGTTTGGCTGAGAAAATGCTCTGCGAATAAATGGGAATCTAATTATAAAAAATGGCATGTTCCATAAGTTAAAAATAACATCCTGATAATGGCGACGCCATTGTTACAGTAACAATATGGATGATTAACCTATATCTCTGACAAGAATAGAACAGATATTTTTTTATATCATGACGTTGAAGGGAAGTCGCTGACGCCAGACGACCCCGAAATAACGGTTTCTGTCTGGCGGTGGTGCATCGCGTGAGGGGTTAGCGTTGTTTTGCCAATGCTTCTAACTGCTGACGAATCGCGGTAACGGAAACGGCACGATTATCGGCCCGTGCGCGTTCACTGGCATCGGGCGCAGAACTTTGAATGCCCATGAGCACCCAACCTGCCGCTGAATTCAGCATCAGAGGGGAACCGCTATCGCCGGGCAGTGTATCGCACTGGTGTGCCATCACGGCGGTATGAACCCAGCCGGTGATCGCACAGTTTTGATGACGGTACAGCGTCTCCTGATGATCTTCCGGGTAACCGGCCTGCGTGACGCGCTGGCCGTTATCCTTCAACGCCTGCATCAATTCCTGGCGGCTGCCTTGCCAAAGCGGGAGCGGGCGAATTCCCGGCGGCGTTTGCTTTAGCCGAATCAGGGCATAATCCAACGGTGCGGCTGAAGGCGGAACGATCCATCCTTCGCCGTCGGCTTTCAATTTTTTGGCGAGCGTTTTATTCGCCAGCGCTTCAATCTCCGTTGTTTCATAACGCCAGCCATTTTCTGTCGCCAGAAAACGCAGCGCGACAGGTTTATCGATCTCGCCTTTTGGTGGCGTGACCACGCAATGCCCGGCCGTCAGCGCCAGATGAGGGGAAATCAGCGTCGCCGTACAGAGGTTACCGCTGGCGGTTTCCAACTGCCCGATAGCCTGCCACGGCCAGACAGCTGTATCAGGAACCACATCCCGATCGTCGTGGTTGAAAAATAAAATTTGCTGCTGCTTCTGGGCGTCGGTATCTGTTGGTGAGGATTCAGCCCAACTTAGCGGGGCAATAAATGATAATGAACATAACAACCAGGCTGATATGCGCATGTAGTGAATAAACCTTATGATAAAAGCCATCTTGAGGCGCTAAATATAGCGCGTTGGATTAACTATAGATGTATTTGTTGGTGAGGGACTGAAAATTAAAATGTTATTGAGTGTAAAAGGCGTGGTATGACATCACGGCACGGTAGGATACTGGGTATTATCGATCGTCAAAATGGTTATTACGGGGTGAGAGTATTTGCGGAAAAATCGTTCTGCGGCTGTCCCCATATATTAAACGCTACACCACAGTCTTACATGGCGTAGCGTTCTCGCATCACTAAACGACATCTCGCCGCGCCATCAGCCTTATTCGTAGCTAACGGTCACGATACGTACATTTGCACTCAAGGTTTTTGCGCTCACGGAACCGATGTTCTGTGGTAAGGCTGCATAGTGTGAGCTGTTTTTCATGTGTAGCGTTTGTACTCTTCCTTGCCGTTCGCAACTGACGGCCACATTGCTTGACTGTGTCGTAACATCACAAACGGGCTCGACGATGGCACCGGAAAAGCGAATGACACCGGCTGATGGAGAAGGTGACGCGAAGGTATACGATGTGGCAGCCAGAGTGCTAAGCAATATTGCAGATATTTGCAGGAGTTTTTTCATTATGACGTTCTCGGTATTGCCCGGAGTGTAATGATATAAACGGCGCTGAATGATAAAACTTTATTATTCTGGAATCTTTGTTTAGCTTGATTTGTAACTATTTGAAATATTCTGGTTTATTTTTTAACGCCGTCCGGCGATCAAATCTCATATCGCGCATTATTGGTTTTAGCGTTCTTTTATCTGGTGATCTTGATTCATCACTGCGTAATGCCGAAGTATTATGGACTAGAGAAAAAAACTCAGGGTGATAAGGCCACAAAGTAGAACGAGGGAGAACATAATTTCAAATGAATAACGGCGCATCATTTTCCCGTCCCCCGATGAAATAAACACCCGGTAAACCGGGTGTTTGATGGTTGTTCTATTGTGGTCAGCCTTTAGCGATGTGCTTCAAATCGGGACTGACCTAAAGTGGCTCCTTCCCAGTGGGGAAGGAGCGGGTGTTTACCGATTACGCTGCTGGCGTGGTGGTAGCGGGTTTTGCCGTTTTCGCTTTCTTCACGTGTTTTTTGGCTGCTTGTGCTTTCTGAGCAGGAACGTGCTTCGTTTTCTTCACATGTTTCTTGGCAGCCTGCGCTTTCTGAGCAGGAACGTGTTTCGTTTTCTTCACGTGTTTCTTGGTAGCCTGCGCTTTCTGAGCAGGAACGTTTTTCGTTTTCTTCACATGTTTCTTGGTAGCCTGCGCTTTTTGCTCAGCAGTTTTCACTTTCTTCACGTGTTTTTTATGGGGAACGGCTTTAGCCGGAGCAGATGTTGTCGCCGTCGGCTGAGCTGGGGCGGTGGTAACCGTGTCCGCGGCAAACGCTACAGAGGACAGACCCAGTGCCGCACCTGCGATCATAACTAATACTTTATTCATCATCATTTCCTCGTTATCTCATTCACGTTTCGTAGCCCTCGGTTGGGCCGGTGAAGAGAGAATAGGAGAAACAGAGCGCGGCTTCAGTGAGTGATTGGTTTCGGCGTGTAACCTAATGTACAAGCTGGGAAAACGAGGGTAACAGGAGAAAAACGGCGGGGTTACCGCCGTCTCTGTGCTAGTGCTGACTGGTGATGACCGTCTGCGCTGTCGTGGTTTTTACCTGCCAGCAAAAGCGGAAACGAGCGCCGCCGAGCGGGCTTTCATCCACGGTAATGCTGCCTTCGTAGGCGCGGGCGATAGCATGAACAATGGCCAGCCCGAGCCCACACCCGCCGCTGCTGTTCTCGATACCCGCTTCCAGACGGATAAACGGCTCAAACACGCTTTCCCGACTTTCGGGCGCAATACCGGGGCCGTCATCTTCGACTTGCAGACAAGCGATGTGCTCGGTGTCGGATGTCAGGCTGATGTGCAATCGGCTATGACAGAAGCGTAACCCGTTACCGATCAGATTATTCAGAACCCGTTCCATCAGGCGCAGGTCGAGGGCGCCAATTTGCGCTGAGTGTGGCATATCCAGCGAAATATGTTTGTCAGGGTGGATCAGACGAAAATCGTCAACTTTTGCCTGTAACCACGAAGGAATATCGATATTGGCAAGGTGCAACGTCACCTGCGGACGGTCGAGTCTGGCATAGGTCAGCAGCTCGTCAATTAGCGCTTCAAGCTGACCAATATCCCGGTTTAACGCCTGCTGCTCGTCTTCCGTCAGGTTGTCGCTCATCGCCAGGCGATAACGCAGCCTGACCAGCGGCGTACGCAGCTCGTGTGCAATATTATCAATCAGCTGTTTTTTACTGTTGATGAGCTGGTTCAGGTTATCGGCCATGCGGTTGAAGGCAATGCCAAGCCGGAACAGGCTTGAGGTGCTATCGAAGTGAATACGCTCTTCGAGATGACCATCGCCCAGGCGCTGTGCGGCATTCTCCAGTTTTAGCATGGCTTGCCAGTGTGGCCGCATCCAGAGGAACACCGGCAGCGCCAGCGACAGCCCAATCAGCATCACCAGCAGTAAATCCAGCAGCCGCATTTCGTGCAGGAAGAACAGATAGGGAATAGGGCCGACGGCAAGAACGTAGTGGCTGCGAGGGATGCGTTGGATAAACGTATATTCGTCATCCAGTGCGATAATTTCCCCTTGATTCAGACGCTGGCGGTTCTTGGGGCTCAGCGCATATTTGCTCACCGGTTCGATGTGCAGTTTGAACGACAGGTTCAAATCCAACTGGTTGATCGTTTTATGCCAGTCGCGGGGCGGAATCGCACGCAGCTCATTACGAATGAGATAGAGCGAGCTTTTCATCAGGTCATCCATAGACTGGCGGCCTGCGCGTTCGGCCGTGACCTTATAGACCAGCCCGACCAGTAGCGTCATGACGACAAAGCAGGCGAACAGCAATAGAAAAAACTGGACGAACAGCTTTCTCATAGCGTGACGCTCTCCCAGGTATTGGGGGCGAACAGATAACCCTTGTTACGCACCGTTTTGATGCGGAACGGCTCCAGTGGGTTGTCGTACAGTTTTTTACGCAGGCGGGAAATCGCAACGTCAATACTGCGATCCATGCCATCGTAAGTGACGCCGCGCAGATTTTTCAGCAGCGCATCCCGATCCATGATGTGTCCAGCGTGGGTCGCCAGTTGCCAGAGCAGGTCGAAATCCGCGGTGGATAATACGATGTGCTCTTGTCCTAATGTCACTTCGCGATTGACCGGATCGATGCAGAGCAGGCCGAAGTGCAGGGATTTGTGCACCTGCAATGCGGCAGGTACGGTGTTTTCCGCCACAACCTGTGGTGCGGCGGCATACTGGCGTAAATGCAGGCGCAAGCGAGCGAGCAGCACGGCGGGCGGTGTGGTTTTCAGGATGTAATCATCGGCGCCCATTTCCAGCGCCAGAATATGATTCATATCGCTGTCCAGCGACGTCAGCAGCACAATCGGGCCGGTGTACTGTGGCCGCAATTCCCGACAGATGGTCATACCGTCTTTACCGGGCAGCATGATGTCTAACAGCACAAGGTCGGGCTGCTGCTGTTCAATAAAGGCCAATGCCTGATCGCCTCGTGCTTCAACCTGAACATCAATGTCATGCTTGCCGAGGTAGGCCGCGATCAATTTTCCCACCTCGGTATCATCTTCTATAAAAACAATCTTATGCATGGTATCTACGTCATCCCCATCTTACTGCTGATAGCATAGCCTGATGATAGATCATAAACGAGAAGTGAAGCGTAAATGGGTGTTAAGTATTTGTTTACTTGCCCAAATTAGATAAGCTGCGGAGCAGGCTTTTTTAGGCGATATTGCACCGGATTCTCGTCGTTTATCGAGAACGGCCACGCCACCATTACCGATTATTCCACTGGGAACCGCGCTGAAGATGAAACCGATTGACCAGATAAACAGCTGGATGCAGGAAGCCTTACGCCCTTATTTTGGGCTGGAGCCGTTATCGTCTGCATGGGAGATTGTAACCGTACGTGATGGCTATTTTATCTGTTTTGATGGCGACACGATCCGCAAGCGTATTACCGCCACCGCGCTAAATTATCAGGAAGAAGACGTCATTATTCACACGCGCGGCCGTGACGTTATTTTGCCGAGAACCGCACGCGGTAAAGAAAAGAAACTGACTTATACCAGCGTTTCCAGCGTGATGGCCGATGGCATTGTGTTTTCTGCGGGCGTCAGAACGCTGAACTCGGGAAACTACGGCTATATCAACGCCAGCAATTATCGAAATTCTATCCGACTACCGCTGCCGGAATGCCGCCATTTGACCAGCAAAGAAGAGATTGTCGACTGGCTGCGATCTTATCGTGAACGATTGCCGGTTGATTATGCACACAAACTGGAACGGCTGATGAGTATGAAAAACCAGCAGCATAAAACGGTTCCAGGCGACATCTTTCGGGTCGAGATAGACTTGCATACCGATGGTTATGTTTTGGTTATTGGCAACCTGCGTCAGATGCAAAAGGATGAACTGTTTGCTGAACACAGCATCTGGAATGATGTGATGACGATGCCGCTGTTTGTCCGGCCTTATCTTTTCCGCACGACTGAGCGTAATCCCGCCTTGTCGGAGATTGTGGCATCGCCTTTGTCTGAAAAATGCTGGATCGTTATGGATGACGCTTTTCTGCGCGGTAACTATGCGTATGTGGGATCAAAAATGCTGGCGGAAGAGGACATTCTGTTTCCGGTGGGCTATGGCCCCAGTATCAGTGTACAGAAAAGCGACTATCGCCTGTCATGGGGGCCTTGTTCGATCAATAAAGCTAGCCAGGATACAGTTTTCAGGGCCGGACGCAGCTACATGAACAATGGCGCCTATAGCAGCGTGTCGGCCGAATCCTTTGCCGATAGCGGTTTCCCTCACTACGATAAAACGCTACTCAATCCGGAGCACCGTGAAGCATGGGAACAGGTGTTGGCCGAGTTCGAGTTGCCGCCCGATACCACTTACGATGCCTTTGCCCAACATATTGGTGGGATGACGCGTGCGGCCTACCTGACGTATGTCGCCAGCAATAAAGCGTACCAGCGTAAGGTGCGTGCGAAGAAAAGAGAGGCGAAATAATTCCTGTCATCTCGTTGCACGTGCTTTTGGGCGCGTGCATGCCAGTGGACTGTGGTGGTGTAATAATTATCGGTAATAATGTATATGGAATACATTAATGTATGACTGGTTATTTCTTTATGTAATCAAATGGTTACTCTCATGGTTTTTTAATCGATATTGTTTAATAAAGCGAAGCTGATTTATTAACCGAAGTGAATTATAAAAATGTGCTAATTTTAACTGCGTGTTTTTGAAAGAACTGGACACGAAAATTTCATCTGGTTACTATCGCTGGCCTGGATTTAAATGCTCTTTTGAGTATTAACTGACATTGGACTGCGATGCGTTTTTCAGGGTTTAAAAAGATAACAACAACCATTTCTATGATGGTTTTTATCTCATTTTCTTTTTTGTTTTCATTAAATGAATTATTAGTTAATTATCAGGAAAGTAAATTAATATTGCGCTCTGAAAAATTACGTTTTCAGACTGAAATGTTAGCAGAACAAGCACTGTCTGCGTTGGGTGACATTAACGCTATTGATGATGATATTTGTTCGCCAAACTATATTGAAAAATTAAGAATGATAAGGTGGCGTCATCTCAATATTGAAGATGTTGCTTCTTTGAAAGAAAATCGTATTTATTGCAGCGCCTTTTGGGGGGAAGTGAATCCCCCTCTACATATTACTGTGAAAAATGATAAGGAAAATAATAAGCTAGCATTAATTGAAGTGAGGAATAATAGTAAGACGCTGTATAACAATATCGGGCTCTATCAAGGCCATGCTGCGGTTTTTGTTGCGCGGGGAACCTATGAAAGTATATTGAATACAGTAACTGATGGGTATTTCGTTATGACATCAGCGGATAAATCGCAAAAGTATTTTGAATCGAATTCGAAGGAGTATGTTGCTTCGGGTAATCCGTTATTGAGTAAAATATTTACCGCCAACACCAGCCTTTGTAGTCCTCAATGGCTGTTTTGCGTGATGGCGCAAAATGCGCGCAGCGGGTTGCTGTCGCTCACACCGGGTCTCCTGTCTTTTGTTATGGTGGTCGTATTAACGCTGGGTGGCTTCCTGACTTTCTTCTGTTTAAATATTGTCGATAAAAGACAGTCGCTGAAGTCTCGTTTGAAGACGTCCATCAAGAGAGGGGATATTTTTCTTGAATATCAACCGATGGTGAACGCTATTGATGGGAAAGTAGCCGGTCTTGAGGCGCTAGTCAGATGGCGTGATGGCATACATGGCTCTGTTTCTCCTGAGATCTTTATAAAAACTTCAGAAAAAATCGGGTTTTACTCAAAAATATCTGATTTTGTAATAAAAACCTCAGTGAGAGAGATGGCTGCTGTTCTTAATGGCAACAGGAAGTTGACGCTGTCTATAAATATAACCGACTATGAGATTAGCGATCCGGCTTTCATGAACCGATTGCTTGAGGTGTGTGCTTTTCACGGTGTTGAACCTGCTCAGATAAAGTTGGAAATATCAGAGCGCTGCCAGCTATCGCAAAAGGACATCCAGCTTTTTGCCGAGCGTGTGGCAAAAATGAACATCAAACTGGCGATTGATGATTTTGGCGTGGCAAATTCGAACTTAGCATGGCTCACCGGCTTCAGATTTGATGAAGTTAAGCTTGACGGTTCGTTAATGAAAAGCTTGGATAACAAGAATAAAGAAAAAATATTGCATGCAATCTGCTCGCTCATTAAAGATATGGGGAAAGATATTGTTTTTGAAGGCGTTGAAGATGCTGAGCAATTAGCGATTGCCAGAGAAATTGATGCAGATTGCTTAATTCAGGGGTGGTTTTTTTATCGCTCGCTGTCAGCGAAAAATATTGAAAGCCTGTTAATCAATCAGGAAGAAATCACGTAGTGTGTCCCTGATTTTTATGCTTTTTCCCATGTTAAGAGCATTAACTTAACGGCCGAGCGAGATGCAAAAGAAGAAAACATGGCGTGAAATATCCGGCTATGTCTTTGTGGCAGAGCTTTAACGCAAAGTCCGCCCCTCATCAACGCTCGGTGTTTTCTCTGCATCGAAAAAATAATAAGGATTGACCGAATAAATTAGCACGCCTGAGCGTTTACGCGTTGTTTACTCTGAGGAGAATCCTGTTATGACGCGCATTGTTCCCGTACTGGCCACCGGGCTGCTCATCAGCCCACTGTTGCACGCTATGCCTCTCAACTACACCATTGCCACGGATAAAACCGCCATTGCGCTTTCATGGCAAGCATTCGGTCACCTTTCACAGGCTTCTCTCGACGGCGTGACGGGCAACATTACACTGGACGCTGAAAAGGAAATAAACGACCGTATTGATGTGAAAATCCCCATTACGACGCTGCAGGCTTCCAATGGCCTGCTGACTTACCAGTTAAAAAGCAGCCTGTTTTTTGATGCTGAGCACTATCCCGATATTATTTTCACTAGCAGCAGGGTTGTCGCGCTGGGGCAGGGCCATTTTCGGGTTTTTGGTTCACTGTCGGTAAAAAACGTTCAACGTCCGGTCATTCTGGAAGCCACGCTTGAAGAACAGGGCGGAACTTCATCGCATGACGGTTCGCTGTCTCTTCATGCCACCACCGCGATTTCGCGTTCTTCGTTTAACATGGATCGGTTTACCGGGGTGGTAGACGATCGCGTCGCGATTAATATTGAAATCCGGGCGAAAGCCCGACACGCCGTATAACCCAACACGCCTTATAAATAGTGGCTTTCCACACGTGGAGTCGTCCGTGTGTGGAAGGCTGTTCACGGGCTATGTCAGCGACGTTTGTAACCTGAGTGCACTTTCTGTGAGCGGTGCTACAGGGCTGCGGCCAATTAAGACGAATTGATAGCCGTGAGCGTACCACCAGACAACCTGCATATCATGACGCTGTTCATCGTTAAGCACCGTGGATGCTGCCTGACGCTCGGGGGAAATGCACAGCGCCATCGGCCCATATTCGGCATGCAACCAGGTAATCTGTGCAATGGCGGTGCTATCGTAGCGCAGCATACGCACTATTTTCAGCTCCGCGCCTTGAAGCGTCAGCTGCCGTTCATTGAGTGGCAGCCCAATCTCTTGAGTGGCACGAGACAGCCCGCGCTGTAAGGTGGGTAAGGAACTGTCTGCATCAAGCAGGGTTTCCGCGCGGTACAGTGACATGTACTGCGCTTCAAGATCGCGAATTTTCTCGCTGTCGCTGAGAATCATCCCTGGAGAACGCGCGAGGTAGCCTAGCCCCGATCCCAGCACTAAAAAACTGAGTGAAGCAGCAATGAGTGAACGACGGCTAACACCGGCATAAGATGAAGCCGTGGCTGATGTTGGTGCCTTCGTCAATAACGTCTCCAGTCTGGCCTGCATCCTCGCTTCAGGCGCTTTGTCGAGCAAGGGAGCGAAGGCGGCTTCAAAATCAAGCTGACTTTTCATCAGTTCGGCGACTCGCTCGGCAAGCTGTTCATCTCCCTCAAGTTGCGCCTTGAATCGTTGCGTATCGGCCTCATTCATCTCGCCATCCAGCCAGGCAACGATGGCTTCGTCACTGTAAGGGGGAGTAAAACGCATTGTTTTCAAGACAGTCTCTCCTTTGCCGAGTGCTGGGTGTCAATGGATTTCACCAGCGTACCTCGTGCTGCGGCCAGTCGGCTCATAATGGTGCCGATGGGTACCGATAGCGTGTCTGCCGCCTCCTGATAGGTAAACCCTTCGACATAAACTAAAAAGACGGTGTTGCGCTGAGCTTCTGGAAGCGCGCTGACGCGCTGCATGATTTTCTGGTAATGCAGGCGATTGTCATCCTGCTCATGGGTATCTGGTGCCAGCAATGCTTCGCTTTCGATAAACCCTTGTCCCTGACGTACGCGGCGGGCGCGCAGTTCGGAAATCCATATCGAATGAAGAATGGAGAACAGCCATCTGTCGATACGCGTGCCAGGCGTAAACTGTGCACTCTTTTCGAGTGCACGAACGCAGGTAGACTGGACGAGTTCTTCGGCCACCTCATGGCTACGCGACAGCACCAGGCCATAGCGCCATAGGCGCGTCAAATGAGCAGTCAGCTGCTGACGAACTTCGCTGGTGGTGATGTTTTTATCCTCACATTGAGACTTAGGGGCTTAACGCAAAGCCCGCCCACCATCAACGCCCAGCGTTTTCCCGGTGACGTAGTTGCTGCTGAACAGATAATCCACCAGTCGGACGATTTCCGCTTCGCCGGGGACAATTTTCATCAAGGATTTGTCCAGCGCCTGCTGACGATAGGATTCGTCATCCTGTTCATTAAACAGGATTAGACCGGGGGCGATCGCGTTGACTTTCACCTCCGGCGCCAGTTTGCGGGCAAACGAGCGCGTCATGTTATCCAGCGCCGCTTTACTGGCGGCATAGGCAATGTGTTTGTCGCTGCCTTTTTCTACCACGTAATCCGTCAGATGGATGATATCCGCGCCAGCAACGCCTTGCCCACGCAGGCAAGATTCCAGTAACTGGTTGAGCAAGTAGGGCGTATAGACATGAATTTGCAGCATATCGGCCAGCGTTTGTTCTGGCGGTGTAGTGGGGCTTTCTGGCTCCCAGCGGCTGGCATTGTGAATAATGGCGCGTAGCCGCGGCGTGAGCGACTGGATTTGCCCCGCAAACGCATAGATATTTTCCGTGGTGGAAAAATCAGCGGTTAGACAAATTGCGCCGTCTTGCTGTAGTGCTTCCAGCTCGGGATAAGGCGTGCGATAGCTGATGATGACCGGAATCGACTGGGCCAGAAACGAACGCGCCAGTGCCAGCCCGATACGCCGTGCGCCGCCGGTAATTAACACGGGAGCAGAAGAAAAAGTTGTCACAATTAGGTCTCCTCAACACGCTAGTCAAAAGGGGGCGAAGCGTGACAATATACCTGAATTAACGACTATACAGGCTATGGTTTATACCCGTCAGGGTAGTACGCCACAAAACACTGGTGAAGAGGAGAGGAGGGAATATGGAAAAATCCCCTGAGTCTGCAAGTTCCAGTGAGCAACTCTGTCTGGACTATACGGATTATTTGGCAACACTGTGTAAGAAACGCTGGCGCTTCATGGATGCGATGTACGGCGTGATGCCGATTTTTGGCATGGTGACCAGGACGGCGCCGTCTCGGCAGAGTGCGCCGAAAGAGCGGCTGAAGGTACTGGCGCTACAGGTGCTGTCTACGCAGGTGAGTGACGAAACCAACATTGTCAGGCTGATTACGCTGGCACGCCAGCAAGGCTTGAACGTGTTTGATATCCAACTGCCTTATTCGTTGACGAACGAGCAGCTGAGCACGATTAGCCGCGAATGTGACGCGGCGCTGGATTTAACGTTGCGGGACGAACGTCTGTCTGTCCGGTTCAACATGCCAGCCGTGCAGCATTAGCACGGCGTGGCCTGCACGATCTTTCTACTCTGTCTTTGCTACGCTGGGGTGCACCGTCGTCGCCTCAATCGCCTGCGCTAATGAGCCGTAGAAGCTAAGCCGCCCTTCAATCGGGTGGATCTTTGCCCGCGCCAGCGTTTTTAACGGCTGGAAGGGAATGTCGGTGATGATGAGCTGCTTGCCTTCAGGCAGCGTCTCGCTAAAGCGCAGGAACGCGTTGAGCCCGCCGGCATCCAGCACCGGCACCGCATCCCACTGCAAGATGATATTTTGATAGCCTTCGCTGCGCACGGTCAGATCGTTGAAGATGCGCTCTGCTGCGGCGAAAAACAGCGGGCCGTTAACACGCAGTACCAGATGGTCCGGTATTTTGGTGTCCGGCAGTTCGCTCAGGCGGGTCATCTGCGCGATGCGCCGCATGAAGAGCAGAGACGCCAGCACGATGCCGACCGTAATGGCGATCACCATGTCGAACAGTACGGTTAACGACATGCAAAGCAGCATCACGATGATGTCGTCTTTCGGGGCGTGGCGCAGTAAATCCACCACCTTGTGCGCTTCGCTCATGTTCCAGGCGACAATCAGCAGCAGCGACGCCATTGCCGCCAGCGGCAGATAAGACAGCCACGGCGCAAGTATCAGCAACGCCAATAGCACCAACAGCGCGTGAATCACGGCGGCGAGCGGCGAGTTGGCGCCTGCGCGCACATTAGCGGCGGAGCGGGCAATCGCGGCGGTCGCGGTAATGCCGCCAAAGAAGGGAGCAATGATGTTACCGAATCCCTGGCCCATCAGCTCCGCGTTAGAATTGTGTTTTTTGCCCGTCATCCCGTCCAGCACGACCGCGCACAGCAGCGATTCGATCGCGCCCAGCATCGCCATAGAGAATGCGGCAGGCAGCAGTGCGGAAATACTTTTCCAATCCAGCGTCATCGTCTTGCCATCCGGTGACGGAATATCCCACGGCAGAATGAGCTGCGGCAGGATGGGCGGGATGCCTTGCCCTTGCGAACCGTCCGCGAGCATATAGCTGAACCGGGAACCGATTGTAGCCACGTTTTCACCGAGCAGAGACATGATCCCCATCACCGCAACGCCTGCCAGCAGTGCGGGCAAATGGCCGGGCAGGCGAATACCGAGTCTGGGCCAAACGATGAGAACCAGCAGTGTCGTTGCGCCAATCAGCGTATCAGCAAGGTGCAGAGTCGGAAGCGATTGCGCCAGCGCCGCCACTTTTTCGACGTAATGTTCGGGAACCACGGCCATCTGCAAGCCGAAGAAATCCTTGATTTGCATGGTACCGATGGTGATAGCGATCCCGGAGGTAAACCCCAGCGTCACGGAAAGCGGAATGTATTCAATCAGGCGGCCGAAGCGGCAGATCCCCATCAACAGCAGAAATACGCCGGAAAGCAAGGTGGCAACCAGCAGGCCAGAGAGCCCGAACTGTTGCGACACGGGATACAAAATAACGACGAAAGCGGCTGTCGGGCCTGAGACGCTGTAGCGCGAACCGCCGCTGACGGCGATGACGATCCCGGCAATCGCTGAGGTATAGAGCCCATACTGTGGCGGAACGCCGCTGGCAATCGCCAGTGCCATCGCCAGGGGAATGGCGATGATACCGACGGTAACGCCGGCGATAATGTCGTGGGTAAAACGTTGCAGCGTATATTTTTCGCGCCAGCACGCGTCAATCAGCGCGCTGAACGGCCTGACGCCGTTAATTCCGTGCGTTTTCATCTAAGCAGAAACCAAAGTAAGGAAGTAAATCAACATGGCGGGCCTGCCGGTCCGTCGACGACAGCCTTACGATACGCCGGACGCGCTCAGAAGATCCAGATATACATCAAGAGAAGTGCAGTCTTGCGGGGCCGACGCGGCGAAAACCGCGTCGGCAGAGGGGTTACAGCGTGATGGTGATCAGATAGGCGGCAAAAAGTGCCAGATGCGCACTGCCGCTTAATACGTTGGTTCTGCCAGTGGAGAACGTAATGTGGCACAGCACCAACACCGACAGCATCACGACGATGTGCGGCATATCCAGACCGAAGTTCAGCGTGCGGCCGGTGAGCATGGCGATGATCGTAACGGTAGGAACCGTGAGTGAAATGGTTGCCAGCACGGAACCGAAAAACAGGTTCATCGCGCGCTGTACCTGATTTTTCAGGACGGCGCGGATCGCTCCCAACCCTTCAGGAGAGAGGATTAACAGCGCGACCAGGAAGCCCGTAAACTGCGTTGGCGCGTTCATTTCGGTCAGCAGCGTTTCCAACGGCATGGAGTTCATTTTGGTTACCGCGATAACGGCAATCAGGTGAATCAGAAGCCAGCCAGTGTGCCACAGCGAACTGTGCGCGGAGGGTTTACCGTGATGAGGGTCATCACCGTCGCCTTCGTCTTCGTGTTCATACACAAACAGGCTTTGGTGCGTACGCGTTTGAATCAACAGGAACACGCCGTACATCGCCGCGGAAATCGCGGCAATAATCAGCGACTGCGCTACGCTGAAATTACCATCTGGCAACGCGCTGGGGAAAACCAGCACAATCACCGCCAAGGGGAAGATCGCCATCAGGTACTGCTTGATGCCGCTGAGATTAACATACTGTGTTGCGAACTTACGGCCGCCGAGCAAGAGGGCGAAGCCCACCAGGCCACCGGTGACAATCACGATAATCGAATAGAGGGTGTCACGCATCAGGTCTGGGCCGGCGTCACCGGTTGCCATCAGCGCTGAAATCAGGCTGACTTCCAGAATGACGACGGACAGACTGAGGATCAGCGATCCATAGGGTTCACCCAGACGGTGCGCGAGCACGTCGGCGTGACGTACCACGCTGAACGCGCTGAAAAGTATTCCGGCTAACGCAAGGGCGTTGATGCCGAGAATAGCGATGAAATCTTGTGAACTGCCCCACATGTAGAGCACGGCCAGCGCAATAACAGGAAAAATGAGTGAGTATTCATGATGGCGAGTTTTGACCACCTCAGCATGAGACTTCATTGCGGGAGTTCTCCTTATCCAGAGGAATGATACGGCAAAATATCCCCGTCATACTTCAAGCTAGCATACCGCCCACTCGACGTATTCAGGGCATAAAACGGTAATAAACAGCAAAAGGTTACTAAAAAGTAGTTATAACGTAATGAAACGAACAAGATGATAACAGATTGTCGGCATAACGCGGGGAGTTTTACGGATTTTTACGCTTTGAGATGAAATTCAAATGAAGAGGGAGAATCTGTGTATCTTCTCCCTATCATAATAATATCAAATGTATTTTTTGTGGTTATTCGTCAGGATTGTCCATGATATCGTGGCGTTTATGATGATAATCCTCTTCATTTAACCCCTCTCGCCAATAAGGTACTGCATACATCTGATTTCGTTCACCCCCACGCTCGCGACGCACATGGCGACGGAGCTGAACCACGATACGATCCTCACCCGCTAACCAGTAAAATGCATTTTCAGCTGTTGGAAGCGCCTGAAAACGTTGCAACAGCGTATCGGTCGCGTCGGTTCCGCCGACGATCCAGTGCAGTTGAAGCTGTGATGGTTTAGCGATATCGAGCTTATCTGCCTCGCTGTCGACACGAATGACGGC
Source organism: Pectobacterium sp. 1950-15 (assembly GCF_037136835.1). Lineage (NCBI taxonomy): Bacteria > Pseudomonadati > Pseudomonadota > Gammaproteobacteria > Enterobacterales > Pectobacteriaceae > Pectobacterium > Pectobacterium sp. 1950-15. Next base: position 9,223 of record NZ_JBBBQR010000004.1, on the reverse strand, counting down.
ATGTCCCTGAGCGCCGTCGGGCAGGTTCTCCAACAGCGCCATGAGCGCAGGGAGCGAAGACGGGTCAGCGGCCAGGTAATAAGCGGAGGCTGGCGGCAGCATAGGGAGCGGGCCGCCGGGTTGTGAAATGCCGACCCAATCACCGGGTTTGGCCTGACGGGCAAACGTGACGGCAGGCCCGGCGTGTTCATGCAGCGCGAAAACCATATCCAGCTCCGCCTCTTCTGGTCGCAGTGCGCGGACGCTATAAGTGCGAACGATAGGGCGGGCTTCGCCCTCCGGCCAGACCGGGCCGCGTTCACCAATGGCAGGCAGAACCGGTTTTTGCTGTCCTGCCTGCGGTAGAAAAAGTTTGAGATGCGCGCCATAGCGCTCGGCTGGGTAATCGCGCAACGCGTCATGCTGGAAAGTAATGCAGCGCAAATGAGGGGAAATATCGTGGATCTGTTTAACCTGAACTAAAACAGGCTGACGCGGCGTTGCCATTCAGTGTCTCCGTGGGTAGTCGATTCCGGTATGGGAAATAATAACAATACGAGATGATAATTATTATCATTTTGTGTTTAGTCGTTGTCATTCCATCGAAATAAATACGCTGTTGGGCTTTCATATACAGCAAAAGGTCGAAAACAGGCTTCTGTTATCACAAAAATGAGGTTTGTATCCGTAAAGCGTCAAGTCTGGCGACGCGTTGCCGATTAAGTTGATATACCCGTCATACTTCAAGTTGCATGTGCGTTGGCTACGTTTAGTCACCCGAATCACTTACTTGAGTAAGCTCATCGGGATGCCTTCTCTTGCCGCCTTCCTGAAACTCGAATTATTTAGGGTACAAAAGCGGAATATCGCGCGGATGAAACATTATCACGAACTTTTTTAGTTTTTGTGACCACTATCAAACTTGATCGCAAAGCCATAAATGAATAACCTCATGATTGATGGTGTTGTAAAATTAAGCAGATGAAGCAGTTAGGTTTTTAAACGCAGGGCGAGAGCCGATCTGACGAGCAGGAAAAGAGTAGGGTTGGGGGTGGTAAGTAGTGTTAACACGCGATTTTTTGCAGAAAGCAGATTGTAGAACGTCTTTTGGTTGTATTGAAGAAACCTTACTGCTCACGCCGCAACAGCGGGCTGATTCGTTGGACAGAATGCTGGCGCTCCGGCCCAATAGCTGTCCGGTCTGGGTGTTTGGCTACGGTTCGCTGATGTGGAACCCGGTTTTTGACGCCGAAGAAACCTGTCTGGCGACGCTGACAGGGTGGCAGCGTGCCTTTTGCCTGCGTCTCACCATTGGCCGTGGCACGGTAACCCAGCCGGGACGGATGCTGGCGTTACAGCCCGGCGGGCAAACGACAGGTCTGGCTTTCCGTTTACCGGAAGCGTCTCTGCGTGAAGATCTGGAGCTGCTGTGGAAGCGTGAAATGCTGACGGGCTGCTATCGTCCGCTCTGGTGTGAACTGCAGCGGAAAAACGGCACGCCGCTGACGGCGCTGGTGTTTGTGTCCGAACCGGAGCATCCCCTTAATGAAAATGATACCTGCATTCAGAGCGTTGCCCCGCTGATTGCGCGTGCGAGCGGGCCGCTTGGCACCAATGCGCAATATCTGTTTGCGCTGGAGCAAGAGCTGAAAAATCACGGGACGGAAGATGCAAGCGTGAGCGAACTGGCACAGCGGGTGCGTGTTCTGCAACAGTCGTGTTCTGCGGCGGCAGGGAAGGGACAATAACGGCGCGACGAGCGTGAGAATCGAGGTGAACGACAATATCGCCGTTCACCTTGAGACGTGTGAAGCGACCGAATTACCAGCCGACGCCAACACCCATGGTGTACAGCGTGTCGTCAACATTCCCCTGATTACTTTCGATACGGGTACGTGACACTTTCATCGTCATCGAAGACCAGTCGGTCAGCTTGAAGCGCATGCCTGCATCCGCTTTCAGATAGATTGGCGCAGTGCCGTCAAATGAACGCCCCAATTCACCGTTGGTGAAGGCTTCAACCGATTTGCTGAACAGGTAGCGGTTGTACGCCCATTTGAGCCCACCGGAGTAGAAGTCATCCTCGCCCTGATCGCGGTAGACGAAGGTTTGGGAGTTGACCAGTGAGGTCAGAGAGAACGCGCCTAAATCGTTATCCCAGAACTGATAGCCGGGACCGAGACCGAAAGAACGGTTGATTTTAATGCTTTCGATCCAGTCGCGTTTGTACTGGTAACGACCCTGCCAGAACCAGTTCTCATCCACGAATTTATCCAGCGCATATTCGCCAGCCGCATTCTTGGTGCTCTCGACTTTATCCTCTTTTGCCAAATGGTAACTGGCATCAAGGTTGTGTCGCCACGTATCGTGACGCGCTTTGGTGTTCAGCGCCACATCGTAGTTATCCGTTTCTGTCGAACTTTTCTTGTGCGACATGCCGGCATCAATGTTGCCTTTCCAGGCGAAATCGGTCACCAGCGGCTTCTGCGCGACGATGGACGTAATTTCAGAAAGCGGCAATGTTTGCGGACCAGCAGCTTCGTTAGCAAGCGACGGGTTCGCGACGATAGCGCGGTTCTCGCCCGCTTTGATCGTCGGATACAGAACGCCTTTCTCGTAGCGTTCGCCTTGAATCACCAGACCATGGTCGGATTCAAAGGTTTTCACCTTGTCCCAGGCTACAGAAATAGAGCCAGCATAGTCGGTGTTGATAAACAGTTTACCGCCGTCGAGCAGCGTGATTTTCCCTGTGAGCTTGTCGCCGTTGTTCAACCAAATGGTGTCAGCGCGGCTCTGCGTAACGCCAGCAGAGAGGGCGATAACCAGGCTGAGGGAAGAGATTGCGTGTTTGGATAGTGTCATTATTGCCAAGTAAACAGTGGTGACAGGTATTGAGATGTCCGTCGGAGACAAAGACGTACAGCCGTTGATAACGAACCGGTTTAGCCCGGAACGGCAAACATTAACAGGAATCGAAGTGATGCTCTACCCGAAAACGGTAATTGATTAGAATGTAAATAGTTATAAAAGTTGCTATTGATGATTAACGGCTATAACGCGACGGTTGTCACATTTTTGGGCTACTGGAAAGGCAATGCGTCATGCAGGAACGGCCTCTCTGGCCCAGACGGTTTCAGGCCAGAGAAGCGCGTGCGAGAACTGATGCTACGCAGTACGTTGCGTGCGTGAGGTACTGTTGGTGTTCAGGAAACGCGAGGTCAGGAACGTCCTCACGCGCAGCACGATCCGTTCCTGGAAGAGCACACAGAGCGTCACGGTGGTGAGCAGGAAAATGACATAGCCCGTCATGGAGAGCTGCACCTGGCCGGCGGCGGCAATGCACTGATCCCAGTCGCTGAAGCAGGCCATCGGGTTACCGCGCACCAGCTGTTCCAGCGTGCGGAACAGATTGAAGAGCGGAACGTGCAGCGCAAAGATCGAGAGCGAGGCTGCCCCCAGACGCGGCGACCAATGTCGCAGCCACTCGCTATTAGGTTCACGTGCCAGCGCGCTGAGGCAGACCAAGCCGACCTGAGCTGGCAGGAGCAAGCCGTTATGCAGCAGGAAATACCAATAGGCTTCGCCTTTTGTAAACAGCCAGGTAGCGACAAGGAAATTCACACTGATAAAGAGGGCGAGTGCAGAGCGCTGGCCTTTGGTCAGCGGTAAGCGATCTTTCTGACGATAATGACGGAACAGCGCATACCCCAAAATCCCGGCGAGGAATTCCGGCAGACGGAAGATCGGCCCGCGCTGCAATAACCCAGTGTACGGCATGCCGAACTGCTGCTGCCAGATCACCCAAATCGGCGGGAGCAGGTACAACAAACAGACGATCCCCATCCACAGCCACGGATGACGGCTGTTCAACAGACGTGGGGCTAACAATGGAAATGCCAGATAGAAAAAGAACAGGGTAGAAAGCGACCATAACGGGGCATTGAAGGTCAGGAAGTAAGGATTCCATGCCTGCAACATCAGTACCTGCAATAACCCGTTGAACGCCAACTGTGCATTCGTCATGTAATGGCGCAGTGTTTCGGGGTCGGCTGCGGGATCGTTGGTGTCATAAATGACAAAACGCGCGCTGGCGACTTGCCCTTCCGGCGGCACGGCCAGCCACTGCATCAGCGTGACAACGGCAATCGAAGACAGCAGGGCAATGATATGGATGGGATAAAGATTAAAGAAGCGTTTGGCCCAGAACTGGCGAACAGGTTCACGCAGACGTCCGTCCTTAATGTAGACATGGGCTAGCAAGAAGCCAGACAGGACAAAGAACGTGCTGGTCGCGAAGAATCCCATGCTGGTGAGCTCGCTCAGGAAGGGAATGCGCTCACGCTGGGGATAAACGTGTACTGTGTGATAAATCATCACATAGCAGCCGAGCAAAAACCGTAACCATTCCAGGCCGATAAACCGCTCCTTACTGACCTTTTTCATGTTGTTCCTCAACGTTAAACTCGGTGTAAAAGCCGAAAAATGCGATTACTAACTAGTTTAGACGAGAGCAACGTCACATTAATTAGGATAATGGCTATAAATGCCGGTGCCGTTTAGCAAGCGTTTAGATTGGGCGGGGTGTTGATGGTATTTCCAACAATTATTTTCATCAACTTTGTTTTCGTTAGCTACGGCGGCATCCTCGCTCACGCGAGGATAATCTCGGACGGTAGGGCGCCAGAGCGCCTTATCCGTACCGCTGACAATAGCTGTTTTTTATGACGATTTGATTAAATCACTTTTTCTTGTAATACCCAGACGGCCGCTTCAACCCGTGATTTTAGTTTCATTTTTTTCAACAGGTGTTTGACGTGAACCTTAACGGTGCTTTCGGTAATCGTGAGTTTGCGGGCAATGACTTTATTGGACAACCCCTGAGCCAGCAGCTTCAGGATATCGCGTTCGCGCGGCGTGAGCTGCTGAATATCCCGGTCGCTGCTGTGACGGCTTTCACGCAGGCTGGCGGCCAGAATCGGCGTCAGTGTTTCACTCAGCACCATTTTCCCTGATGCCGCCTGATGCAGCGCAGCCAGTAAATCTTCCGGCTCCATATCTTTCAGCAGGTAACCATCGGCACCATTTTTTAAGGCGTTAACAACATCGTCTTCGTGGTTAGATACGCTAAAGACGACAATACGGCCAGACAGCGATTTTTCCCGCAGACGATTCAACGTTTCCAGGCCATTCATGCCAGGCATGTTCAAATCGAGCAGAATCAAATCCGGGTCCAGTTGCTCCGCGAGTTCGACACCCTGTTCGCCGTGACTGGCTTCACCCGCCACCTGTAATTCTGGATCCATGCTGATGAGTTGCTTAACGCCATTGCGCAACATGGGGTGGTCATCAATCAGCAGTAGGGTGGCGGCATCTTCGTTAATCATGAGTTTCTCCTGTTAATGGCAGCCGGTGACGGTATTCGGAGAGGAAGCTAACGTTCACTTCAGTCCCCCCCGACGGCCGGCGTCGAACAATGCATTCGCCGTGCAAACCCCGTGCACGGTCGCGCATGATAATAAGTCCATAGTGGTTGGCGCGGCTGGCATCATCAGGAATGCCGATGCCATTATCGGCCACGCTGAGTTCGATGTGGCCCTGACGTAGCTGCAGAGTGATATCGACCTGTGTGGCCTGCGCATGTTTGTAAATATTGCTCAGCGCTTCACGCACAATTTGCAGGACGTGAATGCCCTGATGCGCGGAGACCGACTGCGGCGGCAGACGGTAGTGAAGTTCGATGGGGTACCCAAGCCGCTTGCTGAATTCATCGACCGAGGCCCGCAGCGCGGCAAGTAAACCGGATTCCGAGAGTTTGAGCCGGAAGGTGGTCAGCAGTTCACGCAGTTGGCGATAGGCGGTGTTCAACTCTTCCCGCATTTCCGTCAACAGCTGCTGTGACGCAGAGGGTAAATCGCCACCCTGCATTTGCAGGCAGCTCACCTGAATTTTCAGGCAGGAGAGGGACTGAGCGATAGAGTCGTGCAGCTCGCGGGCAATCGTTGCGCGTTCTTCCATCAGCATCAGCTGCTGTTGATGGTTCGATTGACGTTCCAGCGCCAGCGTACTGGTCAACTGTTCCAATAAAGTATTCAGCAACTGATTCTGATCGCGGCTCAGCGCGGTATTGCCCGGCAGCGTGGCCAGCACGACGCCGTACTGCCCGTGCTTATCGTGCAGATCCCAACAGTGAGGTTCACCCCGCAGGTCCTCACGTTTTACCTGCATGCCGCAACTCTGGCAGCTGTTGTCCGGGCAGTGATCAGGCTGCGACGGGCTGTCATCGCTGAACTGATGAAACTGTTCCTGATTGTTATCTTCATACAGCCGCAGTTGAATATTGCGAAGCGGTGTCAACGACGGGAGTTCGTTCAGGATCGGCATTAGCCTGCTGCACAGTGGCGCGCCGGTATGCAGGCGTCGACTGGCGCGATAAAGGAAAGAGAGCAGATCGTTTTTCTGTTGCAGGTCGGCGGTTTTCTCGGCCACGCGTTGCTCCAGACTGTGGTACATGGCGGACAGTTCATCCGACATGCTGTTCAGCACCTGTCCCAGCGTGCTCATTTCATCATGACCGTTAATGGTGACGCGCTGGGTGAAATCGCCGTGACCGATGGCCTGCGCCATCGACACCAGACGTCGCCACGGTGTCAACAGGCGGCGACGCAGGTAAAAGAACGTGGTGACCAGCAGAATAAACATGATGCCGATAAAGACGCGCTGCACCAGCGTGACCATCCTCAATCGCTGTTCGGTCTTATGATCGATAGCGGAAACCAGATCGTCGAGTTGCTTCACGAAGCGGGCGACATCCGCTGAAGCGTCAGAGGCCTGTGTGGCCTGCCGCAGATGCGGTTGCAGATTTTCCAGCCAGAAAATGCGTAGCGCGGTAAATTGTTCGCTAAGTCCTTCCCGACGTACGGCCTGTTGCAGGTCGCTGCTGATTTCGTCTTCTTCCAGTTCTTGCAGGTAAATTTCATTCTCGGTAGAGAGCGGTACCATCGAGAGCAGGCGGTAACTCTGCATACGCAGCGAGCCCGCTTTATTAATGGCGTGCGCGTTCCCTTGGATGCTCTGAGACATCCAACTGGAAACCGACATACCTGCAATACCCAGCAAACCGAGTAGCAACATCAATAGTGCAACCTGATTGACGAGCGATAGCGGCAGCAGGAAACGTTTCAACATAAACAGCGACCTCTGCTGGAGGAGTAGAAAACCAGTACCGTGAAGGATAACCCTTTTGGCATTTTTCCCGATCCTACATGATAACCCTATACCCACTAGTGAGTACCACCGAATATCCGCGCCTTGAAAGGGGATATGACAGTCAGAAAAATTGGAGATATAACAGATTGAATTATCGCTGCTTATTTTTCTATTTTTATTACTCATTAAGGAGTGTGGTTATTTTTACACGGTTTTTTTACCTGACAGCGCGTTGATTTGCATCAACTTTACCTGCGGTGTAATCCCTAATGTTGCGCCTTAATTCTACCGCGTTTTTATTTATCGAGGTTTTTATGACGCAGCCTTCATCACCCGAAAAAGTATCGCAAAGCACGCTGATCAGGGAATGGAATCCTGAAGATACAAAATTCTGGCAATCTGGCGGCCAACGGATAGCACAGCGTAACCTTTGGATCTCTGTTCCCTGTCTGCTGTTGTCGTTTTGTGTCTGGATGATATTCAGCACCGTGGCCGTTAACCTAAACAAGGTCGGATTTCGTTTTACCACAGACCAGCTATTTTTACTGACCGCACTGCCTTCTGTCTCCGGCGCGCTGTTGCGTGTGCCTTACTCTTTCGTTATCCCGCTGGTTGGCGGCCGCCGCTGGACGACGCTGAGTACCTTCATTCTGGTTATCCCGTGTATCTGGCTCGGGTTTGTCGTTCAGGATCCGCAAACGCCTTATAGCATTTTCGTGACGATTTCCCTGATGTGCGGCTTCGCGGGTGCTAACTTCGCGTCCAGTATGGCTAACATCAGTTTCTTTTTCCCCAAATCACGGCAGGGCAGCGCGCTCGGCATTAACGGCGGCTTGGGTAACCTCGGCGTGAGCGTGATGCAGTTGCTGGTGCCGGTGGTGATTTTCCTGCCGATTCTGGGCTTCTCTGGCAATGGCGTTGTTCAGCCTGACGGGCACCAGATTTGGCTGCACCATGCGGCATGGATGTGGGTACCGTTTTTGGTGATTGCTGCAACCGCGGCCTGGTTTGGCATGAACGATCTTCCTGCGCCTAATGCGTCAATACGCAAGCAGTTGCCGGTTCTGAAGCAAATGCACCTGTGGGTGCTCAGCTTTCTGTACTTGTCCACCTTTGGCTCATTTATCGGCTTTTCAGCGGGCTTCGGCATGCTGTCCAGAACACAGTTTCCAGACATCGTGATTCTGTACTACGCGTTCTTCGGGCCGCTGCTGGGGGCGTTGGCGCGTCCGGTAGGCGGAATGCTGTCTGACCGTTTTGGCGGCGTGAAGGTGACGCTGATTAACTTCATCCTGATGGCAATTTTCTCGGTATTACTGTTCCTGTCTCTGCCAAGTGCGAACTCTGCGGGTTCATTCGGAATGTTCTTTGGCATCTTCATGATGCTGTTCCTGACGGCCGGTCTGGGTAGTGGGTCAACTTTCCAGATGATCGCCGTGATTTTCCGTAAATTAACGGCAGATCGCGTAAAAACTCAAGGTGGAAGCGATGCGGATGCGCAGCGTACAGCAGCCACGGATACCGCAGCAGCGCTGGGCTTTATTTCTGCCATTGGCGCTATCGGCGGCTTCTTCATTCCTCAGGCCTTCGGGATGTCACTGGAGTTAACCGGTTCACCCACCGGCGCGATGAAGGTGTTTGTGGTGTGCTACGTCGTGTGTGTATTGGTGACCTGGTTGTTCTACGCCAGAAAGCAACGCTAAGCGTTGAGTTGATTTGCTTCATTCCTCCCAACTGCCTCCTAGTCACATTTTTATGCCGACTAAGAGGCGGTTTCGTGCGCGATTAACACTGTCATTTTCATGCTACTCCGTAGCGTGCGCCCGACAAGGAGCACTCAATTGCCGTGCTCCTTGACCTCTGGCTTTCGGCGGAAATTATGCCGCTGACGCGGTGCCTTCGTCGGTATCGGACTTTGCGGATCGCTTGCGACACGTTTACTCGCCCCATAAATGGGGCTCGCCCTTCGGGCCAGCACGAGTGCTGTTCAAAAACGTCTCTGACGTTTTTGTCCGACGTGGCGCAAGCTTTCGCCGCA